>JAGRBF010000291.1 GCA_020434205.1 Calditrichota bacterium | reverse complement strand
TCGAAGGAGGCGCTCCCGGAACCGATGATAATCCCGGCCCGCAGGGTGGTTAGGGCATACGCATCGGAACGCAGCTGATCTTCCACCTGAAGCCGGGAGCGCAGGTGTTTGGAGAGCTCCCCGTCGTTGGCGATGCCCCCCAGGTAGATCACCTGCCGGACGGCGGTCTGCTGCAGGCGCTCCCGGAAATTGCGGGCGCATGTTTCTTCCAGGGAGCCGAAGTTGTCCACCGCCGCGGACATGGAATGGATCAGGTAATAGGCCGCGTCCAGGTCTGCGGGAATGGCCGCCAGAGAGGCGGCATCCAGAAAATCGACCTCGACGACGCTCACCCGGTCGCTTTCATAAAAGCCCGCATCAAAGCGGTTTTTGTCCCGGACGCAGCAGACCACATGATGTCCTGCGTCCAGCAGCACCGGAAGAAGGCGTTTACCGATATAGCCGGTGGTGCCGGTGAGGAGAATTTTCATGATCTAACTCATGTTACGCAACCAAACCCATTTTTGCTATTTAACCGCGAAGCCGCGAAGGCGCGAAGAATTCCGGAAATCGCTTCTTCTACCCCACCAACTTCTCTTTGTAGGCGCTGGGAGAGAGGCCGGCGTGCTTCTTGAAAAAATTGGAGAAATAGAAGGGGTCGTTAAACCCCAGCCGAAAGGCTATTTCCTTGACGCTCAGTTTTTCGTAGATCAGGAGCCGTTTGGCTTCCGAGGCAATCAGCCCGTAGACCACATTCTGGGCGCTTTTGCCGGCGTGCAGGCGGGAGGCCTCATTAAGGCGGGCTTCGCTGGTATTCAATTGATCGGCGTAATCCCGGAGAGAGAGGGCGTGGTTGAATTGCGAGCGCACCTGGTCCAGGAATTTCAGGAAGAGGGCGTCCGGCTGGTAAATCTCGTCGCCGCGCCCGATTTTGGCCCGGTTGATCTCCACCAGAATGAGCTTGATGCGGGCGTGAACGGAGGTCAGATACTGAAAGGGACGTTCCGAAAGCTCTTCCCGGATTAGTTGCAACTGTTCTTCCACCACCGGACTGCCGGGCAGGGGAATCACCTCGTTAAGATCGAAATGGCAGAAGAGCCCGTTGTGGAAAACCAGCTCGATATCGTGATCGTCCTTGCAGAAAAAATCGGTGGTAAACTCCAGGACCAGTCCCTCCCCACCCTCCAGATCCTCAAAATAATGATATTGGCCCGAGGTAATGGTCAGCACTTCCCGGGGGCGCAGGGTCAGCTTTTTGTCATCGACGATGATGCTCAGCTCTCCCTCCCGGCACCAGATCAGGATCTGTCGCATTACCCGCCGCGGCCGCAGGAGAGCCGCTGCGGTGCCGGTGGCATACAGATTAACCATGGTCATTATTTCCGTTTCGATTCGCTCCCGGATTCCCGGAAAGGCCTACTTCAGCAGCTTGAAGGCATGAGTCCATTGATTGTCCTTAAAACCGGGAATACACCAGAGCATACAAAGCGGTTCGATAGCCCGGGCCGCTTCGGCAGTTCCCATATCGGCAACTTCCCAGCCGAACTGCTCCACCAGCTCGCCCACCGTTTCCCGCGCGGCGGATTCGTTACCGCAGATAAACATAGTCGGCTTGCCGGCCGCGTAGGTCGGATTTACCATGCGGGCGCTGCCCACCGAATTGAAGGCCTTCACCAGGTGGGCGTCGGGAAACTGCGCCTGAA
>JAGRBF010000290.1 GCA_020434205.1 Calditrichota bacterium | reverse complement strand
ATGACCAAACCCGGCGATTACCAGTATACCCCGGGATTCGATTGGGCCTGGAAGCCGGATTTTTCGGTGGCCCGCCCCTTTACCCTGGAACGCCTGGATCAGTTTCGCTCCCCGGCCCTTCCGGAATTAACAAGCCCGGAGTACGCCGCCTCATATAACGAGGTCAAGGCCTACGGGGCCAAAAACAGCGCGGTGCGCAGCGCGGACGAAACCCACATCGCCTACTGGTGGGCGGAATTTGCCGAACACGGCTGGAACCGCATCGGGCGCATTACGGCCGCGCAGAAGAATCTGCCCCTTCGGGAGACGGTGCGCCTCTTCGCCCTGCTCAACGTCAATCTTTACGATTTTTACCTGGTGACCTTCGACAGCAAATATCACTACGACAGCTGGCGGCCCATCACCGCTATCCGCGCCGGAGATAAGGACGGCAACGCCGCCACCAGTCCCGACCCCGCCTGGGAGCCGGAAATGCAAACCCCGCCCTGGCCGGATTACCCGTCTGCCCATGCCGGCGCTGCATCGAGTTGTGCCGAAATCGTCGCGGGCGTTTTGGGAACCCCGGATGTAGCGTTCACCATGGTTTCGGTGACCGCCAATCCCCCCGGCACTTCCCGCAGCTACACCAACGTGGATAAAGCCGCCGAGGATTGCGGGCGCTCGCGGGTGCTCAACGGTTTTCACTTTCCCTTTGCGGTCAGCGAAGGGGCGGACCAGGGGCGAAAAGTGGGCCGGCACGTGCTGTCCACCATTCTCACCCCAACAGGCAACTAGACCTTCGAAAGGCCGGGACCGCCAGGTTTCCGGCCTTTTGGCCAGGTTCCTGCCCGGTAAATCGCCCGAAACCCCAACATTTTGCAAGAAATCCCCACCATCGGCCTCTAACCATTCAGGTGTTCAGGTAGGCACGCCTCCCGTAAACCACCCATTGAATATCTTAAAGGAGAAGCTTGATGAAATATAGAGCAGGCCGTGGGCTGATGTTTACCCTGCTGATTTGTGCCGGATGGTGTTGTTCGGCGGAAAAAGCCGCCGGGGGTGATTCCGGCGAATGTAACAGCGAAATCGCGGTGGATACCTCCCGCGGGGATTGCAGCGAACAATTGGCCTTCGTGCCTTCGGTAACCCTGCAACTGAGTGGCGATTCCCGGATTATTACCGCCAACAATATTCCCGACCATCAGGTGGGTTTGTTCGGCAGGGTGCCCGGGGCCATTAACCCCAATGCCGTTGCCGCCCAGAACAGCCGGTATACCCTGGACGCAACCCCGGAAATCGCCGGTTCCCTGACCGCTTTGCAAGGGAATAACGGCCCTCTGTATTCCTTCGGGATTTTGCTGAACGGGGTGGAATTGGACCCGGTGGCTGCGGAGCCCTGGCCGCACGAGGGCATTATGGCGCCCAATGTTAACTGGGATTGGAATCTGGAAGCCAGCATGGTGCAAATCGGCCTGGATTGCAACAATGCCCACGTTCAACCCAACGGAAAGTATCATTATCACGGCAGTCCCACCCTCTATTTGCAGCAGCTCAATATCGCCGAAAATGAGATGACCCTGATTGGCTATGCGGCGGACGGGTTTCCGGTCTATTACAAGTACGGCTACGCAGTGGCGGACGACAGCACCTCGGGGCTCGCCATCCTGAGCTCCGGCTATCAGCTGAAGTCCGGGCTCAGACCGGGAGACGGCGAATCCGCCCCCTGCGGTGAATACACCGGGATCTATACCGCGGATTATGAATACGTGACCGGGTTGGGGGATCTGGATGAATGCAATGGGCGAAGCGGGGTTACCCCGGAGTATCCCCAGGGCACCTATTATTACGTGGTCACCGAGGATTTTCCCTTAATTCCCCGCTATTTCCGCGGGGTGCCGTCCAGCGATTTCAGGTTGCGATGAGGGTCAAATACCTGTGGTTGGCACTTGCGCTTTGGCGCCGCTATCCTCGGCATTGCCGCGGTAATACAGTTGGGACGCCCGCAGGAGGTAGGTTTCCCACAGCCGCTCCACCCATTCTTGCTTGACGGTGAAATCGTCAATGCGCAGGGCGCCGCTGTTGATATCGTTCAGAAGGAGCATCAGGGCGCGCCGTTCGGCCCGGTTGCCGTTGTTGAGGATATCTTCCATCTTCATCCAGAAGTGTTGCTTGTCCAAGGTTGCCTCCCTTGTAGGGTGGATAGGATGGGATTGTACTATCAGAATCGGTGGAAGATTATCGAACTTGATGAAATTTTATTGATTTTTTTTGAGCGGGAGGGAGACCCGGGATCGGGTCAGGCAAGTTCTTCTACGGTTCTCAGGAGGTCGGTAATTGCGAAGGGCTTTTCGAGGATGTGATTAGCCCCGATGGTCTGGGCCAGTTTCAAAGAAATATGGGCCCCCAGGCGGGGACTCCCACCGGAAATAGCCAGGATCTTTACGTCATTGTTTTTTTGGCGGATTTCCCTGATGGTTTCGATGCCTTCTTTTTCCGGCATGATGATGTCCATGATAATCAGGTTCAGCTGCCTTTCCAGCTGCTGGAAAACTTTCAGGGCCTCGATGCCGTTGCAAGCCTCAACCACCTGATAGTCTTTTCCGGTAAGGGCCCGGCCCAACATTTTGCGAACCTGGTGGTCGTCGTCTACAATGAGGATGGATTTGGCAGCCATTGGATTTGTTTCCGCTATTGAGTTTTACTGATGCGCCAACCCCTACGGGCGGCCCCAACTTTAGATGCCTTCCGGGAAACCGTTTTCCGGGTCGGAAACAGACCTTCCTTCCGCCGAAACCCGGGGCAGGAAAACGCTGAAATCCGTCCCGTTTCCCGGGGCACTGCTAACACCGATATAACCCTGATGCCTGGTGATAATCCCGTGCACCACCGCCAACCCCATGCCGCTTCCCTTGCCAATAGGTTTGGTGGTAAAAAAGGGATCGAAAATCTGGCTGAGATGTTGTGCGTCTATGCCCTGACCGTTATCGCGAACGGTTATTTGCAGGTAATCCCCCGGGGGAAGTTTGATCCCCTTCAGGACCGAAGGATGCCTGAGGTTGAGGTGCTTAAGACCGATGGACAGGACCCCTCCCGATTCTTCCATGGCGTGAACGGCATTGGTGGTCAGATTGAGCATAACCTGGAAGATCTGATTGGGATCGGCCAGAATAAGGTATTCCCGATCGGCCCGCTGTTCCCGGATTTCAATGTTCTCCGGGATGGTGGCCCGCAGCAAATTGATGACGTCCTCCAGGATAGGTCCCAGCGCTACCACCTGGGTTTTCGGTTCTTTCTTGCTGCTGAAGTTCAGGATTTGCCCCACCAGATTTTTAGCCCGGTTAACGGACCGGGCGAGATCCTCAAGGTTACTGCTTAATTCCGCAGGGTTGTCGGAATGGGTTTGGGCCAGATCGATAAACCCCAGCATGGCGGTGAGTATGTTGTTAAAATCGTGGGAAATCCCCCCAACCAGATTCCCCAGCGCCTCCATTTTCTGGCTTTGGATCAGCTGGTTCTCCAGGTTTTTCTGCTCGCTGATATCGCGGATAATGCCCTGGAACAGGATAACCTCATCCTCGGCATTGCGAATAACGGTGGCGTTGTTGAGAACCGTGATGGTGCTGCCGTCTTTTCTTCTCAGCATCATCTCCAGATCGTGAACATGCCCGTCTTTCAGCATTTGATCCTTAAATGCCTGGCGGTCCCGGGCATTGATGTAGATGAGTTGCGCCAGATCCCGACCCACCAGCTCCGCTTGCGAGGCATACCCGAACAGGGCCAGCCCGGCGGGATTGACGTCCACCAGCAAACCGTCCGGGGTGGTAAAATAGACCACATCGCGGGATTCTTCGAAAAGCGAGCGATAGCGATTTTCGGCCTGGCGCAGGGCTTCCGTGCTGCGATGGCGGTGGCGGTCGTTGCGGCCGGTAATGACAATCGATTCCAACGACTCCCCGTCCGCCCGGCAGGCGCAGAACACCATATCCAGGAAGTGATATTCGCCGCTGACGGATTTTACCCAGGACTGCAGGTGGGCTTCTTCGCTTTCCACGCATTGCACCAGCCCCTTCAGGAAGATTTCCTCAAAAATGCTCTTCTCTACCATGGCGCTGAGCGGCGTTCCGGCCCGGGCCTCCGGACAGCTTTGGAAAATTTCCAAAAACCTGCGGTTAGCGGAGACCAACCGCAAATCGCGATCCACTGTGGCCACCACCGCAAAGGAGGGGGGGGCCGGGCCGTGGGTGGCCTGCCGGAAAGACCCGATATGGTGAGTTTGGTCTGGTTTTTTTTCCATAGAATTTGAATTGACGGGCGCCGGCCTGCGGAGGGAGGTAAAAATTAATAAGTTGTCCGAAAGACGTGTATTATCCTGCATAAAACCCGGACCCGCGAATATCTGTTTTTTAGGCAGATCACCAGCCATTTCTGACTGGTGATCCAGGGGGGGGAACCCAACCAAGGGAGATTGGGTGATGGGTTACATCGAAATAGTATATGTCAATTTCCATGCCAGAACGACTCCCGTGGAAGAATTCTGGTATCCTTTTGTTTTTGTTGATCTTAAAAGGGATGAAAAATCTTGGGGGAATGAATGTCGAAAAAACCTCCCGAATAGTTGGGAATATCCCGACATGTCGTGAGTCAGGGGCGGGAGATGCCCAGTCTTTTCATGCGGGATTCCAGGGTGGTCGGTTTGAGTCCGAGGATCTCGGCAGCGCCCATTTTGCCGCTAACCCGCCATCCGCATTGTTCCAGAACCGTAAGGATATGCATCTTTTCGACCGCCGCCAGGGTCTGGGAAACCTGCGTGTCCGGGTCCGGGGATTCGCGCATCAGCCATTCACCGAGTTTAAGGGTATCCCCTTTGCTCAGGATCATGGCCCGTTCGATAACGTTCTCCAGTTCCCGTACATTGCCGGGCCAGTGATAGGATTTGAGATCCTTGAGTACCTGGGCGGACAGGTTGGAGATATTTTTGCCGAGATCCCGGTTAAAGATGGTGATGAAATACTTGGCCAGAGGGCCGATATCTTCCAGACGCTCCCGAAGCGGGGGAATGTTGATGGGAAAAACATTGAGGCGAAAATAGAGGTCTTCCCGAAAAAGCCCGGCTTTTATCCGGGTGGGCAGGTGGCGGTTGGTGGCCGCAATAATGCGCACATCTACCTTGATGGTTTTGGTGCCGCCCAACCGCTCGAATTCTCCGGCCTGAAGAACTCGCAGAAGTTTGGCCTGCAACCCCACCGGCAGATCCCCGATTTCATCCAGAAAGAGGGTGCCCTGGTGGGCCAGTTCGAATTTGCCCGGTTTGCGTCCGCTTGCCCCGGTAAAGGCCCCTTTTTCATGGCCGAACAATTCGCTTTCGATCAATCCCTCCGGAAAGGCGGCGCAGTTGACCTTAACCAGGGTATGGTCGCTGCGTTTGCTCAGGTTGTGGATGGCCCGGGCAAAAAGTTCCTTGCCAGTGCCGGTTTCTCCCAGGAGCAATACCCCGGAATTGGTTTCGGCGACCAATTCCACCTCCCCGAGAACTTTGCGGATGGGCGGACTGCTGCCGATGATTTCCGAAAAATTGTGATCGACCTTTATTTCTTCCTGCAAATAGGTGTTTTCACGTTCCAGGCGTTCCCTCAGGCGGTCGACCTCCCGCAGGGCCTCCCGGATTTTGTTCTCTCGCTGTTGCCATTCGGTCACGTCGGAAATAACCCCCAGCAGGCGCAGGTCTGCCGCGTCGTGTCCGCTCAGGGGGGAGGCGGAAAAAGCAATGGTACGCAATCCGCCGTCCGGGCGTTTGATGCGGAATTCCGTGGCCTGAATGATCTCACCATCGTAGAGAGCTTTGAGGGTTTCCAACAAAAGGGGCTGATCTTCGGGTATCACCGAATCCCGCCAACCCAGGGGATTGTTGACGAAGAAACTTTTCTCTTTGCCAAAAATTTCCGCGATCTGTTCGTTGATGCGCACAACGTTTTTGCGGGGGGCAAATTCCCATACCCCCAGCCGGGCGGTTGCGATAGCCAGGGACAGATGTTCGTTTAACTGGCGGAGCCGCGTCTCGGACTGTTTGCGATTGAGGAACATGCCCAACTGCCGGGACACCGAAACGACAATGTTGATGGTGCGGTTGTCCTCCCGGTGAGGTTCCCGCATAAAAAAGGCCAGAATGGCGATTAAATTTCCCTGTTC
>JAGRBF010000289.1 GCA_020434205.1 Calditrichota bacterium | reverse complement strand
AGATGTGAGGCATGCCTCACATCTACCGGGCATGCCTCACATCGACCTGAACGTCAACCATCAATTGTCGATCCGTTCAAAAACGAAGCTGGCGATATGCAATGTGGGTTCGTTGCGATGCACCCCGTTCTGGAAGTCGGTATCCGCCGCATCGCTGCTGAGCAGGGCGATGGTTCCGGGGGGATTGCTGTCGCTGTTGGGGGCGACAAAGGTGGCGCCATCGTCGGTTCCGGCATCATACACCGGCAGATCGACCGCCATACGCTCTATCCAGTCCCCATCCTTGCGGAGGGAAAGATTTTCCACGCCCACAAACCAGTCCGGGCTGGGGGCCACCATGGAGATCAGGCTGATGCAGGGATAGTCCACCGTTATGTTAAAGGTCAGCACCACGGAATCCTGATCAACCGGGATGCCCCCGCCGCTCACCAGTTCTCCCTCGCCGGCCATACCGGTCCCGCTGTTGATCTCCCCTTCCAGCTCGGTATTGACGCCCAGTTCGGCGACGTTTTCGATACCGGTGCTGGCGGTTTGGCCCACTTCCCAAATATGGGCGCCTTCCCGGTGGACCACTCCGATCAGGTCCGAGAAGTGGCGGTTAACGGGAAAATTGGTCGGAAAATCCAGGGCATTCCAGTTGGACTTGAAGGTCAGCCGGTAGCGGGCGGTGGTGGCATTATCGCTGTTGAGCGGTTCGCTGTCGGTGGAACAAGCGCTGATCGCCAGGATCAGCAGTGTTAATAAAATCCCCATCGTTCTTTTTTTGAGAACGGAAATCATGAGAAAATCCTCAATTGATGAAACAAATGATCGCGTTTTTTAAACGGGCTCAGGTGGGTGATGTTCCGGAGTAACAGAAAACCGGGCCGATATTTCGACCCGGTTTAAAGGGTAAAATGAGAAGCTTAACGGCGGCGTCTATTGCTCAACGACATCCTTCTGAGAGGTGAACCAGCCCCTTACCGTGGGCCACCAGGCAAAGCTGAACAGATAGGCATACAGATACGTTCCGATGGTGATCATCACAAAGGTTTTGGCGATATCCCACGGTTCTCCCTGAAGGGTGAACCCCGGAACATACCCGAACAGAAACGGGGCCAGATAGAGGAATTTACCGAACTTGAAAGCGGCAAAGGCGGTTCGCCACATATTGGCCTTGGCGATGGTTGCCCCGGCAAAGGCGGCGATACAAACCGGCGGAGAGATGTTGGAATCCTGGGAAAGCCAGTAGACGATCATGTGTGCAGCCAGCTCATTAACCCCGAGATGGGTAAGGGCCGGCACGGCCACCACCGCAGTAATCAGATAAGCAGCGGTTACCGGAACCCCCATCCCCAGAATCAGAGAGGCCAGGGCGATCAGCAGGATGGTCATAAACAGCTGCCCGTTGGCCAGGTCGATGACAATATCCGCAAAGGTCAGGATCAATCCGCTGAAAGTGAGCATGGAAATAATGATGCCGATGATGCCCACGGTGGCTCCGATTTTAAGGGAGCTTTCCGTGCCCAAACGGGCCGCTTCCACCAGGCGCATGGGGGTCATCCGGGTATCTTTGTTGATGTAACTGACTGCGATGGCGCTCACAATCCCCATAACCGCGGCAAAGCCGGCCGAAAAGCCGACCAGCATCAGGATGGTTATCAGGATCAGGGGCGTGATGTAGTACCATTCCTTGCGGAGAATTTCCAGGGCCGATTTTTCCGACTTTTCGCCGCGGATATTGTGCCGTTTGGCCTCGTAATGCACCATCACAAACACGCTGAAAAAATACATCAGAGCCGGGAAGATGGCCACCAGCATGATGTAGGAATACGGCAGTCCGGTTAATTCGGCCATAATAAATCCGCCGGCGCCCATGATGGGCGGCATAAACATCCCCCCGATGGAGGCGGCCGGCTCGATGGCCCCGGCGATATGGGGCTTAAATCCCACCTTTTTCATCAGGGGAATGGTGAAGGCCCCGGTGGAAACGGTATTGGCAATGGCACTCCCGGAAATAGACCCGAACAGCCCCGAAGCGATAACCGCCACCTTGGCCGGTCCCCCGGTAAGATGCCCCACAGCAGCTACCGGGAAATCGATAAAAAATTTCTGGGCGCCGGATTTTTCCAGAAAAGCGCCGAACAGCACAAAGAGCACCACGTAGGTAGCCAGGACGTTGGCCATAATCCCGAAAACGCCATCTTCCTTAAAAAAGACGGTGGTGCAAATGCCCAGAAAACTGTCTCCGAAATGGGCGATCATGTCCGGGAAATGCTGGCCGTAAACCCCGTAAATCAGCATAAAACCCCCGATCACCACAAAAACCGTTCCCACCGCGCGACGGGCTATTTCCACCCCCAGCAGAACTCCCACCACCGCGACCCACTGGTCCACGGGCGTTTCGGCGCCGGCCCGGTAGTTGAGCGCTTCAAAATTCAGGATCCAGTATCCGACCGTCCCGGCGGACAGGGCGATCAGCACATAGTCCAGAATCCGCATGTACTTGTTGGAAGAGCGATACAGCAGAAAAACCAGGATATAGGTGATTAGCACATATACCCCGCGGTGATATTGGGTCGGGGCCGGAATCCAGACCGCGGACCCGCAGTAGAACAATACCAGGAAGACCGCCAGACTATCGAATACAATCTTTTCGATTTTGTTAAGCTTCTCGAACAAAACAAACCTCCTGCGGTTTTTGATGCCACCCCGGCAGCGTTACCAGTCGCTACCGGGGGAAACACAATTGCGGTTAATCCTTGATAAGGCCGTGTTCGCGCCAGAATTTCTCCGCGCCCGGGTGCAAGGGGGTAACGATCCCATTAATCCCGCTTTCGAGATTCATCCCTTTGGCGGATTTGTGAACTTCCACCATATACTTCAACCCCTCTTCACTGTAAACGGCTGTCAGCAATTGGTAAACCGACTCCTCGGAGACATTTCCACTGGCCACCCACAGCGCGGCATCCTGGAAGGTATTAACCGGTTCGCTCTGCCCCTTGTAGGTATCGGCGGGGATGGTCACCTTGGAGAAGTAAGGATAGGTCTCAAATAACCCGGCGTTTTGTCCGGCTGCAAAGGTATCCAGAAGGCGGATATCGCTCTGCAGGGCCGCTTCGATAACGGAGGCGTTGGGATATCCCACAAATACCCAGAAGGCTTCCAGCTGACCGTTTTTGAAGGCATCCGCAGCCTGACGATAACCGAGATTTTCGCGGGACATCTTATCCCAGATTCCCAACTGGGTAAAAAAGATTTCCGCATTGGCCGCAGCGCCGGAGCCGGCATTGCCCACCCCGACCCGCTTTCCGGCCAGATCCGCAGGAGATTCGATACCGCTGTCCTTTTTGACCACCAATTGGGCCGGCGCCCCGTACAAGTAGGCCACCGCGTAGACGTTGCCGTATTTTTTGTCGTCGTTTTTGAGCTTGCCGTTGCGGGCGGCCCAAACGTGTCCCGAGTAGGTTACCGCAAAAGAAGCCTTATCGGCATCGATCAGGCGGATATTTTCAATTGCCCCACCGGAAGAACTGGCCAGGACGCGCATTTTGTTATCCTTGGCGATGGTGGAAATGGCGCTGGCGTAATATTGGAAGGTGCCGCCCGAAGGGCCGCCGGAGAATTTAAATACCTGGGAAAACGCCGGTAAGCTGATCCCCAGAATCAGGGTCGCCGAAACCAGTAAGCTCGTTTTTTTGAATGCACCAATCATAATTTCCTCCTGTAGACAGTTTTTTTCAATTCTGATGGCCTTGCCCTAAAAATTGGCGTGAGAATGGCGCACCACCAGCACGTTGCAGGTGGCCCACCGCACTACTTTTTCGGTCGTGCTGCCGAAGAAGAATTCCTGCAATCCGCTCATTCCCCGGGTGGAGATCACCACCAAATCCGCGCCGGAATCCTTTTGTTCGGCGAGGATCTCGTTGTAAGGCACCCCTTCGCGAATGCGGGTAATGTATTCCACCTTCTGGCGACCCACATATCTTTTGGCAAAGGCTTCCAACTCATTTTTAGCGTTTTCGAGATAGCGCCGCCGCAAATCCTGGATTTTGTCATCATCGAGGAAAAAAAACGGCTTGCGGGCAACATCTTCCGCAATAACGTGCAGGAAGAGAAGACTCGCCCCGCTTTGCTCGGCCATGGAAACGGCTTCCAGGGCGGCCAGCCGCGAACTTTGGGCGGTGCTTTCGGAAAAATCCGTGGGAACTAAAATGAGTTGCGGATTAAACATAAATGCTCCTGAATATCCTTTTGTTGAGATGTTTTCTGCTAGAAAAGCAGTTGCCACATAATCTGGAAGGTGGTGTTGTCCACGTCCACGGTTTCTTCCAGGGGAAAAACCAATGCGGCGGTAAGCTTATGGTTCTTTTTGCCGGGAAATTCCCGAAAGGCCGCCCCAACGGTAATCAGATCCAGGGCGTTGTCATCGACTTCGGTATTGGGATCAACCTTTTCGTAGCGCCCCAGCAATTCGACATGGGGGGTCAGGTCGTAGGCGCCGAAAACATAGTATCCCAGCAAGGTAGCGTCCACATCGTTGGGGCTGGTGGTCAGGCTGACCAGCTCAGCTTTAAAGCGATACGGTCCCGGTTCGTAGTATAAATAGGCCGAATAAGTGCTCCACTCTTTGATGTCGTCGTTGCCAATCCCGCCGTGAGCCCCAACTTCCAGGCCTTTGACGCTCTGCGGTTTGAAAAAAACCATCCCGTCCACCGCCTTGGGGGTCATTTCCACGGTGGAGGTCCCACCGGCTTTATTGGTGCGGTTAATACTGCCGGTGCCGTTGTGCACAAAAAGGCGCCCGGTTAATCCGCTGGCGTTTTTTACCTCGGCCTGAAATCCGTAATCCCGGAAATCCGCCCCAACCGTTCCCGATCCCCACTGACGGGCAACCAGAGGTCTTTCAACGATATCGATATCGTAGTGAAAAGTCTGCCCGCCGCCCCGGACGCCGGCCCCGATAAAACGCCCCATCCGCACATTGAGATTATCGTTGAAATAATACTCGATACGGGCATCCAGCAGCGCTCCGGCCAGCGAGTTACCGGTCAGATCCACCTGAACAAAGGTTTTGGCCTTGCTGCCCACGCTGCCGTAATAGCGAATCCGCATCCGGCGCAAGCCGAAGGTGGTATTGCTGACGCTGTCTCCCTGCTGATAGCTCAGCCACGCCTGAGTGGTGCCGCTGAAACGGTTTTTCACCTCCATTTTCTCCTCTTCTGCCAAAGCGCTCCCTGCCCATCCCAAAACCAACAAAAGACTTACTGCATACCATGCGATTCTCATTTCCAGACCTCCTGGGTTGATGATTTGGTTAGACGCTAACTTCTTCATCAACCTGAGGCAAAGGGCATGCCAGGATCATCCGGTGCGCCAAAGGGGCGGTTTTATGCGGATTCAAGGGGAGAGAATAGCCACCGGACCACCTTCAGGTGGTGAAAATTGGCCGGTGAACCGGTCAATTTTCACCACTATCCAGACCGTATTTGGTCAACTTATACCGCAGGGTTTCCCGGGGGATTTTCAGGAGGCGGGCCGCCCGGGTGGTGTTGTGGTCCGCCTGGCGCAGGGCGCGTTCGATAAGCTGGCGTTCGGTCTGGTCCAGGATTTCCCCCAGAGACTTTTCCCCCAGGACCGCTTCCGGCAGCTTTACATCCCCACCGGGGACGCCTTCGGTAATTTCTCCCGGCAGATCTTCCAACCGAACGGTGCTGTGCCGTTGCAGGATACAAATGCGCTCGATAATATTTTTTAGTTCGCGGGCATTCCCCGGCCATTGATAGGCCCTCAGAATGGTTTGCACCTCCGGGGCAAACCCGGTAATCTGGCGGTTAAATTTGCCGCTGAACAATTCCAGAAAACGCCGGGCCAGCACCATAACATCGTCCTCGCGCTCCCGGAGCGGGGGAATTTCGATGCGAAGCACATTGAGGCGGTAAAACAGATCTTCCCGGAAGAGTTTCTCCTGAATGGCGCTTTTCAGGTCCACATTGGTGGCGGCGACAATGCGCAGGTTGAGGCGGATTTCCCGGGTTCCGCCCAGGCGGCGGAAAGATTTGCTTTCCAGCACCCTGAGCAGCTTGGCCTGCAACCCCGGCGACATCTCCCCGATTTCGTCGAGAAAGAGGGTGCCTTTGTCGGCTTTCTCCAGCAGACCTTCCTTGGGACTGCGTGCATCGGTAAAAGCCCCCTTTTCGTAGCCGAACAACTCGCTCTCCAGGAGGTTTTCCGGAATCGAAGCACAGTTGATCTCCACAAAGGGACCGGTGTTGCGCGAGCTGTATCCATGCAGGGAGCGGGCCACCAGTTCTTTTCCGGAGCCGCTCTCCCCGGTCACCAATACCGTTTCGTCATCAAAGCGGGCAAACTCCCGAACCAGGTGTTTGACGCGGGCAATGGCCTCACTTTCGCCCCAAATACCCTCCAGACCTTCCCGGTCTTTTTGGGTCAGGGCTTTCACCTGCTCGCCCAGTTCCTGTTTTTCGATAGCCAGCCGGACAATCAGCTTAATGGCATCGGCCTTAAAGGGTTTTTTGATGTAGTCGTAAGCCCCGCGCTTGAGGGCTTCCACCGCCGATTCCACCGAGGAGAACCCGGTCATGATAATCACCAGCAGCTCCGGTTGCAGCTCCCGCATGGCTTGCAGCACATCCAGACCGTTCATTTTTCCCAGGTTCAGGTCCAACAGGGCAAGGTCCACTTTCTGGCTTTTCACCAGGGCCAGGGCTTCCTCCCCGCCGCCGCAAAGCAGCAGATCGTAGTCTTCCCCGAAAATGTTTTTCAGGTTCAGGCGAATAAAATCTTCATCGTCCACCACCAGAATGGTGTGCCGTTGCATAAGCATGCCTCATCGGATTTGTGCGGATTTCGACTGCGCTTCCCGAACCGGCAGATACAGGATAAACACCGCGCCGGAATGCCCGCGGGCATCCTCGACGACAATGCCGCCCCCGTGTTCGGAAATAATATTATAGGTGGTGGCCAGTCCCAGGCCGGTTCCCCCGGATTTTCGGGTGTAAAAGGGTTCGAAGATCTTGCCGCGTTCGGCGGCCTCGATGCCCGGTCCGGTATCTTCGAAGCGCAGGGAGATCCATTCCTCGCCCTGCTTTTGCCCCTTTTTCTTCAAGAAACGGGGAATGCGGCTCACCTTCTCCAGGCGCACCGTCAGGCGCCCGCCATCTTTCATGACCTCAATGGCGTTGATGGCAATATTGAGCAACGCCTGGCGCATGCGATCCCGGTGAAACAAAAATTCGCAGGGGTGCTCTTCGGGAAGCCGGAGCACCAGCTCGATCCCGGAGGCGGCCAGCTGGGGACGAAGGAAGGACAGCACTTCCATCAGAACGTGGGTGAGGTCCGCCGGGGAGAAGTCCCCGGGGGTGGGATGCGCATAAACCAGGATTTCGTGGGTCAGCTTTTCGAGCCGTTCGATTTCACTGAGCGATTTTTGCAGGAGCTCGGCCACCCCGGCATCGCTGATGCGGTCGTGCAGATCGTCCATAAACAGGCTGATCCCGGTAAGCGGATTGCGGATTTCGTGGGCAATACTGGCCGCGAAACGCCCCAGAGAAGCCAGCTTTTCCAGGTGGCTGATCTGATCCTCCACCACCTTGTTTTCGGTAACATCCTCAATAATGAGGATGGCCTCGCTGCCCTCGGCTTCCTCCCGGGTAAAAGAGGCGTTGATGTTGAGGTACCTTTGTTCCCCGCCCTCATCCAGCATGGCGTTGTATTCGCTGTAAGGACCGCTATGGCATAGCTTTTCATGAATCTGCTTCAAAAAGGGACGGTCCATTTCGTCGAGAAAAATTGCCCTTTCCGGAGAGGCCTCTTCCGCCTCTTCAAGGTTGAAAATACGGCAGGCAGCGCGGTTGATATTGATAACCCTTCCCGAGGAATCGATGGTGACCAGGCCAATTCGCATGTATTTAAAAACATCTGCCATAAAGGCCCGCTGGTTCAGCAAATCGGCGTAGAGACGGGTGATCTCGATAACCCGCGATACCTGGTTGGCGAGGATTTGCAGGGAGTTAATATCATTTTCTGAAATGGGAAAGGTGACCTGCTGGCGATCCGCCCCCAGGATGCCGATCACCTTTTCGCGCATCCTCAGCGGCACAAAAACAAACGATTTGGTATCGGAAAAACGCCGGATTTTGCGGTCCAGCTCGGTTGCTTCGGGATAGGTATCGAAATTTTCCACAAATACGATTTTTTCCGATTTTACTACCCGGGTTTCAATACAATCATATTGCCGAACATCCAGGCGGGAACGCTGCGCCCGCTCTTCCATTTCCGGGGTAAAACCGTAAGAGTCGATGTATTCCAGGTGGGTTTTTTCATCATTTAGCAAATAGAGAATAGCCCGGTCGAAGCCGATGCTGTTGACGCTTTCGGAAAGAACCTGGCGAATGAGGGTTTTGTGGTTGAGGGTAGTGCCCAGGGCATTGCTGATCCGCTGGATGGTGGTGAGCAGGTTAACCTGATACTCCAATTCCCCGGCGTATTCGCGGCTTTCGTCCCGCGCATGACGAAGTTCTTCGATGGATGCCAGGAGCCGGTTGCGGTTGCGGGCCAGCTGGTCGCTCATGCGGTTAAAGGAGGCGGCCAGTTCCCCGATCTCGTCCTGGCGCACAAACTCGATCCGCTTGTCCAGATCTCCGCGGGCGATCTCCCTGGCTCCCCGGGTGATGGAGATGATCGGGGCGGCCAGCTGGCGGCTTACCAACCAGACCATCAACACCGTAAAGAGGACGGAAAGGCCCAGCAACCAGACAAACTCGATCCGGAAGCGGCTGAAAACCACCGCGTTTTCCCGCTGGACAAAATGCGCCGGCTGGTAAAATCCCTGCACCTCCGCCCCCACGGTAATTCCCCCGAAAATGCCGTATTTGCCGTAACCTCCCCGGTCAAAACGGATCGGCGAAAAGGCCATAATTTTATTGGTCCCCCCCACATTTTGGGTGATAACCGTACCCGTCTCGCCGGACCGCACCCGGCGGGCCACCTCGGGATAGTTGGGATGGATAAAGCCGGCACTGTCCAGGTTGAAGGGGATTGCCCCGGACTCGATTTTCTCCGCGCTGCTGTTTTCCGTGTAAGCCGCCACCCACCGGCCATCCCGGGTGAGGCCGCGAATATCCCAGATTTTGGGATGGGTGATGATCCAACCCTCGTCGTCGAACATGAAGGCGTAGTTGCCGGAAGCATAGCTGGGGTACGCCACCGGATCGCGTTCCAGCGGGGCAATATGAGCGGTTATTTCCTGAAGATGGCGGTGGTCCAGGGCCAGGGTAACCACCCCCACCCGGCGCTGCCCCTCCCAAAGCGGGGCGGCAAAACGAATGACCCCGTCGTAAAAAGGCTGGTGGTCCTCTTCAAAAAATTCCCGCACCGCGGCCTCATTAACATGAAAGCCGGTCAACCGGGATACGAAAATTTCCCCAAAGGGTAAATCGCGACTTGCCGAAAAATAAGCTTCCACCCCGTAACGGGTGGCGGCGGGATCAGATACAGTCCTCAAGGCCTTTCCGGGGACGATTTCCCCTTCCGATATGCGGATTTTCTCCACCCCGTCCATGCCGCTAAAGGCCACCTCTTTGTAAAGCGGCAAAAGCCAGTTCCGGCCCGGGCTCCAGATTACCCCGCTGCGGCTTTGGGCAAAGGTTAGATAGTGGTGGGGATCGGGAGAAATGTGGGAGAGATAACGGAGGTCATTTTCGACTGCGGTCAGCAGGTTCTGGGTTTGGCGGGCAGCGTCAAAAGCCTGGCGCTCCAGGGTGTGGATGGTTCTTTCGTTGAGGGCATCGGTGGTTTTTTGGCCCACCTCCACGCCGATATCCCGGAATGCGCCAAAGGCGAAATAGCCAACCACCGCTATGGGAATAATCGTAACCAGCATAGCGGACAACAAAACCCGCTCAAAAATGCCGAAGCGGGGTTTGCGCCAACCCATCTGCCTGCCGTTGGAAGTGCTTTTTTCCATTTTTGCCCACGATGGAATCCGACCTGAACCATGCCATTCCTTACATAATACAAAGGATCGTTTGTTTGGCCAAATTTTTCCCGGGCAGGAGCGGATTATCGCAGCAACTGCTTCGTTATGGCACCCCTAGGGCACTGCAGACCTCTCCGCCGGTTCCGGAAGCGCAAAACCGGTGGCCTGCAAAGGGGTCAGATCTCCGTATTCGGTTACCCAGAGGGCCATGGCCAGGTCGGCTTTTTTGGGGAGGTTGGTCCAATCCGGTTTGATGTCCCACCGGCCGGTGGCGGATTCGGACTGAAGGAATCTGAGCACCACAAAGTGCTGTTGCAGGGTGCGATTACGGTTTTCCCCACGGGTGACCTCGGTTTCCAGATCCAGGCCCAGAATCGCCACATTGAGGGTCAGCTTCCCGGAGGCGGGCCGATCGAACCTGGCTCGGAGGATCTCCCCGTTCCAACTCCCCTGCAATTCGGGCGCGCTTTCGCGCCGGGCAGGACGTTTTTCCCCGGAAAACCAGCCCCGCCATTCCCGGCCGTCCACCACGAATCCCGGTGTGTAAACCCGCCCGGTCCACCCTTCCTCGTTATAGCGATACTGGCGCCGGGTAAATGCGGGGTCGGCGAAGGGATCCTTCCAGCCGAGGCGATCCCAGTAATCCACGTGAAAGACCACCGGCACCACCTCCTTCCACAGGGACGGATCGTTTTTCAAGCGGTTAATCCAGCGTTCCGCGGGGGGACAACTGCTGCAGCCCTGGGAAGAAAACAGTTCCAATAGCTGCACCTTGCGGGTTCCGCTGCTAAAGGTCAGGGAATCCTGCTCCTGCGCGGCAAGGGAGAGGGAGAGGGAGAGGGAGATGAGGAAGGTGAATAAGATGAATCGCATAAAAAATCCTGTTGTATTTGTGCGCCGTGGTTTGCGTCTGCGACGCGTGGCCAGCACCTGCGGTGCCGTGGTTGGGTAGTTTGGTTTTTAGCCACCCATCCACCGAACCATCCTACCACCAATCTACCATTCGGCGAAGCCGAATAGCCATGTAGCTATATAAATCAACCATCAAACGTCATCAACAACTGTCTCCCATCCCACAATCCGCGAATTATCCGCCGTGTTGGTCCCCATCTAAAAAAGCCGTATCTTTGGCGATGAACAATCTTTTCAAAGCTCACGTCACCAATCCCATCGTCAACTTTTTCGGCAAGCGGAAAGCGGCGCGCAAATTCTCCGCCTCTCCGGTGCTGATCGGCGGTTGCGGACGCTCCGGCACCACCCTGCTGCTCTCCATCCTGTCCGCCCATCCCAGCATTTTTGCGCTGCCCAAAGAAACCAACGTTTTCTCCATCTGGAAAAAAGGGGAAAATCCTTACGGCAACGGCAAGGACTATTTTTATCCGGAGCGCATCGACCGCCTCTACCGCTACGTGCTTTCCAAATCCATTCCGGGAAGCGTTACCCGCTGGTGCGAAAAGTCTCCCCCCAATGTGCGATACCTGGACAAGATTTTCACCTATTTCAATGATGAGGTGCGCTTTATCCACATCATCCGCGATGGCCGGGACGTCATGACCTCCCGGCATCCGGAAAAACCGGACGATTTCTGGGTATCTCCGGAGCGCTGGGTAAATGATGTGCGGATGGGATTGGCTTATGCCGACCACCCCTGCGTGCTCACCATACGCTACGAGGACCTCATTCAGGATCATGAAAAGACCCTGAGAACCATCTGCGAGTTTCTGGGGGAAGCTTACACAGAGGCTTTTAAGGATTGGTTTGAAAATGCCAGCGTCCGGCGCAATCAGGCCTGGTACAAACCGCTGCAGAAGCTCCACAGCGGCTCCGTCCAGAAGTGGACCAAGCCGGAATTTAAGGCGCGCATCGAGGAAGTCCTGGCCTACCCGGGGGTTCGGGAGTTGATGGAAGAGCTGGGGTATTTGCCGGGAGGGGAATAGCGAGATGCGAGATGTTATCTCAAAGATTTATTCGCTGGTCGCTTTTCGCTGGTCGCTTTTCGCTGGTCGCTTTTCGCTGGCCGCTGGTCGCTTTTCGCCATTTGCTAGCCGCCCGCTTTTTTGACCTGATAGCCTTTTTCTTTCAGCAGGCCTACCAGCAGATCGCGATGGTCTCCCTGGATTTCGATCACCCCGTTGTTGATGGTCCCGCCCGAGCCGCATTTTTGTTTGAGTTCCCGGGCCAGCTCCTTGAGGGCCGGTTCCGCCAACGCCACTCCGCTGATCAGCGAGACCGGCTTGCCCTTGCGTCCCTTGCTTTCCCGGCTCACCCGCACAATGCCATCCCCCTGGGGAGGGGCGGACTTTTGGGAACAGGCGCAGCGATCCAGCGGCTGGCCGCAGTTCGGGCACATGCGTCCGCTATCGGTAGAATAAACCAGACCGCTTTTTGCGGATTTTTTCGACATACTGTTTTCCCGTTTCGGATTTCCCAACACGGCTCCCAGGGCGTGTTGTTACAAACTTTCGCCCATTTCCAGGTGTTCCGAAAAACGCTGAAACAACTGGCGGTAGACCGGGCGTTTAAAGGCAACGATCCCGTTTAACAACTGGTCGGCGCTTATCCATTTCCAGTCGCGGAACTCCTTATCGATCGCCTTTTCCAGACTCACATCTTCCGAAGCGCCGGCAAAACGGAGCAGATACCACTTCTGGGTCTGGCCCCGGTACTGCCTTCTCATGTTAAAATCGTCCGGCAGTTCGTAGGATAACCAGCCCGGATATTCTTCCAGCAGGTGCAGGAGGTCCGGGGAGATGGCGGTTTCCTCCCAGACTTCCCGGTAGAGCCCGGTCAGAGGGGCCTCATCGGCATTCAGCCCGCCCTGGGGCATCTGCCAGTTCCCGGGTTCGGCAATACGTTCTCCGGCGAAAATGAGTCCATCCCGGTTGATGATAACGGCCCCCACCCCGGCCCGAAAATCTTTTCCTCTCATAATATCCCGTTTTTTTGAGCTGATGTTGTTTGGAAAGGTAGGTCTATTCCATATCAAAAATCATCAAAAAAAAAGCGCAGCGTGATAAACACGCTGCGCTTCGTGTTGTCGTCTAAGTGTTATACCTACAGAGAAACAACGTCCTGGGCCTGCAGACCCTTCTTGCCTTCGCCAATGGTAAATTCTACCTTTTGGCCTTCTTCAAGAGTCCGAAAACCACCTTCGTCACGAATGGAAGTATAGTGAACGAAGACATCTTCGCCGGCTTCGTTGGAAATGAATCCGTAACCCTTGCTGGCATTAAACCACTTCACAACTCCAGTAACACGATCAGACATTACAACTGCTCCTATAAAATAAAAACTGAAAAAATTTTTAGACCTCAGGGTTCAGTCTGTAACTCTTTATGCAGGCCGGAAATCCTGTAGGCGAAGCATATTACAGCATTTTTTTTATTAAGTCAAAAAAAAGAAAAAAAATGACAAAATTCGTTAAATCCGCCAAAAGGGCTAAAACACAGGGTTTGGTCCTGGCCCCTTGTGCGGACCGCACATTGGTTCGGATCCTGATATGGGTTAGACAACACCCCAAAAACGTATCAAACCCGGCGGGCCTTTAAAGGCGATCCGCCGAAAAAGTGTTACCCTGGTTAATATCCCCGGTCTGGAATCCCCGGTAAAACCAGCGCTGGCGTTGCTCGGAGGTTCCATGGGTAAAGGACTCCGGCACCACGTATCCCTGAGCCTGTTTCTGGATCCGATCGTCCCCCACCGCTGCGGCGGCGTTGAGGGCCTCCTCGACATCGCCTTCTTCCAGCACATTTTTCATTTTCTGGGCGTGATGGGCCCATACCCCGGCGTAAAAATCCGCCTGCAACTCCAGCTTCACCAGGTATTGGTTGAATTCTTCCTGGGGAACGCGCCCGCGCATCTGATTCACCTTCTGGCTGGTGCCCAGCAGGGTCTGGATATGGTGACCCACTTCGTGGGCAACCACATAGGCCATCGCAAAATCGCCCGGGGCCTTGAACTTGGTCTGGAGCTCCTCGCAGAAACTGAGGTCGATATAAACCTTCTGGTCTCCCGGGCAATAGAAGGGACCGGTGGCGGCGCTGGAATATCCGCAGGCGGATTGGACCGAGCCATTGTAAAGGACCAGGTTCGGTTCGCGGTAAGCCTGTCCGCCGTTGGCAAAGATCTGGCCCCACACATCCTCGGTATCCTTAAGCACCACGGAAACAAACTGGGCCAGCTCGTTTTCCTGAGCGCTGGGCTGGTAATTGGCGCTGGTCTGTCCACCACCGCCTCCGCCGCCCAGCAAGCCCAAGAGTTCCAGGGGATTGCCACCCAGCATCCAGACAATGGCCATCATCACCAGAATGCCGATACCGCCGCCGATGGTTTTGCCGCCGCCACCGCCTCCGCCGCTGCGACGATCTTCAATATTGCTGCTCTGCTGTCTGCCTTTCCACTTCATAGCGACCTCTTGACATCATGGATGGTAACTGGGGGAACGATCCGGCAAAAACGGTCCGACGCCGGCCGGTTTGCCCGGGTTTTGGCAGGAATATACCCTCTTTGCCAGAATTGGGCAACATTTTTGAGGGTTAGGGAAGGCGATAAACCCCGGCCCGCCAGGTTTGCGGATCTCCGGTAATGCCGTGTTTTTCGCTGATGATCTCCAGGCGCTCCGGGATGAATTTGATCAAAACGTAATCCCGCTTATCGGGGTAGAAAGCCTCCCATTCCGGCTTCCAGTAATGCGAGATTTGGGCCGGATCTTCCACTATTCGGGCCGTGCCGACCAGGGTGAGATAGGACCCGCCTGCTTTGTCAAAATAGTAGAGACTGGCCCGGGGATTGGCGCGAATCTGGGCAACCTTGCGACTGTGGACGTTGGTTCCCAGCCATACCACCAGGCCATCCTGAGGTGGAAAAGGATCCATAGCCCGTATTGCCGGGCGTCCCCGTTCGTCCCGGGTGATCAGGGCACAGTTGCCGGCCGCGGTTATCACCTCGCGGGCAATGGCCAGGAGGCTGTCGTCTGCAATGGCGGCCGGTTGGGTCTCTTCCACTAACGGCATGGGCAACTTTTCCCCCTGCTTAACGACCAGCAAAAGAATCCCCGCTCCGGCCAGAAGACCGAGGAAAAGAAATACGGACAGAATGGTGCGATAAGACATGCCGGACCTCCTTTTGGGGTGGACGGGTGGATGGGTGGACGGGTGGATGGGTGGATGGGTGGACGGGTGAATGGGTAAAAACGGACGAGTTGAGCAAATCATGATTCATTTCCATACTATGTGTACTAATACCCATACACTCATCCACCCGTCCACCCATTCACCCATCCAACTCCCCAAACCCCATCTGCCGCCAATAGAGCGGGCAGCCGCCGTGGCAGATCGGGAGCTGGTCGCAATTTT
>JAGRBF010000030.1 GCA_020434205.1 Calditrichota bacterium | reverse complement strand
CCAGGATGCGCAATCGCTACTCCCGTCAGCTCAAGTTGCTGGTTGGCGAGCTGTCGCACCGGCTTCCCCGGGGCGCCCGCGGGTTGGATTTCGGAAGCGGGCCTTCCCCGGAACTTCCCGCGGTTCTCACCGACCTGGGTTACGTGATGGAGGTTTTCGATCCCTATTACGCCCCCAACCGCAAGGCCCTTGGCGGCAGTTACGACTTTCTGACCTGCAGCGGGGTGGTGGAGTACTTTCACGATCCTTATGAAGAGTGGAAGCGTCTGTTTAAGATACTTCGCCCGGGTGGTTTGTTGGGGCTGGTTATGGATATGGGCAAGCACAACGGCAATCGCCTGACCAACGCCATGACCGATGATGCCGGCAAAGTGGGCTTTTATTCCGATGCCACCCTGCGCTGGCTGGCGGAACGTTATCAGCTGGACGTCAAATACAGCAAAGAGGGTGTGGTGCTGCTGCGTCAGAAAATGGGTGTTTAGCAGCCGTTCCGATTACTTGTTGCGGGGGACCCGGTCGAACAACAAACGTTTTCCGGGTGTCCCCTCGATGATGTTCCCCTCCCGGAAAACCAGGCGTCCGGACACCACCGTGGCCACGACCGAGGACGGAAAGGTATGCCCCTCGAAGGGCGACCAGCCGCATTTATAGAGAATATTTTCCTTTGCCACCGTTTGAGGGCGGTTCAGGTTTACCAATACCAGATCTGCCCAGTATCCCTCCCGAATGTATCCCCGCTCCCGGATCTCAAACAAATCGGCCACCGCATGGCTGGTTTTGGTGACAATCAGCTCCAGGGGTAGCAGTCCGTTGTGATAATGCTCCAGCAAAATCTGCAGGGAATGCTGAACCAGCGGTACCCCGGAAGGGGCCTGGAAATACGGCCGGGCCTTTTCTTCCAGGGTGTGCGGGGCGTGGTCGGTGGCGATCACGTCGATGCGGCCGTCGCGAACCGCCTGCAAAACCGCCAGTTGATCCGCCTCGCTTTTGATGGCCGGATTGCACATGATGCGGGTGCCCAGAACATCGTAATCCCGGGAATTGAAATAAAGGTGGTGCACGCAGGCCTCTGCGGTGATGTGCTTTTCGCTGAGAGGGGCACTGGAAAAAAGGGCCAGCTCGGCCGCCGTTGAGATGTGCAGAATATGCAGGCGGGCGCCGTGACGCCGGGCCAGCTCCACCGCCATGGCAGAAGAGGTATAGCAGGCCTCCGCGCTGCGGATTTTGGGGTGCGCGGAAATGGGCACCGCCTCCCCGTATTTTTGACGAAAGGCCTCGGCGTTGGCCTCGATGGTGGGGGTGTCCTCGCAATGGGTGGCCACCAGCATAGGGGCTTCGGCAAAAATGCGGTCCAGAGTTTCCCGGTTATCCACCAGCATATTGCCGGTTGAAGAGCCCATAAAAACCTTGATGCCGCACACGGTTGCGGGATCGGCACGGCGAACGCTTTCCAGATTGTCGTTGGTGGCCCCGAAGTAGAAGGAATAATTGGCCAGGCTAACGGCGGCAGCGCGCTGGTACTTGGCCTCCAGTTGCTCATGGGTTACTGCCGGGGGTTTGGTGTTGGGCATTTCCATGAAGCTGGTGACCCCGCCGGCCACCGCCGCCCGGGATTCGCTGGCGATGTCGCCCTTATGGGTGAGTCCCGGCTCCCGGAAATGCACCTGATCGTCGATGAGCCCGGGAAGAAGGTGCAGGCCGGTGGCGTCGATAGTCTGTTCCCCCGGTTGCCCGGAAAGAGACGTGCCGATAGCGGCAATGCGTCCCCCTTCAATCCGGACATCTCCTTCAAAAACCTGGTTTTCGTTAACAATTGTCGCGTTGGTGATCAGAATACGTTCCGGCATTTCTCTCTTCCTTTGCTAATTTCTACGGCAAACGGCGTACCCTCGCTCTACCGCCCCTTTCCCGTCATCGCCCACCAGGCTTCCATGCCCCCGGTGAGGTTGAAAACATTCGCAAACCCCGCTTTACGCAGCTGATTCACTGCCCGGGCGCTGCGCGCTCCCGCATGGCAATACACCACAATCTGACGGTCCCGGGGAATCTCGTTCATCCTTTGCGGAAGCTCTTTGAGGGGAATCAGCAAACCGCCGAGGTTGTCGTACTGATGTTCGGTGGGCTCCCGCACGTCCAGCAAAAAAGGCGGGAGGTCCAGCTTCAGCGCGTCGCGCAGTTGTTCGACGGTCATGGCTGGCTCCAGATCCACCGTGTAATAGCCGCAAAATTCTTCATAATCGATCAGATCGCGGAGGGTCGGCTTTTCCCCGCAAAGTGGACAGTCTTTTTTCGGTCCCACCTTCAGGGTG
>JAGRBF010000288.1 GCA_020434205.1 Calditrichota bacterium | reverse complement strand
CTGCCGCGAAGGCTTTCGCCTGCGAGCACGAGTTTGCGCGCCCGCTGTCGCAGACGAGAAGCATGGGTGCCGGAGGGGCGCTCAGTCGAAGCGTGGGCGAGGAGTCCCGCCACAGTTGGGTGTCGGTGCCGAATATCGGATCGTACAGCGGAAGGTGCGGGCCGGACATGATCGTCACGACGTTGAATGCGGCGCTGTCGAGCGCGACCGTGCCGCGCCAGGGCGCAGCCCCCGCATCCGATGCGATCGTGGGGTCGGCGGCGAGGAGAGAGACGAGGTTGGCGCCGGCCGAATGCCCCATGAGCACGATGTCCGTCGCGGACCCGCCCCACTCGGCCGCGTGCGCCTGCACGTAGGCGAGGGCTGAACCCACATCGCCTGCTTCGGTCACGGGGTCGACGTCCGGGTATAGCCGGTAGTTCGTCGACACCACGATGTACCCGAGGGGAAGGTAGTGGGCGACCTTGTTGTTGACGACGCCGGAGGCGGCTTTGTCGCCGCGTTTCCAGCCGCCGCCGTGCACCATCACCAGTTCGGGGGCGTTAAAACTCAGGTTGTGCTCGCGCATGGCCTTCAGAAATTCCGACCAGATGATAAAGGTAAAGCCCATCGAAAAAACGGGCTGGTCTCCGTAACGCTCGAAGAAATCCACCACCCGTTCTTTATTGAATACCAGCTTTCCGTCCACATCGTCGAAGGCGTAGACCTGCTCCTTGGCGATAATGCTGAAGCCCCGGATGGCAGCGCCGCGGGCGGTGATGCCGGCAGAGGCTTTGTTGCTGGCTTCGCTGTCGATCACCAAAAAGGGGCGGCGTTTGCCCGGAATAAAGTTTTTGATGATGGACAGCAGGGCCTTGGACTGGCGGCGGGCGGTCAGTTTGCTGATGGGAATGCGGCTGGGAGTCTGGCTGGTGGTGGCGCTGGAATAGAGGGTGCGCTGCAGCTCGCCCACCGAGGTTTGCAGATCAAAGTATTTAAACATTTGGGTCGGCAACACCGGAACGTCCGCCAGGCTTTTGATGGCGTCGATATCGATTTTCAGCTTGTCCAGCCAGGAGCGCACGTGGGCGTTGTTCTGGTAATGGGACTTCAGCTGGGCGCGGACAATCGGCAGCAGTTTTTGCTCCTTTTCCGCGTCGGTATACTGGTATTGGTCCTCGTTGATCAGCTCGTCGATTTGCTGATCGATGCTTTCCATCAGGTCGGTCAGGTTTTCCATAGGGGACTTGATTGCTAATTGGTGATCGGTGATTGGTGAGGCGCAACGCATTGCGCCTTTACTGTCCTGCTATTATCCTTTTACAGCCTACAGCCTACAGCCTACAGCCTACAGCCTACAGCCTACAAGCCTACAGCCTACAGCCTACAGCCTATTTATTCAACTCCGCCAGATTGGCTTTGACCTTCTTGCCGGTGGCGGCAACCGGGATTTTGTCGAGGAACTCCACGGTTTTGGGGACTTTAGCCGAGCTGAGGTGCTTCATACAATAGTTGATGATATCCCGCTCGCTGAGCTCTGCCCCGGAATTCAGCACGATATACGCTTTGATGGCTTCCCCCATCACCTCGTCCTCAACCCCGACTATCGAACAATCGACCACTTCCGGCAAGGCCACGATCGTTTCTTCGATTTCCTTGGGACTAACCCGCTCGCCCCCGACCTTCAGGAATTCTTTCTCCCGGGCCAGGACGTAAATGTAGCCCTGTTCGTCCACGGTGCCGATATCCCCGGTGTAAAGGCGGCCGTTGCGGATGGTCTGGGCGGTCAGCTGCGGATCGTGAAAATAACCCAGCATGATGTTGTCCCCCGCGGCAGCCAGTTCCCCAACCTCGCCGGGTTGCACCGGATTGCCGTCCGGGTTCAACACGGCCAGATCCACCCCGGGAATGCCGCGGCCAATCGAACCGATTTTCTCCGGCAGAGCGGCGGGTGGCAGGTAGGACAGCCGGGCGGTCGCCTCGGTTTGCCCGTACATCACATAAAAGGCGATATCGGGAAAATGCTCCCGGAATTCCCGGATAAAAACGGTGGGCAGCTTGCCCCCGGCCTGGGTTACATAGCGCAGGTCCGGAAACTGGCTTTCCCGGAATTTGCGGGATTTGCGCAGCATAATCTGAAAATGGCTGGGCACCCCGGCAAATCCGCTGCATCGATGTTCCTGAAGGTCGCGGATCACCGTATTGAGCATCAGGAAGGTGTTGTTGAGCACCAATGAGCCGCCCACCCGGAAGTGGGTGTGCAGCAGGGAAAGGCCGTAGCAGTAGTAAAACGGCAGCACCACCAGCATGCGGTCTTCCTGGGCCAACTGCAAATATTCGATGATGGATTCGGTGTTGGCCCTCAGATTCCGGTGACTGAGCATCACCCCCTTTGGGAGGGCGGTGGAGCCGGAGGTAAAAATAAGCTCCGCCAACTGATCGTCATCGAAATCCGCCTCAACGGGAAGGGGCGCGGCCTTTAATCCGGGCAGATCCCCCTCACCGTAAATGGTGGCGATTTGCCCGGCGAAACGCTCTGCCGATTTTTCCTGCACAAAGGCGGTGGTGGCCTCGCATTGGGCGATGATATTGCCCAGGCTCGAATCCGTGATGGCCGGATTGAGGGGAACGCAGACGTTGCCGGATTTCATGATGGCCAAATAGACCGTCACAAAAAACGGGGTATTGTCGCTGATCAGGATAATTTTTTGATCCCGCCCCAGGGAGTTGCGTAGCCAGCCGGCCAGAGAATGAACCTGTTCGTACAACGCAGGGTAGTTGATCTGTTCGGCTCCGGCGATAACGGCCGGCCGATCCAGCCGTGCCGAGGTCTGAAACAGATAATCAACTACATTCATGCATCCACCTCGTAACGGCGCAGGATTTCTTTGATTTTGGCCACGCTGCTCATATCGATGATGTCGTCCATGTCCAGCTCAATGTCGAATTCGTCTTCCAGACGGCTGGTGAACTTGAGGTGATTGAGGGAATCCCACTTTTCAATACCCTGGTATTGAATGTCGTCGGTTACTTTTTCCGCCGGAATGTCGAAACATTCGCTAAAAATTTGTTCTACCGTCATTTAAGAGCTCCTTATTCGGTTGCAGAATGTATAATTATACGCGATAACTATACTCGTCAAATAGGGCGGTAAAATAAGTCGGAAGTGTGCAAAAATGGTTGATGTATGTCAAAGCGGGATCGTTGCGAATTTTTGACTGATTTTGATGATTCTTTTTGGGAACCGGAAGACCAGAGGACCAAAGGACCGGAAGACCGAAGGACTGAAGGACCGGAAGAGATGAAAACGATCCTATGATCAAAAACGCATAGGATCTAAGGATCGTTTTGGGTCTTGCCGTCTTATAGTCCTGCGGTCCACTCTTCCTGGGGTCTATATTACTTCGGCTTGGCGAAGGTGGTCTTCAGAAAGGCGGTCAGCATCTCCCAGGATTTTTCGTCGGCGGACTGGTTGTAGGCCAGAGGCAGGCCGAACTTTTTGCCGCTCTCGTCTGCATCCGGGTTGGTGAAGGCGTGTACCGCCCCCGGGAAGTTGAAAATGGACATATCTGCACCGGCTTTACCCATTTCCTCTTTGAAGGCGTCGATTTGTTCCTGGGTCACAAAGGGATCATCGGCCCCGTTGCAAACCAGTATCCGGGCGGAAATCGGTTTAACCAGGCTGTCCGGGCGGGGATTGAGGCTGCCGTGAAAGCTGGCCACCGCATCCAGATCCGCCCCTTCCCGGGCCATATTGAGGACAATGCCGCCCCCGAAACAATATCCGATGGCCGCAGTTTGGGTGGGATCGACGGTGGGATGTTCCTGCAGGGTTTTTAAGGCGGCATCAAAGCGGGCCCTGGCCACCGCCATATTGCCGCCGACCGCGGAAGCAAAGGCCATGGCATCTTTGGGGTGGTCGGCGGTTTTGCCGTCGCCATACATGTCCAGCGCCAGAGCGGTGTAACCCATTTCGGCCAGCATATCGGCCCGTTTGCGGGCGTAGGGGTTGTGCCCCCACCATTCGTGGACCACCAATACGCCGGGCCGTTGGCCTTCCACAGCGTCGTCGTAGGCCAGATAACCCTTCATGGTTACATCTCCGGCGGAGTAGGTGACCTCCTGACCAACCACCTTGGCCAGCATGGGAAGGCTCAACAGAAACAGTACAGCAGCGGTGAGCAGTAAACGCATCATAGATATCTCTCCAATGTAAATTGAACTGGGGTAGGGAATATGCTGTAAACTTAGCCCTAAACCCGGCAAAATCAAAAAAGATCCTTGGGGAAGCCACAAACCCTTAAGTCTACTTTCCCCGGCATATTCCAAACTTTTTCCTCCAGTCTTCGCCGAGCGGTTGGGTGGCTGAATGGTTACCTGACCGCCCAACCATACGCGCCGGAGGCGCAAACGCCCTTCCTCCCGCATCTTCATGTAGGGCAAAGCCAAAGTCTGTGCTCTATGTTCTTTCAGAGGCCCGCCAATTGCCGGAGATGAGGATTTTGTCAAATCTATCATCAAGCAAAGGAGGACAGCCATGTCCCGCAAATCACGCTATCCAATTATGTTACTTCTGCTTATCCTGGCCGGCTGCGGCGGCTGGGGTAATATTGCCGAAGCCATTCGCGATGACGACGGCGATGGGTGGTTTACCAACGAAAAGAACCAACTGCTCACCCTCCAACTGGAATCCGGCTCCTTTAATCTTCCCGGAGAATACCGCTTTGTAGTCGATGAGGTGCGCTTTCCGCTGGATCCCAACCTGAACGGAAGCTTCTCGGTGCCGCTGGCAAATGCCAATCAGGTCCTTTCTATCGGCATCGACGTGGCCACCCGCACCGCCGGCACCAATATTCTGGAGGCCGCTAATCAACGCCTCGGCTTTGCGGTGCCGCTTCGAATCGAGAACCTGAGTACCGGCTTGCCCATCGCAGTGGGAAGCACCACAATAGGCTTCACCAATCGCGATTCCACCTTCTCGGCGGTGGTTGGGGGCATCACTCTGGGCTTTCGGGTTAGCAGAACCTTTTTTGCCGATCCCAATCCCAACGATGCCGCGGCGGATAGTGACGGCGACGGGATCACCGAGCAGCAGGAATCCGTCCTTTGCCAGGCATTCAACGGCCTGGGCGATCCCCGGGAAGGGGCAAAGAACCTCTATTTGATCGTCGGGCATACCAACTCTAACAGCGCCGTATTACCCCACACCAAAGAACTCCTGAAATCGCGTTTTCGGTTCCGGGGCATCAACCTGCACATCGACGACGGCCAGATGAACGGTCAAAGCGGGATGGGCGGCTTCATGACCCAAAACGGTGCGCCGGTAGCCGACGGCACCAACCTGACCGTTGGCGAAGCCCGGGCAATCCGCAACGAGCACGTTCTTGCCGCACGACGGGTGTTTGCCTATTTCATCCTGTTGACCCGCGATCAGGTCAGTTGCGGGGGCGTTTCCGCCTTCGGATGCGGGGAGTTCCCTTCCAATACCGGTGGAAACGTGGTGGTGGCTTTTTCCAAACTGGTGGACTGGCTACCGGATATCAAGGATTATCAGGCCGGGGTGATGATGCATGAACTGGGGCATAACCTGGGTTTGTGCCATCCCACCCAAAGTACCAACAACTGTCCCAGTGGGGCTATTCCGGCAGCGGAACGCAATCCGGGGGCCAGCATTCTGGGAACGCCCGCGGAAGATCCCCCCATTGATGTCTGGGGAGTGCCCTTACCCAATCCGATGGTGCTGGTGAACGCCATGTCCCGACCCCTTGATTATTCGCCCACCCAGTGGACCAACCTGATGCTGGGGGCAGGATTGGGAAACTGAGTGGCGAGGGCTGATGGCAGGGCATGGAAATGCTGAGCTTGCCCAATCATGTCATGGAAATAACCTGAGAAAGGCTGGTAAATATGAAATTGAATTTGCTTTTCGTTTTGTTCATCGGCATCAGTTTATTGATGACCCTTTCCTGCACTGAAGACGAGGCTCCTACCGGAGCCGAAAACACCATCGCTTTTACCTTTGATGCCGATCTGGACGGCTGGGTGCCCGGCATTGCCGGCGGTGGGCTGGATGCGGTGCGCTGGATCGACTGGGGTGGTCAGCCGGAAGGGGCGGTGGAAATGGACGGCAGCGATTTCGGCACCTCGGACGGGCAAGCCAATGCCTGGATTTATCAGGAGATCGAACTTCCCGGCGATGCCACCACCCTCAAATTCCAGACCAGTACCCACGATCGCGATGGCGCCAACGCCCATTTGCGGGTGCGCCTGGTCGATGCCGGCGGGGTTTCCCATACCTTAATCGATTGGGAAGTGGGTGAACCGGGTGTGGAAGGGCAACTGGTGTGGATCGATAAATCAGTTTCTATTGCCGCCTATGCCGGGCAGACCGTCACTATTTTCTTTGAGCAGGGCGACAACGACATTGGGTTCCACGAGCAGCGCTACCTCGATAATATCGTGATTGAATAGGGCTTGAATGCCCGGACCCTGGCAGGGTTGGATGGTTATTCCGCCGCCAAAATCCGGGCGGCTTCCTGAGCGATAAAATGGCGGGGACTGCGGATGGCCACAATGGCCTGGCGGCTGTCGCGGATCAGTTGGCGTCCTTCTCCGGCATGACCGGTTTGCAGCAGCAATCGCCCCCGGGCCAACTGAGCGCGGTTGTAAGAAAGGTCCCAGGCGGTATCTTTATAGTAGTCGACCGCCTGGGTCACCAGCGGGGCGGCCTGGTCGTTCTGACCCAGATCCAGGTAAACCTCGGCGAGAAATAATTCGGCCTTGCGGCGATCCGCGATGCTCTTCGGCTGGAGGCGGACAATAGAGTCCAGGACCGATTTAACCAGGGGAAGGGCTTGCTCCGCATGTCCGGAAAGGCGCAGGGCGTTGCCCTTCTCCAGTTTCGACCACCATACCGTTTCATCGTTGGGGCCCAGAAGCTGCCCGAGAATGCGGATATGCTCATCGAAGTGGGTAATGGCGGTCTGGTATTCGCCTTTGTCGACGTAAACCCGCGCCAGGGAAAGGTTGAGGTTGCCCACCCGCCGATGATCCGCCCCAAAGGTCTCGAAACGCTGCTCCAAAACCTCCTTGAGGAGGGTTTCGGCCTGCTCCAATTTCCCCGCACCGTGGTAAGCACGGCCTAAAAACCAGCGAACATTGCTGGCCTCCGGATGTGCTTTTCCCAGGGTTTCGTCGATGATCTCCAGGGCTTCCTGGTGGATGGCGATGGCCTCCTGAAATTTGCCCTGTTGCTGATACATGCCCCCGATGCGGTTGAGGGTGAAGGCCACTTTCTGGTGGCGCTCGCCCAGCGCTTTGCGACGAATGTCCAGTGCCTCCTGAAAATAAGCCATGGCGGTTTCGTAATTGCCCCGATCCCGCTCCAAAGCGCCCAACGAGGTGAGGGTATAGGCGATATTGGGGTGGGCGTTGCCGAAAAGGCTGCGGTCCAGGGCCAGGGAAGCGCGGTATAGGGAATCCGCACCGTCCATATCGCCCCGGTCCCGGAAAAGCGCTGCGTGGTTAAAATAGGTGGTGGCCAGTTCGGGATGATGGTCGCCGTAATGGCGGATAATACCCTGCTCGGAGAGGGTGAAAATGGAATCGGCCTTGTCGTATTTGCTCATTTCGTGCCACAGCAGGCCCAGATTGTTCTGAAGGATGGGGATCTCTTGGTGGTCGGACATGCCGTTTTCGTTGAAAATTTTCAGGGACAGCAAAAAAGAGGCCTCGGCCTCGGGGTATTTGCCCAGGTCGTTGTAAGTCCACCCCAGGACGTTTTGGACCTTGGCCTGAAGCAACTTTTCCTGCTCCGGGTGGCGCTGCAACACTTCCCAGGCGCGCACAAAAAGGCTTTCCGCGGGTGCCAGATTCCCCTCATTGAGCTGCTGCTGGCCATTCAGAAAAAGGGTTTCCACCCATTCCGGGTTGCTTTCCGCCATAAAGTGGCGGCGCAGTTCCATCGATTTTTGCACCAACGGTTTGGATTCGTCCCACAGGCCCAGGTTCATATAAACCCCGCCGATAATTTTCATCATGGTGGCCTGAACTTCCGGCTGTTCCGCCAGATCGCTTTCGATGCGTTTGGCGCCCTGGTCCAGCAGGTCCCGGGCGCTCATGGAGTCGATGGGATTCTCATAGGGATCGGCCACCTCGAAGATGCGGGTCAGGAAACCGGAGACCTGATGGGCGGTTTCCGCTTCGGCCCGGGCGCGGTCCCGCTCTTCGGAAAGGCGCAGGGTGTAATAGGTGACCAGTCCGACCACCATCACCAGAATGGCGCTGCCGGCAACCAGGGCATTGCGGTGGCGGCTCCAAAACTTCTGGGCCCGGTAGCCGATGGTGTCCGGGCGGGCCATAACGGGAAGGCCGTCCTGGTAGCGCCGGATGTCCGAAGCCAGTTGACCCGGGGAGGAATAGCGGCGCTCAGGCTCCTTGCGCAGGGCCATCAGGCAGATATTGTCCAGGTCGCCGCGCAGACTGCGCACCAGGCCTTCGGTTGATGTGCGCCGGGTGAGGGCCAGATCCTTCAGGGAAATGCCCATGGCGTCGCTGCGGCCGGAAAGAGTGCGGGCCGCTTCGCTGGGAGAGAGGGGATCGCTGCCGGTAACCAGACGCTCGATTTCGGAGAGGGGCTTGCCATCGATCGGGAAGGGAAAAGCCCCGCTAAGCAGGCGAAACAAAATCAGCCCCAGGTTAAACACATCGCTGACGGTGGTCAGCGGCTCCTCCTTAAACTGCTCGGGCGAGGCGTATTGGGGGGTCATGATGCGCATTCCGGCGCGGGTAAGGGTTTGGCTGAGGTCGGATTCCCCGCCGGTGATAACCTTGGCGATCCCGAAGTCCAGAAGCTTAACCACCCCTTCGCGGGTCACCAGAATATTGCCGGGTTTCAGGTCGCGATGGATAATCAGGCGGCGGTGAGCATACTGAACCGCCTCACAAACGTCGAGAAACAATTTGAGACGTTCGTTAACCGTTAAACGATTTTCGTCACAATACTGATCAATGGGAAGCCCGTCCACAAATTCCATGGCGAAGAAGGGGAGACCTTCCGGGGTTACCCCGCCGTCCAGAAGCCGGGCGATATGGGGATGCTGGAGTTGGGCCAGGATCTGGCGCTCGGACCGGAAGCGCTGCACGATCTCCCGGGAGTCCATTCCCTTGCGCAGGACCTTGAGGGCCACCTTTTGGTCGAACTGGCCGTCCGACCGTTCCGCCAGATAAACCTCGCCCATGCCGCCGGCCCCGATCTGCTTCAGGATCCGGTAATTGCCGATGCTTTCCCCGGCCTGGGCGGATTGAAGCTGCTCGGGACGCCCGACTTCGAGATCTATGGCGTCGATGGCCAGACCTTCCAGAAGGCTGTGTCCCTGGCTGTCCGCGGCCAGGAGGGAATATACTTCCCGCAGCAAATCCGCATCGCCCTGGCATACGCTGCTCAAATAAGCTTCGCGCTCCTGAGGGGGAAGGGTGATCGCCTCACCGAAGATTTCACTGATCCTTTGCCAACGGTCGCTGTTCATAGAGTGTCGGATGGTTATCGCCTGCGGCGATGGTTGATTGTTGGATGGTTGATTGTTCCCCGACAACCGCACCTCCGGTGCTCGTCGGGACTGGCAACTTCCTGTCGCCAGGATTGTTTATTCTTGACGGCAGACGGCAGACGGCAGACGGCAGACGGCCCACGGCCAACCCCTTTTCTCCCCCTCGTGATTGCGCCGCTATTCCGCTGCCTGCATTTCCCGGCTCAGCCAGGCGCGCGCCAAACGCCAGTCCAGGCGCACCGTGGGCACGGAAACTTCCAGAACTTCGGCAATTTCTTCCTGGGTTAATCCCCCGAAAAAGCGGTATTCCACCACCTTGCTCTGGCGTTCGTTGAGTTTTTCGAGTCGTTGGAGGGCCTCTTCCAGGGCCAGAAGGTCGTCGGCGCGGCTTTCCCGCACCACCGCTTCTTCGTTGAAGGTAACAATGGGGTTGCCGCCGCCCCGTTTTTCGGCGCGGCGTTTTTCGGCGTAATTGATGAGGATGCGGCGCATTGCCTTGGCGGCGATCGCAAAAAAATGGGCGCGGTTTTGCCAGTTGGGATCGCGCTGATCCACCAGCTTCAGGTAGGCTTCGTGCACCAGGGCGGTGGCGTTGAGGGTATGGCCGCGGCGTTCCTTCAACAATTGAAACTGGGCCATCTGGTGCAATTGGTCGTAAACCAGGGGCATAAGCTGGTCGACGACCTGCCGGTTTCCATCGCTTAGTTCTGCCAGCAAACGGGTGATGTGTGCTTCAGGGGTTGCCATGGTCCAATCCAATCAATGATCCATCTAATGTAAGCCCAATCCTGGCCTGCTGCAATTTTTTACACCGGGCCAACGTTTCACAAATAACCTCTTTTTTAGAGAAAATATGTGATCAGGAACGCTTTCCGCCCTCGCGGCTTTTCTGGTTGCCGGAATGGCGTTTGTTTCCCGTTGGTTTAAACCTATATTTCTGTTCACTATCGCAGCGCTTGCCGTGTTAGGCATGCTTAGGGCGTGTTGACAATCATCTAAATTGTGGAATTTTGGGCCTTTTGGGGCCTCT
>JAGRBF010000287.1:1603-4392 GCA_020434205.1 Calditrichota bacterium | reverse complement strand
GAAGCTCCTTTCGAAGGCCAATTCAGCCAGTCCACCAATCAATGGCATTTCAACCGCAATCAGCAGGGATTTGAGGCGGCCAACGTCTACTATCACATTGATGCCTCCATGCGTTTTATCAACGAGACCCTGCTGTTCCCGCTGATGCCCTTTCAGTATTCGGGCGGGGTCCGTTGCGACCCACACGGCCTCAATGGCGACGACAACTCGCACTACCTGCCGGGCACCGGACAGGTTTCCTGGGGTGAGGGCGGTGTGGACGATTCCGAAGACGCGGATGTTATTCTCCACGAACTGGGCCACGGTCTGCACGACTGGGTGACCAACGGGCAGCTTTCCCAGGTAAACGGGCTGAGCGAAGGTTCCGGCGATTTCTGGGCCAATGCTTACAACCGCAATACCGGATTCTGGACCCCCGCCGATCCGCAGTATTACTGGATGTTCCAGTGGGACGGGCACAACGAATACTGGTCGGGGCGCATCACCAACTACAGCGCGACCTATCCCAACGGCCTCACCGGCAGCATCCACACCGACGGCCAGATCTGGGCCACCGCCCTGATGCAGATCTGGGACGATATCGGCAACGACGCCACCTGCCTGAACTTCCTGGAAGGGCTGTCCATGACCAACGGCAGCACCAATCAGGAAGACGCGGCGCAGGCCTTTATTCAGGCGGACGTCAACAACTTTGGCGGGATCAATCTGGTGGCCATCGAAGCGCGTTTTACCGCCCGCGGCTACAACGTGACCATTCCCCTGGCTCTGCCCACCACTCCCGCCAACCTGAGCGCTTACAGCGACTACCAAACTCCCGACGGCATGGCCATCACCTGGGATGACCCAACCGAATACAACACCGGGGATCCCATGCCGGCCGCGGATTTTGAGATCAAAATCGAACGCAACGGCAGCCTGATCGCCACGGTCCCCGGCGGCACCGGCACCTTTACCGATGCCGGCCTCAGCGACGGTCAGTTGTATCAATACGAAATTTACGCTCAGGTTCTCGCCACCGGAACGGTCAGCACTGTGATCAGCACCAGCTGGTATGCGGGGGGATCCCCGGTTCCGGCAACGCCGGAGAACTTCAGCATTTCCGGCAATGATGCGGCCATTACCGTGAGCTGGAATAATGCCAGCGCCAACGAAGACGGCACCCCGATGGACGATCTGGCCGGGGTCAATCTCTATCAGAACGGCAATCTGGTGGCCACCTACACCCAGGCTGCTGCGGACACCGGGGCCGCTCAGAGCGAGGTTTTCACCCTGCCGGTCAGCGGCTATTACAACTGGTCGATTGCCACGGTGGACAATGAAGGCGCCGGCAACATCTCCGCACCTACCGCAGAGCTCGGCACCCCGCTTGGCCTGCCGATTGTTGAGGCCTTTGAGGTGGCGGGAGAGCCCAACCCGGGGGTCTGGATCAACGACAATGCCGAGGTCAACGATCGCGCCAACAATCCCCCCAGCGGCACCCTGGCGCTAAACCTCAACGGCTCCCCCAATGGCGGAGATCGGGTGGAAATGCGGGCGATCGACCTGTCCGGGGTGGATCCCAACAGCATTTATTTTGAATTTTCCTGGCAGCCGCAAGGAAACGGGAATGCGCCGGAACCGAATGACAGCCTGTGGCTGTATTTCAAAAATGACAGCGGGGACTGGATTGAAGTATGGTCGGTCGGCGGCAGCACCCTCCTGCCCTTCCAAACGGAGACCATTGAAATCAACCTGGCTCCCAACGGGGGCGGCAGTTATTTCCACGGACAATTCCAGGTGCGTTTTGTTTCCAGCGGCGGGGCGGGCAGCTTCCCCAATGACGATTGGTTTGTGGACGACGTCACCCTCAACACCGTTGTAGGGGTGAATGACCGGGTGATCATTCCCCTGGAATTTGCCCTGGATCAGAACTATCCCAATCCCTTTAACCCCAGCACCACGGTGCGCTACAGCCTGGCCGCCCAAAGCGAGGTGAGCCTGGTTATCTACGATGTTCTGGGACGGCGCATTCGCAGCCTGGTCAACGCCACCCAGCAGGCCGGTTTCAGGGAAGTGGTCTGGGACGGGCGCAACGACAGCGGGGTTCAGGTCGCCAGCGGGATCTACCTGTATCGCCTGGAAGCCGGCGATCTTGTGGCCACCCGTAAATTGATGTTGATGAAGTAACTTTCGATCCTAGGAGGATTGGATCCTTTGATCCTGGGAAAAAAACCTGGGTCCTGTGAATCGAAATTTCATAGGATCCAGGGATCTGAGGATCATTTTGTCAGTCTTTTTTCTTTTGAGGCCGCCCGGATTTCTTCGAAATTATCCAGGAAATCGGCCATGTTGCCGATGCCTTTTCCCAGCCAACTCCCACCGTCGATGGTCAGACATTCCCCGGTAATGTAGCTGCCGTATTGCGAAACCAGATACAGGGCTGCTTTGGCCACTTCTTCGGTCGTGGCGAATCTCTTCAGGGGGATTTGTTCGCGCACCGCTGTTTCCACTGCTTCGGTGGGCCATAAACGGCTGGAGGCGCCCTGGGTGTCGAAGGGTCCCGGGGCAATGGCGTTTACCCGAATCCCACGATGGGCCCATTCCACCGCCAGGGTGCGGGTCATCGCTAAAACGCCCGCTTTGGCGCTGGCGGAATGCACCGTTCCCGGACCGCCGGTCCATGCGTAGGTAGCCACAATATTGAGGATATTGCCGCGCCCGGCTTTCAGCATTTCCTGGCCGATAATTTGCGAACAGAAGAAAGTGCCGTTCAGAACAATGTCGATTACCGATTTCCAGGCGCGCAGGGG
>JAGRBF010000287.1:0-1551 GCA_020434205.1 Calditrichota bacterium | reverse complement strand
CGCCCGGTTTCCGCGATAATGGCGTCGCTCATCTTTTGCACGGCGCGATGGTCCCGGATGTCCACCTGGAGGGTCATCACCGTGGCGCCGTGGCTTTCCAGAGCTTTACGGCCGGCCTCCAGATTTTCCGCCTTACGGCTGCAGATCACGATTGCGGCGCCGTGGCGGGCGAAGACCTTGCCCATCTCCAGGCCCAGGCCGGTACCACCCCCGGTGATCAGGGCCGTCTGACCTTGTAGAACTTTCGAATCGAACATTTTTTCTCCAGATAACCGCCGGGATCAGAGGACAAAAGGACCTGTGGACTTGGGGACCAGAGGACCTGAAGATCCTATGATACTTAGCATTTTAGATCTTAGGATCTATTGGTCTATTGGTCTATCAGTCTTTTAGTCCATTGGTCCTTCAGTCCTTCAGTCCGGATAATCATTCAAGCAAAAAACTCGCGGACCTGGTTTTCCACGATCGCCCAGGGTACCAGGAACGGTTTATCGTGGATGATCACTTCTACCAGGTTTTCCATAAACTTGTAGGTTCCCCGCACCCCATAGGCATTGAACTCTCCCCCTTCGTGATTGCCGTCGAAACGGATTTGGGGATTGCTGTCATAAACTTCGGCCCGCTTAATAAACTCACCGGGACCGTGCTCCAGAGGGAGGCGATAGATTTTGGGCATTTTGGTTTCCTGTATTAAAATCTCACTTTTCGTGCCAAGGCCATTTTCGATCATAAACTGCGAAATCGCGAAAACACGAAAGTCTTTTCAGTTTGGTCCTTGCCAACGACAGACCTTTTCCAAGCCGCGGCGGCAAAGGGTAGGGCCCGGAAAACCGGGCATAAATATCAATAAAAACATTTATTCCGCGCAATGCATGTATTATTTTAGGGGTCACTATTTTACCGTCCGGCCAAATGCCTTCCCCGGGTTTTTCCCCTGGCAATATGTGATACGATGGCCCGAGCCTTTTGCCGGCGGGGAGTGAACGATTCTTATGCAAACCAAAACAATGCCTGAAAAAAAATCCATTCTGGCCCGCCCGCTTTTGAGTCGCATTGCCGCCGAAGCCGCTTCTCAGAAGATAGAAATTTATGTGGTGGGCGGATTTGTGCGGGACTTGTTGCTGGGCAATGAGGGTCCGGATATCGACCTGGTGGTTTTCGGGGACAGCATCGCCTTTGCCAAGCGCCTGCAGAGCGTGCTGGGCGGCAGCAAGGTGGTGGCTTATCCCCGGTTTGAAACGGCCATGTTCGATTGCCAATCTTACCGCCTGGAGCTGGTCGGTGCCCGTCCCGCCTGGGATGCCCCGGATTCTGCCCCCACCCTGGACACGGATCTGCGGCGCCGCGACTTCACCATTAACGCCATGGCCATGGCGATTGGCGATGCGGATTTCGGCCGGATTCTCGATCCCCTCAATGGGGCCGGGGATCTGGAAGCGGGCCTCATCCGCACTGCCGCCGCGCCGGAGCAAACCTTTGGGGATGATCCCCTGCGCATGCTGCGGGCGGTCCGGTTTGCCGCCCAACTCGATTTTCAGATCGAAGCTTCGG
>JAGRBF010000286.1 GCA_020434205.1 Calditrichota bacterium | reverse complement strand
CTCTTCGAAATCGAGTTGATCGAACGCGGCAACTAAAGAACTGCTGATCTGACCCATACCGGGGGAACCATGACATTCTTGTCCGGAAGAAAACCGGCTCTGCCGGCTTTTGTATTTGTAGTAATTCTTTGTGGCCTCGCCTTTACCCAGGATCTCAAAGTCCTGGACCACTCCGCTTACGACATCTGGAACCTCATTAAAGAGGAAAAAATTTCCGCCAACGGAGAATGGGTGGGATATGTCCAGGGGCCGGAAAACGGGGATTCCCGGGTGCTGGTCAAGAACCGCTTTCTGGACCAGACTTTTGCGGGAGGGCGAGGCCGGGATGTCGCTTTTTCCTATGACAATCAGTATTGCCTGTTCACCATTCCCCCCACCAAAGCCCTGCTGCGCGAGAAGAAACTGGCCAAAGTAAAGAAAAAGGACCTTCCCGGCGATTCACTGGGCATCATTCAGCTAAAGACCGGGGAGAAGACGGTTATCCCGGGGATTGCCGATTTTGTACTGCCCCCCAAAGGCCTGGGGGTGGTGGCTTACACCCTCCGCGAACAACCGGAAGATACCACCCTCAGCGATTCCGTAAGGGCGGTGATCAAGGAAAAAACCCGCAAGGGGGTTAAAACGCTGGTGATCCGCAATTTAGGCAGTGGCGGGGAACAAACCCTCAAGGATGTGCGGGAATTTGCCTTCTCGGAAGACGGCCGCTGGCTTGCCTATGTTCTGGCCACCCCGGACAGCAGCGGGGACGGACTCTTCCTCAACTTTGTCGGCACCGGGGAGACCATAACCGGCCTCAAGGCTTCCGGGAAAATCACCGGGCTTGCTTTTGACGAACAGGGTGAACGGTTGGCCTTCCTCAGCAACAACGCCTACCTCAAAGAAGATTCTACCCGCTTCGACCTTTACGCCTGGAAACTCAGCGAATCCGCCCCCAAAAGCCTGGCCGAGGAAGCCCGTAAGGGGCTCCCGCAGGGTTGGGTCCCCAGCGAATTCCGCAGCCCTTTTTTCTCGGACAACGGAGAGCGCCTGTTCTTCGGGGCGGCCCCGCTTGCCGAGCCGCTTCCCAAGGACACCCTGCTCAAGGAAGAGAAGATCGACGTGGAAGTTTGGCACTGGCAGGACGATCTGGTTTATCCCATGCAGAAAAAGCAGCTTAAATCGGACAAAAAGCGCAATTATGTCGCTGTAGCGTTGCTGGAGAAAGGCCGGAAAATTGTGCCGCTGGCCTCGCCTCAGGTTCCCGACGTGGTGATGGACGAGGCCCGGCAGGGCGAGGTCTTTCTTGGACTAAGCAACGAACCTTATCAGCAGGAAATCAGCTGGGATTATCCTTCTTATTACGATGCTTACCTCATTTCGCTCAAGGGCGAACCTGCCCAAAAGCTGCTCAGCCGGGTTCAGGACAAACCGCGCCTCTCTCCGGGCGGCAGGTTCCTTTATTGGTGGGACGGGGAGAAAACCACCTGGATGGCCCGTGCTCTGAAGAAAAACGGCGAGACGGTGGATCTTGGCCAGGGGATCGAAACGCCCCTGGAGGATGAAGACCACGATTGGCCTTTTGTGGTGCAGCCTTATGGTACGGCGGGTTGGTTGGCCGGGGACCAGGCTTTGGTCATTTACGACCGTTATGATTTATGGCAGGTGGATCCGACCGGCCGGAAAGCCCCCCTCAACCTTACCGGAGGTAGCGGCCGCGCAATGGGGGTGGAGCTGCGTTATCTTCACCTCGACGAGGAAGATCCCTTTATGCCCTCGCGGGGAGATTGGCTGCTCCGGGCATTTCACCTGGAAAATATGGACGCCGGATTCTTCACCCTCAATTCCCAAAGCGGACAACTGTCCCGCAAAACCCTTTCGGCCCATCGTTATTCCCGGCCGGTGAAGGCGCAAAACGCCAATGTGCTGCTGATGACCCGCGAAAGTTACCGCGAGTTTCCCGATCTGTGGACGGCGGGAATTGCCCTGGGAGACACCCGGAAAATCAGCGATGCCAATCCCCAGATTGCCGAATACGCCTGGGGAAGCGCCTCCCAGTATCGCTGGTATTCTGCCGATGGGCAGCCTTTGAAGGGAATTTTGTACCGTCCGGAAAACTTCGATCCGGCCCAAAAATACCCGATGATGGTTTATTTCTATGAAAAAAATTCCCACAACCTCAACCGCCATCAGATTCAGGTGCCCCATCGTTCCGTGATCAATCCCACTTTTTACGCCAGCCGGGGTTACCTGGTATTTGTCCCGGATATTCCCTACAAGATCGGCTATCCGGGGGAAAGCGCCATGAACGCCGTGATCCCCGGGATCACCCAATTGATCAACGAAGGGGCGGTCGATCCGGCCCGCATCGGGGTTCAGGGACACAGCTGGGGGGGATATCAGATTGCTTATATGGTGACCCGAACCCATATTTTCCGCGCAGCCGAAGCTGGCGCCCCGGTATCCAACATGTTCAGCGCCTACGGGGGCATGCGTTGGGGCACCGGTATGAGCCGGATGTTCCAATACGAAAAAACCCAGAGCCGCATCGGGGGAACGCTGTGGCAGAAACCCCTGCAGTTTCTGGAAAATTCGCCCATCTTCTGGGCAGACAAAATTGAAACTCCCTTGCTGATCCTGCACAACGATCAGGACGGGGCGGTGCCCTGGTATCAAGGAATAGAGCTGTTTACCGCGATGCGTCGCCTCGGGAAACCGTCCTGGCTGATCAATTACAGCGGGGAAGATCACTGGCCGCAGACCTTCTACAAAAAGCGCGACTGGCAGATTCGCCTGCAGCAATACTTCGACCATTATCTGATGGACGCCCCGGCCCCGGTTTGGCTGAAGGAGGGGCTGCCGGCCATCGAGGCGGAGCGGGGAGAAGGGCTGGAAACGGCGCCCGGGGAATGAGGGTGTGCCGTTTTCTGATTGTCAACACGGCCAGGGCTTTTATTGCGCTTGATGCGGACTGTATCACAAACTGTTGGCCGGAAAATGAGGTTATTAGAGGGAGCCTGGAGACGTGACATGAGCGAAACTATTTTTTCCAAAATCATTCGCCGGGAAATTCCGGCGGAAATCCTCTATCAGGATGATCTGGTAACCGCCTTTCGCGATATCCAGCCCCAGGCCCCGGTCCATATTCTGATTGTCCCCAATCGACAGATCCCTACCGCGGATGACATTGTCCCGGAGGATGAAGCGGCCCTGGGACGCATGCTGCGCGTTGCCGCGGATCTGGCCCGGGAAGCGGGAATCTCCCAGGATGGCTACCGGTTGATGATCAACTGCCGCGAGCACGGCGGGCAGGAGGTTTTTCACCTGCATCTGCACCTTCTGGGCGGCTGTTCCCTGGGACCGATGCTGGCCCGCTAAACCGAATCTGAATAAATCTGCCAGGCGTGCGGATTTATGGTGGAATTGCGTATATTGGTTTTTGCGACAATCGCGTAGATTGTAAATACTGGTCTTGCCCGGATTGCCGGGAGGGTGTTCACCGCCGGATTTTTCCGTTACACCTCCCGGGCTAAATTCACCGCAGAATACCGGCTTATCAACCGGGAAGGCCCTCTCCTATTGGTGTCCTGAAACGACAGGCTGTTGTTTTATCTCCCCGCCTGCCAGGGATGGTGTCCGGGCTGCTGATCCCGCCTCCGCTATCCCCGGGTTCCAATAGCACATTCAGTTGCCATGCGAACTTTTCATGGAGGAGCAGCGCGCATGTCCCGGTTTATCCGTTCTTTGACCGTTCTGGTTTTTACATTGCTTTTGTTCCCGGCCGTTCTGCCCGCCCAACAATACGACCTGCGTTTTGTGGTTACCCAAAACGAGGGATTTGTCGGGGGCACCCTCCGGCTAACCCTTCAGGTTCGCGCCATCGGGAGCCACTTTGCCATGGGGACCGGCAATCTGGTGTTCGACTTTAACCCGGCCGGATTGCAATCCCCGTCCCTGGTAACCGCCCACAACTTTTCTGGCGGGCCCTATCATCCCCTCAGCTTAACCGAACCCTCCGCCGGTCGCGCCAGCCTCAATATCGAGCTGGTGGCGCCGGATAGCGGAGCCAGCGTTTCCGACGATTTCGTTGATGTGGCTACCGTGGCCATGGTAATCGACAACCCCACCTTACCTCTCAATTTGCTCTGGCGAAACAGCCGGCCTAACCGCACCGTCGTTTTTGATGATGATTTGCTTACCGAAATTTCCCCTGCCAATCCCGAAGGCGATGGGGAGAAGTTGGAGGTCGGCGTTGTTCTCCCGGCAGAATTTTCCCTGGCACCGAATTATCCCAATCCTTTCAACCCGGAAACCCACATTCGTTATCAACTGCCCCAAACGGCCGGGATTCGTCTGACCATCTTCAACGCCCTGGGGCAGCAGGTTCGCATCTTAGCGGAGGGCGTTCAGGCTGCAGGCGTAAAGACGGTTCGCTGGGATGGGCAGGATGGCTCCGGCCGGCCGGTGGCTTCCGGGGTTTATTTTTACCGGCTGGAAATTGAGACCTTTGATGCGATGGTGACCCCCGGGGCCAGGTTTTCCCAAACCCGTAAAATGTTGCTGGTTCGCTAGATCCGGCCGATGATGCGATAATGCGGAAGCCGGACCTCAAAAAGTTGGAAATCAAGTGATGCGCAGACAATTCGGATTGGCTTTTTTGCTTATTGCGGTTCTACCCTCCTTGCTGCTGGCCCAGAAAACCGCCGGCAAGGGCAATGAATCGCTCCTGAAGGGCAGGTTGCGGATGCAACGGGAAAGCGCCCTTCCGGTACGGCTGGAGCTCAGTGCCGGGAACGGGGTGGAAGCCAGCCGATTTTTCCCTGCCTTCAAAAAGACCTTCTCACTTGCGGAAACGGCGGATTTCCGGGTTATACGGGAATCAGGCGATCCTGACAGGGGTAAACTCACCCGCTATGAGCAGCTCTACAGCGGAATTCCTGTAGAGGGGGCCTTTTACGTGCTGCACCAAAGCGGGGATCAGGTGTTTAAGGCCAACGGCTTTCTGGTGAAGAATCCCGGGGAGAATCCCCGCCCGGAAATCGATTCGACCACCGCCCTGCAACTGGCCATCGCCCATATTGGCGCCCGGCGTTATATGTGGGAAAATCCCGAAAACGAAGCGATGCTTCGCCGGGAAAGCGGCTCCGGGGCCAGTTTCTACCCCGCCGGCCATCTCATCTGGTCCAGAATCGAATCGACCCGGGAAGGCGCAGATTACCGGCTGGCCTATCGTTTTGATATCTATGCCGAAGAGCCGTTGGGGCGATTTTATGTGGATGTCGATGCCCGGAACGGGACCATTCTCAAAAAAATCGCCCGCCTGGTGGAAAGCGATTTCCCGGGCACCGGCGAGTCCCTTTATCAGGGCACGGTGTCCCTGACCGTCGATGAGGCCGGCGGGCAATTCCGCCTTCGCGAAAGCGCCCGGGACGGTCTGCAGACCTACGATATGGGCAACGGCACCGATTTTGGTGCGGCGGTCGATATTGTGGATGCCGATGGTTTCTTTTCGGATTCCCGGGCCCGCGCTGCGGTGGATGCCCACTGGGGAGCGGAAAAAACCTACGATTATTTCCACAACGAATTCGGCCGGCAAAGTTACGACGACCGCGGTTCTCCCATCCTCAGTTACGTTCACTATAGCACCCGTTACAACAATGCTTCCTGGGACGGCACCCGGATGCGCTACGGAGATGGGGACGGAACCCGCTATGGCCCCCTCACCAGCATCGATGTGGTCGCTCATGAGATCACCCACGGGGTTACCGAACACGCCGCAAATCTGGTTTACCAAAACGAGCCGGGGGCGCTGAGCGAATCCTTCAGCGACATCTTCGGCACCGTCATCGAATTTTATGCCGAGGGAGCGGACAGCGGAAATTGGTTGATCGGGGAAGATTTTGACCTGGCTGAGGGGAACGGCTTCCGATCCATGAGCGATCCCAAGGCCCAGGGAGATCCGGACACCTACTTTGGCACCAACTGGGTTCCCCTGAGCAGCAACCCCGGTTTTTTTAACGATTACGGCGGCGTCCACGCCAACAGCGGGGTTCAGAATTATTGGTTTTACCTGTTATGCGAAGGCGGCACCGGGGTGAATGACAACGGAACCTCCTACGCCGTTGCCGGGATCGGGATCTCCAAGGCGGCCCGCATTGCCTACCGCAACCTTACCGTTTACCTGGGCCCTCATTCGGGTTATCCGGACGCCCGTAATGGGTCGATTGATGCGGCCGCGGATCTGTTTGGGGGCACCTCGCCGGAGGTGCAAGCGGTCCGGGATGCCTGGGACGCGGTTGGGGTCAGCGAACCCCCGTTGCCTGAGGGGGTTCTGGTTTTCGAAGGCAAGTTGGACGGGGAAAACTACAGCGGCCAGTTTATTGCCGGTTATCTGGAAAGCCGGCATTACCCGGTCCACCATACCACCCGCTTTCCGCCCTCTCTTATCGGCTACGATGCCGTTTTTTTATCCTTCGGGAATTACGGCAATGGCGGGGGAACCCGCACCGAATTTGACGCGGCCATGGCTGCCGAGGTCGAGGTTTACCTGCAATCGGGCGGCAAAGTTTATCTGGATGGGGGCGATGCCCTCGGCTGGGACCAGCGCAGCAACAATACCCTGTATAACCTCCTGGGGCTGGCGGCAGTCTCCGACGGAACAAACGGCAGCACCCCGGTTTCCGAACTCACCGGACAGCCGGGAAGCCTCGCCGCGGGAATGCGCTTTACCGGGTCGTCTCAAACCTTCAGCACTTATATTGATATCTACAGGGCCGGCGGGGGAACTCCCCTTTTTACCGAAAACAGCGCCGGAGAGGTAGCCGTTCAGAACGCCGGGGAAAATGGGGCTCAAAGTGTGGTGTTCTCCTATGCCCTGGGGGCCCTGGCCGATAACGGCGGCATTTCCACCCGCGCTTATCTTGTGGAGCAAATCCTCACTTTCTTTGGCCTGCAACCACCGAGAGTGGTTGTGGCCCCTCACGCCTGGCTGGAGGGACCCTTTTCCGGCGGGGCCATGCGCACCGATTTGTCCGATCAGGAAATTCTGCCCCTTTACCAACCCTATGATGCTGCCCCCTGGCTTTACCCGGGTGGCGAATCGGTTGCCGAAATCCCTCCTAATACGGTGGACTGGGTGCTGCTAAAACTGCGCAGCGATACCCCGGCGGCAAGTGAAGTGGCCGTCCGCGCTGCTTTCCTGCTCGCCGACGGCAGCATTGTGGATCTGGATGGCAGCAGTCCGGTGGTATTTGAAGGGGTTCCCCCGGGGTCGTATTTCCTGGTGCTTTGCCACCGCAATCATCTCGATGTAATGAGTGCTTTACCCCTTGCTCTGGGACCGGTGGCGCTTGCCTGCGATCTCACCGCTTCCCAGGCCGCTTGTTACGGGCAGCAACCCCTGCGCGATCTGGGCGGCGGGTTCTGGGGATTGTACGCGGGGGACGGCAATGGGGATGGGGTTATTGACGTTCGGGATCGCGATGGGGTCTGGCGGGTGCAAAACGG
>JAGRBF010000285.1 GCA_020434205.1 Calditrichota bacterium | reverse complement strand
ATTGTCGAATTTTGGGCCTTTTTGGACCTCTATTCGTCACTTTTTTCGACCGATACGCTGCATCGCTTCTCAAAAAGCGCCTTTAGAGACCCCAAAATTCCCTAAAATTTCACTCAATTTTCTAATTATCAACACGCCCTAAGCCCATCAGAAACTACCCCGCGCCGCTCCGTTGCAGAAATCCTGTTTAAAATTTGCATTTTCCCCGGGGTAAGGCCAATTTTCAGGGAATATTCCATTCTTTGAGGTCATCAATGAATACCTGGAAACCCCTCAATTTTTCCCAAACTCTGGATTGGTTGCTGGAAAAGGATAACCCTTCGGTCCGTTTGTTTACCCTGATGGATATCCTGAATCAGGATGTCGAGAAGGAATCACTAAACGGCATCAGGCAGGAAATAATGGAGAGCCAGCCGGTAAGCCAAATTCTGGCAAACCAGAAGGAGAACGGAAATTGGCAAAAAGAGAAACAGTTTTACACCGCTAAGTATCGTGGCACCGTTTGGACCCTGATCATCCTCGCGGAGTTGGGAGCAGACGGCCGGGATCCCCGCATCCAAAAAGGCTGCGAGTTTGTCCTGAATGTTTCCCAGGAGTCCCGGAGCGGGGGATTTTCGATTCGCAGCGATAAATCCGGTAGTGGGATTCCCTCCGGTGTAATTCCCTGCCTGACCGGAAATATGGTCTGGAGCCTCATCAAATTCGGGTATCTTAACGATCCACGCCTGCAGCAGAGTATCAATTGGATAACCACTTACCAACGTTTTGACGATGGAGAAGGAGCAGCCCCGAAAGGGTGGCCGTATGATGGCTGGCAAATTTGCTGGGGAAGCCATACCTGCCATATGGGAGTGGTGAAATCTTTGAAGGCTCTCTCTGCAATCCCTTGTGAAAAGCGCTCCCCGGAGGTTTGCAAAACCCTGGAAAATGGCGCCGAGTTTATGCTCATCCACCATGTTCACAAAAGAAGTCACAACCTGACCAGGGTCTCCAAACCGGGGTGGAAAAAACTGGGCTTTCCCCGCATGTACCAAACCGATGTTCTGGAAATTGTCGACATCCTTACTAAACTTGGCCACCGGGATCCGCGAATGCAGGAAGCGGTGGATTTGATCGCCGCCAAACAATTGCCCAACGGTCGCTGGTTGCTGGAGGATACATTCAATGGGAAATTTCAGACGAATATCGAACAACATCGAAAAGAGAGCAAATGGATTACCCTTAAGGCCCTGGGCGCCTTAAAACGCTTTTATGCATGAAATGTTGATTATATGCACGATTTTGTGATATTTTTGTATCTCTTACAGTCCTTCCAGCCTCCAGAGGTAAAGGCAAAAAAATGTCGCTCTCTCTTTTGGTAAAAGCCGGTTTGGTGTGGTTGGTAATAGCCGCCCTGGCCATTTTTAACGGCGTCCTTCGGGAAAGTTTGTTCGTTCCTCAATGGGGAAGGGGGCTCGCCCTCCCCCTAAGTGGTTTAAGTCTATGCGCGATAGTTTTTTCGGTAACTTATCTCAGCTTTAGTTTTCTGGGTGAGAGGACCGCCAACACCTATCTCCTGATCGGCCTCGAATGGGTTATTATAACCCTGGCCTTCGAATTTCTGTTCGGGCATTGGGTGGCCGGAAAAGCCTGGAACGAAATTCTGCAAACCTTCAATATCCTTAAAGGGGATCTTTTTATTCTGGTGCTCCTGACCAGCCTGCTCTCGCCTGTGCTGGTCGCCAAAATGAAAGGTATTTTGCCCTGATGGAAGTCCTGCTCTCCAACATTGAGGAATCTTCTCCCTTACCGCACATCTCTTTGCGCAGTGGTGCATAGTTTGCGCTTGGCTGATCTCAGCCAACCTCCTCAAAAGCGAAAAAATACCTCTGTTTTCCTCGGTTTTTAGCCCTCCAAAAATTTGGAATGGAATTTGTTCTGCGCTTAGTGTCCCTATTTCGTGTTCCTGTGGGTAATTCATAAAATCAACTTTGGCCACTTCGATTAAAGAAATGGCAATTCTATTTGAGGAGGAGTTCCGATGAAGCGTGGTATCTTACCAGTTATCTTTTGGATCATGTATTGGTTTGCTGTTCAACTCTATGCACAAGGGGATCAACTTTTTTCCTGGCGGTATTATACGCCAACCAATACGGGGATCCAGGGAGACGAGGCAGAGGCAGTTTGGATTGACACGGACGGTAACCCCTGGATTGCCGCCTATAATCCGGTTTTTGAGGAAGGTGGATTCAGTAAATTTGATTTGGCCGGCAATACGTGGGAGAATTATTCCAATGTGGATTACCCCGAAATCGCAAATCCAGCTATGGTAGGCTCGGCGCGGATCAGTGAAATTCAGGCGGACGGAGAGGGTAAACTTTGGATGCCCACTTGGCGCGGTATACTGCGCTTTGATCCGCAAGCAGGCATTCAATCTCTGACCAAATTCGATTCGGGAAACTCTCCGCATCCCGGGGGGCGAACGGTCGATATGGATGTTGCGCCGGACGGAACCCTGTGGTTTGCGGTTTTTGCGGTTAGCTGGGGCTCCGGCGGGCTTCTGAAATACGATCCGGCTACCGATCAATGGCAATTCTGGGGTTTCGGAACCACCGCCAACAATTGGCCGAACGGAACGATCAGCTGCGAGGCGGTAACGGTTTTACCGGGGACCAACGACAATTACCAGGTTTGGACCCGAAGTGATAACACCCTCCGGGTAATTTCCTATGACAGCGTTACTGAACAATTTACCGAACATCCGCGTACTGGCAACCCGGGAGAACTCGCTCAGTTACCCGGTAACGATTGTGCGGACGAGCAGGGGAATTTGTGGATGGTTCGTTACGCTAGCGGTTCCCAGTTCTCTCTGGATTACCGCCGCCCGGACGGCAGTTGGGTTAATTCCAATTCCACAGTGGTGAACAGCATCTCCGTTTTTAAGGCCTACGGAAACGGTGAAGCGCTTCTGGTGGATGGCAACAGCGCTCTTTGGCATTATACGGGAACGTCCTGGCAGAGTTTGGGAATCTGGCGCACCGGCGGTTTTACTTATAATGTGGATGTCGATACCCAGGGGGTGATCTGGATCTGCGGAAAAGGCGGCGCCGCCCGGCGGGATCCCCAGACCGGATTTTTCCAGCGATACCGGATCACCAATACGGGGCAGTTCGATTTTTTTAATGATGATATCGCTCTGGATCCCAACAGCAACCGGGTTTATGCCGCAGCAAACGCCGGTCCCGGAACCGGCGGTTTAACAGGGTTTGATGGGGAACGGTGGACGGGCTTCAATAGCGCCAACTATGGACTGGGACACGATTGGCCTTTTTTGACGGACAATTGCGTTGCCGTTACGGTGAGGGGATCCAACGGAAAGGTGGTGGTTTCACCCGAGGGACGGGAAATTTACGAATGGGACGGTCTTCAATTTGATTCCCTGCAGCACACCGGAACCGTGATGGGACTCTGCGAGGACTCCCAGGGTCGCTTATGGCGGATGGGAGAGTATTTTGCCATGGGATACCATGACGGCGCTACCTGGAATGGGGTGAATATTATCGGGTTTGGCAACAATGTTACCCCGGACCCCGCCCGGGAAGGCAGTGTTTGGGCATCCGCCTATGGCGAGGTAATCAACACCGATGGCGTCAACCGTTTTTCCCGTCTTTACAGCGACTTTCCCGAAATCAACACCCAGCACGATATCTTTACCAATGTTGCCGCCGATCCGGATGGCAGCGCATGGCTGGGATCCACCAACGGTTTGTTTCATATCGATCCGGATGCCGGAACCTATGATTATTACGGCACCACCAACAGCAGTATTCCGGGAGACTTGGTTCGCCCCTTCGTGGTGTCTCCCGATGGAAAAGTGTGGTTCAGCAATTTTAACAGCGATCCGCCGGCAGTTCCCGGTTTATGCTGGTTCGACGGGACGGAATTCGGGGTAATGCCGGTAGAAGCCGGGGGGTTGCGGCATGCCCAGATAAAGGACGTGGAATTGCGGCCGCTGAGCAACGGCTACGAGTTGTGGATCATCTGTACCAGCCGGGCAATTGCAGTGTTGACGGTTACCGAACCAACGGTTGGAATTGCCGATGAGCAAGTGGTGCCGACGGATATTCATCTGGACCAGAATTACCCGAATCCTTTTAATCCCACCACAACCATCGCATACGAATTAAAACAGGCTGGCTCCGTTGAACTGAGTATTTTTAACGCCCTTGGCCAAAAGGTTCGAACCCTTGTTAAGGCCAACCAGAACCCCGGACGTTTCGAGGTACACTGGGACGGTATGAATGAGGCCGGTGCTCAGGTGGCCAGCGGGGTGTATCTCTACCAGCTTAAATCCGCAAGGGGAACCCAAATCCGCAGGATGGTGCTCCTCAAATAAGAATTCTTCTCATTTGTTTATCCTTCCGGCGCCGGCTTTTTAGCCGGCGCTTTTTTTACTTTATCCTTCCAGAGAGCCGGTAAAGTTTGCCCAGGCAACAGCTTTACTTGCCCCCAAAGCCGTCCGATCCGGTACAATTTCCGGGCAAGTGTACCGTACCGGACGGAATTACCGGACGACAGCCTTTTTTACAGTTTTCTGAAAAAGCAGAATGCATAGTAAAAACAACAGCTTATCTTTGATTGAGCCTTTTTGGCATGGAAATTGACCTGATACCAAATGTGATAAGCACAGGTTGATGCAATGAATGTGAACTCCAAAATGATGATTCCGGCCTTGTTGTTGCTGTTAAGCGCCGTTCTTTTTGCCCAGCGAAGCCCGCTGGAGCGGGAGCTGAACCGGGCCGGCATTTACCTCGAACAGGTCACTCAATTGGTCAACCGCATTCCCGGTCTGGAAAACAGCGATATCGGTCCTTCCATCCGCTCCCTCCTTCAGGATGCCCGCCAGGCTTATGAACAGGCTCAGGAGTTTGCCCGGAACAATCAGATTGTGCGGGCACGCCTGGAACTGAGCAAGGTTACCAACGCCCTGCGCCAGATTGAAAGCCTGCTGAGCAGCAATCAGAATCTGCGCCAGAAATACGCCGGAGAGGCGGCTCAGGCCATTGAGGAACTGGAAACCGCTCTGAGCGATATTGAGAATCGCGAGGTTTATTACCTGCTGGAGCGCGCCCGTCTTTTCAAGCAGCGGGCAGACCTTCAGATGGCCGATGGCAGTATCTACCGCGCCATTCAATATTATCAGTACACCATTTATTTTGCCCGGCAGGGTATTCTGATCCTGAACCGGGACGACCGCACCTCAGACAACCGCTCTTTTTGGCTGAGTTATTTCAACGAAACCCAAAATTTGCTCAGCCGGGCCACCCAACTGTCGCAAAACAGCGATAATGCGGAGCTGCGGGGACTGCTCGGCTCCGCCGAAAAAGAGCTGAAACGGGTGGAGGATCTTTACAATCAAAAAGATTCTCAAAACGCCCGGCAACGCCTGATAACCGTTAACCGGGCCCTGTATCGCATCCTCGATATTCTGGAAAGCGAAGGCAGCGATCCCCAAGAGCAGATTCGCAGCGAGTTACAGTCGCTACAGGCTTCCATTCAAACCCTCCAGAGCCGCCTGGCCTCAGCGAACCGACCAGCCGCCTTGCGGGTTTTGCAGCGGGTTGAAAACCTGGCCGGGCAAATTGAGCTGTCCCTGAACCAGAACCGCATCGTCAAAGCCCGCCGGGAACTGCTGCTGGCCAACCAACTTCTGGTGCAACTGTACCGGAATATTGACGATCGACCGGGCGGATCCGAGAGTGCCCTGGCGCAGGGGATTGCCGAAGCGAGGGCTCATCTGGAGAGCCTGCCCCCGGCAACGGGAGAGCTTCAGGGAATGCGTACTTTGATGGACAGTAATCTGCGCCTGGCCGAGAGCTCGCTGAGCGAAAACCGCAATGTGGCGGCCTCCTTCTATCTTAAAAATATCAATCTGTTGCTGCTGAAGTATAATCGCCTCAGTTCCGGGGAGGGAATTCCATCCGCGAACACAGAGCAGGCGACCGCGGTCCTGAGCCGTTTGCAGAACCTGATTACCCGGGCGGAGAACGCCGGAGTAGGAGAGGCGGGCTTTGAGATTCGCCTGGAAAACGCCCGGACCCTGAAGCAGTTGGCGGAAGATGCCCTGGCTTCCGGAAAACCGGCATTAGGTGAAGCCATCGCGACCGTGGCAATAGATTTGTTGACCCGATAACGCACTTTTGCCGGACCCTTTTCGGTCCGGTCAAATTCCCGTTTTTCCAAGGGCCCTGGGAAAACACCCGTTCAACAAAACCTTTAACAACGGAGGTCTATGACATGTCGAAAATGTCTGGCGTATTTTTGATTGGCCTTTGGGGTGTTCTCCTCTTCTGGGGCTGTTCCAACACCCCCAATGATCCGGCTGTAACCGATCCCGAGGTTGCAGTGGAGGACCTGGCCGCGGATGAAGAAAACGATTATCTCTACGATCTGGGTCTGGACGATCAGGTTGAGGAAAATATGTATGTCGGTTACAGCAGTTACAGTTCCGATCCCCAAATCCCGGCAATTACGGTGGATTCCACCATTCGCTTCGGCCGCAAGATTAACCGCCGTGCCGTGCGCAGGGTGGTGGTGGAGCGCCTGGCGCCCGATACCCTCCTGGTGCGCACCCGCCGCGATCTGGCCGGCTTTTTCTTCGTCTTTCACCAAACAGACAGCGCCACCTGGAGGGGTTTTCGCAAACCCATGCATCACATTGCGGAAAGGTCTGCCATTTATGTGAATACCGGATCCCGCGATACGGACAATCGCCGCAATTGGCAATTGCAAGCGGTTTCCCTGGGGAGTGGCCGAAGCGCCACGGACGCCAGCATCCGAATCCATTCCGTGACGGTACTCTACAACAATGGTGCGGATACTCTGGGCTTCCGCAATCCCGCTGAAACGTATATCTCCCGCGGCAATGTGCCCACCTTCCGCAGCGGAGAGGAGGTCGTGGTTCGGGTGCGATTGGCCAATAATACCGCCAACCCGGTGGATCCGGACGGCTCCGGCGCAACCGAGCAGCTGTTGTTGCATTACGGCGCCCATCGCGGGGATAAAGCCCGCACCCAATTCCGCTATGTCGGCAACGATCCTGCTACGGGATTGCAGATTTACGAAGGGCGCTGGCGTGTGCACGAATCTCGCGGTAATTTGCATCAGGCGATCATCGACGGGATCGACAACGGCACCATTTACGAGCGCGACGCCACCGTTTATCCCTACAATTCCAGCCACTGGAGCATCCCCTACCGGGTGGTTGATTAGCAATCGCGTGAGTCTCCTGTTGCCGGCAGCGATCCGGCAGCAGGCTTAACGGAAAATGACCCATTTATGAAGCAGCACATCCAATTTCTTCTGAGCTATTTTTGCTGCCTGATCGGTATGTGCCTGCCATTTTCTTCCGGCATCGCCCAGGAAGCGGCGCCGGGAGATTCGCTTCAAGTGGAGGAAAATCTGTACCAGGCCCTGCGCCTGGCGGCGGAACTGACCCTGCAACACCAAACCGCGGACAGTCTCTATTGGGATTTGCTGGCCGACGCCGACGCCCTTGCCCGGGCGGGAGATCCGGCCGGGGGGCGGGAAATCCTGAGCATGCTGGACGGATTGATGAAGGCGGATCTGTCCCCGACCGTTACTCCCTTGCCGCTGCCGACAACCCCCACGATCAGCCCGTATGTTGCCCCCCGGTTTATTCTGGAATCCGGAGTGGATTATTCGGTTCATGAGTTCGAAAACGCCGGTTTGGAGAGCGACAGCACCCTTCGGGAGGAATTTCAGAACCCTTACCTCAGCCTGTCCTGGTACCAACTGGCCCGCCAAAACGGGGCCGGTCTGGAATTGGTGCACCGCTTCAGGGTAGATCAGGAATTGCAGAATTATCAGCTGCTGTTTGTCTATCAACCGTCCGCGGGTGGCAGGCTGCGCCTTAACGGGGATGCGGCCTTTTATCAGAACGACCCGGAAGTGGGGGGCAATTTTCTGAATACCCAACTGGGCTTGCGCCTGGCCGGCACCGGTTATTCCCGCCACAGTTGGACGGCACATTTGCAAGGCCGCATCAAGGCCTACCTGGAATCCCAGGGTACCCGCCCAGACCTGTATTCCGGCTTTGCCAATCTCTTCTATGCCTTCAATCCCAATCCCTACCATCAGCTGAATTTGGGGGTGATCCCCAGTTTTTACCGGGAAGCGGGGGAGGCGGGATATCGCTATGAGCAACTGCTGCTAACCAATCGCTATCGCTGGCGCGGGGGCTTCAACCATTATTGGGAAATTGATGCCGAGGTGGTTCTGCAATCCTTCGAATCCTTTATCGAGGAGGATCCCTATCGCAATCGCTACAGTCAGTTTCATCCGCAGCTGCAGTTTGAGCAGCCTCTGGGGGGAAATCTGAGCCTGGAAGGGGAGTTGGCCCTAGACATCAAAAATTATCGCGAAACCAGTTACGTGTATCCCGACTACCGGGATTACCAGGGTGAGATTCTCCCCAAGATCAACTTCAGCCGTTTTCGCAGCCTGGCTCTGGGATGGGGATTCGAGAAGCGGGTGCACGATGCCCAGGCTTCCGGGGAGAGCGATTATCTCAACAACGAAGATTACCGGGATTCCCGGTTGGTGGTGCGCGGGGAATGGTATAATCTGAGCGGTCTGCTGGTTAGCGCGGATTACCGGCTCAGTTGGCGCAGCTATGCCGAGCAGGCCAGTTCCCTTCTGGATGGTTATGAATCTTCGGATCGCCTGATCCATGCGGTTAGCGTTTTGGGGTGGATTCCCCTGGGGCGGCACTGGCAGATCCAGATGCTGATTAACTACGACAACGATCAGGATCGCCGCAACGACTTCAATGATTTCCGGAGCACCTTGATGAATATCGGGGTTGGGTATCAGTGGTGAGGGGGACATGGCCGCGGCGAACAGCGAACAGCGAACAGCGAACCCCGGCCTAAAACCTGCCGGGGCAGGCTTTCCAACGGCAGACAGGCCGTGATCTACGTACCCTCGCTACTCGCTACTCGCTACTCGCTACTCGCTTTTCGCTTCCCGCTAATCGCTCTTCGGCTACGCCGTATAATCATCCATTCAACCTCTACTTGTGCCAAAAAGAGGGGCTGAAGAGGATCACCACGGTAAAGAGCTCCAGGCGTCCCATCAGCATCAGCAGGGACAGCACCCATTTCCCCAATTCATGAACGTGCGCGTAATTGTCGGTAGGGCCCACCGAGCCCAGCCCGGGACCAATATTGCCGAGGGTGGCCGCGACGGCGCCGAAGGCGGAGAGCAGGTCCATTCCCAGCGCGGCCATGGCGATAACCCCCAGGGTATAGATCAGAATAAACAGCGAGAAAAAGCCCAGGATGTTGGTAACCACCCCGCGTTCGATGGCGGTTTTGCCGATGCGCACCCGGGTGACGGCATGGGGGTGCAGCAGGTGCAGGATTTCATCGAGAATAAATTTGATGAGCACGTAGAGGCGAATAATTTTGATGCCGCCTGAGGTGGAGCCGGCACAGCCGCCGGCGAACATCAGGAAAAAGATGATGATCTGGGAGACGTAGGGCCATTTTTCGTAATCGGCGGTGCCGTAGCCGGTGGTGGTGATGATAGAAACCACCTGAAAAAGGGTATCCTCGAGGGCCTGCCAGAATCCGATTTCGCTGTTGAAAAAGATATTGCTGCAGATGATCAGGGCGGCCAGGCCGATCATCCCCATATAAAAGCGGAATTCCTTGTTGCGGAAATAGACATCCCATTCCCCGCGGGCAAAGCGGTAATGAAGGGTGAAATTGGTGCCCGCCAGGATCATAAAAAAGATGATCACATAGTTGATGTAGCTGCTCCCAAAGCCCCCCACGCTGGCGTTGAGGGTGGAATAGCCGCCGGTGGCCATGGTGGCGAAGGCGTGGCACAGCGCTTCGAAGAGGGTCATGCCGCCCAGCATCAATAAAACGGCGTGGATGGCGGTGATGGCCACGTAGACGCTCCACAGAATCTTGGCGGTTTCGGTGATGCGCGGGGTGAGTTTGTCCGCGGTGGGGCCGGGCACTTCCGCCTTGAAAAGCTCCATGCCCCCCACACCCAGGAAGGGCAGAATGGCCAGGGAGAGAACGATGATGCCCATCCCCCCGATCCAGTGGGTCATGGCCCGCCAGAACAACACCCCGTGCGGCAGGCCTTCGATATCCTGAAGGATGGTGGCGCCGGTGGTGGTGAAGCCGGACATGGTTTCAAAAAAGGCATCGGTGAGGGAGGGAATGGCGCCGGAAAAAAGGAAGGGCAGGGAGCCGAACAGGGACATGATGATCCACCCGAAGGTGACCACCGCAAACCCCTCTTTGGCGCGCAGATCCTTGCGAAATTCGTGAAAGCGGAATCCGGCGAACCCGGCGGCAAAGGTGGTTAGGGCGGCAATCAGAATGGGCACCCAGTCCGCATCCCCATAATACAGGGAAAAGGGAATGGGGGCCAGCATGGTAACCCCCAGAAACATGGTCAGAAGGCCAAGAATGTGAAAAACGCTGGAAAGGTGCATGGTTACGGCCCGTTATCCGAATAAGCGTTCGACATCGTTGGTTGCCTGGGGCAGGGAGATCACCACCACCCGGTCTCCCGGCTCGATTTGGGTATCGCCCTTGGGAATAATGGCCTTCTGCCCCTGGAAAACCGCGCCGATCAGGGCGTTGCGCGGAAAATTGAAGTCGCGCAGCGGCTTGCGGGTAATTTTGGAGCGGGGGGTGGCGATGTATTCCACAATCTGAGCGTCTACCCCGGGAATGGTGGCAATGGAGGTGACCCGCTTGTGGCGAATGTAGCGGTGGACCTCATTAACGGTCATCAACTGCTTGCTGACCACCGCGTCCATCCCGATGGTGGGAGTGATGGGCATATAGTCCATATTGTTGACCAGGGCGATGGTGCGCGGCACATTGAGGTGCCTGGCCACCAGGGTGGAAATAATGTTGGTCTCGTCGCTGCCGGTAACGGCCACGAAGGCGTCCATATCCATCAGCCCTTCCACCGCCAGCAGGTCCACGTCCGTTCCGTCTCCGTGGATTACCAGGCAGTTGGGCAGGTTGTCGGCAATTTTTTGGGAGCGCTCTACGTTGCTTTCCACAATCTTGACGTGTACATCCTTGTTGAGGTCCCGGGCAATAAACTGGCCGATCAGCCCGCCGCCCAAAACCATCACGTCTCCGATTTTGGTCTCGGTTTTGCCGGCCATGGCGGTCAGCTCATGCGCATAGGCGGGGTCCACAATAAAAAAGACCTGATCCCCGCGCACCAGGACATCATTGCCTTTGGGAATAATGGTTTGTTCCTTGCGGTGGATAACGGCAATGCGCATCGGCAGTCCCAGAAACGCTTCGTCTAGATCCTTGAGGGGAACCCGCAGCAGGGAGGATTCCTCCTCCAGGCGGATGCCCATGAGCTGAATTTTACCGTCGGCAAATTCCAGCACGTCGGTGGCCGCCGACTGGCGGATCAGGCGGCGGATGGCGTCCGCGGTAACCTTTTCCGGATGAATAACCAGATCGGCCCCGAGCTCGTTGCGGGGGATAATAAAATCCGGCTCGGTGTATTCCGAATTGCGGACCCGGGCGATGGTGGTTTCCACGCCCACCCTTTTGGCAATCTGGCAGATCAGCAGGTTGACCTCGTCGTTATTGCTGACCGCCGCCACCACGTCCGCTTTATGGATGTTGGCTTTCTTGAGAAGTTGGTAGCTGGTGCCGTTGCCTTCCAGCACAAAGGCATCCAGTTGTTCGCTGGCCCGGCGGGCCCGCAGGGGATCGCTTTCGATCAGGGTGATGTCGTTATCAGCGGACAAACGGCGGGTCAGATGAAAACCAATTTCGCCTGCCCCCACAACAATTATTTTCACGATATCTTTCCATCTTAGAAATACACAAAAAAATTAGGACAAATTTTAGCCGCTAAAAATAGCTGGCGGCGGGATAAAAAAACAGCTTTTTGTCGTTTTTTGTGGCGGGTTCTGCCACCGGTTTTGCGATTCTCAGGCCTTTTTCCGGGCAATAAACTGCACCACAGAGGCCAGCCCGTTGTGAAAGCGCCCTTCGTTTACCTGCCGTTCGATCTCCCGGGCCATAATCGGCTCACAGTTGGGGAATTCCGCTTCGAGCGCCGCTTTGGACATCAGCATGTCCACATCTTTAGGGCCACCGGTATCCCGGTTGATCTGTGCCTTGGCATAGGCTTCCAGCAGGATGATGCCTCCCGGTCTCAGGCATTTTTCCACTCGTTGATGCAGGGCCTTGCGAATTTCCCCCGGCAGATGGGCCGAGATGGATACCACCCCGTTGAAGTATTGATCCGCGGGGGTATAGGTGGCAAGATCGGTAACTTCGGTGCGGATATTTAATCCCCTCGATGCGGCCAGTTTGGCGGCCTTGGCCAGTCCTACCGCGGATCCGTCCACCCCCAGCACCTCCAGTCCCCGGGAAGCCAGATAAACGGCGTTGCGCCCTTCACCTTCGGCAATGGAAAGAACCGGACTGCTTAAATAATGGCTGTTTTCGGCCAGAAAGGTATTAGGTTCGGTCCCGTAAATAAACTCTTCGCCGGCGTATCGTTCATCCCACATTCAGCGCTTTCCCCCCTTCAGCCGGGCCATCACCAAAGCGGTTTTCTCCAGAGTATAGTCGACATCCTCGTCTCCGATCTCCAGATAAAAGACCATACGAATGCGCTGGGGACCAAAATCGAAGCACAGAATGCCTTCTTCACCCAGACGGCCAACCATCTCGGCCGCCCCGCAAACCGACTCCTCGACTTCGAAAATGAGGATATTGGTCTGCACGGTGTTCAGGTCTACCCGCAGCCCGGGTATCGCCGCCAGGCCGGCTGCCAGGCGTTTGGCGCGGGCATGATCCTCCGCCAGACGCGCCACGTGATGGTCCAGGGCATAAAGGGCAGCCGCGGCCAGGATGCCCCCCTGGCGGATTCCCCCGCCGTAAGCCTTGCGATAAAAGTGGCAGCGGGCGATAAAGTCCCGTGGTCCGGCCACCACCGAACCCACCGGGGCTCCCAGGCCCTTGGAGAAACAGAGCGAAACGGAGTCGAAATAAGCGGCGTATTCGGCGATGGAAATGCCGGTGGCCACCGAGGCGTTCCACAGCCGGGCCCCGTCCAGGTGCAGGGAAATGCCCTGTTCCCGGGCCCAGGCGGAGATGCGCCGGATCTCTTCCAGAGGATAAATAGTGCCGCCGGCGCGGTTGTGGGTGTTTTCCAGACAGATGAGCCCTGTTTGCGGGTAATGATCGTCCGCAGGGCGAAGGTTGAGGCGAATTTGTTCCAGGGTGATCACCCCGTTGGTGCCGGGCAGGGCATTGAGCTGAACCCCGGAAAGCATGGCGGCCGCCCCGGACTCGTAATTGAAAATATGGCAGTCGGAATTGCAGATCACTTCCTGACCCGGCCGGGTGTGGGCATTGAGGGACACCTGGTTGCCCTGGGTGCCGCTGGTAACGAAAAGGGCGGCTTCTTTGCCGGTTAGTTCGGCGATGCGTTCCTGCAGGGCGTTTATGGTCGGGTCTTCGCCGAAAACATCGTCTCCTACCACTGCCGCGGCCATGGCCTGGCGCATATCCGCGGTGGGCCTGCTGATGGTATCGCTGCGTAAATCAACTGTTTTCATGAAACTTCCGGATGGTTTTTGATGAGCCAAAAAATAAACCACTTTGCCCGGGAAAACAAGGAGAGCTTGGAAGCGGACCTCCGCCGGGAAATGTGCAATAATTGCCCTCTTTGGGCCTTGGAAATCGGAATGGCAATGCGAAAACTACCGGTAAAAGGGGCCGGCACGGATTTGTAATGTTTTGTTTTCTTTTGGGTAAAGGCGGATTATGAAAAGGCGGGGGGCGAGGTGCCGGGAGGCGGGAAATAACCGGGGAATTTGGTTCGAACTTTGCAGTAAACAGGCCGATTACCGCAGACAGGCTGTATTTTAATTATTAATTTAGAGTTTTGTGAAATGAATCTGCATCCCGGCCGAAATATTCCTCAAATTGCTGCTCATGCAATAATCAGCTCTTCGGAAACATTTGGTGCAAAAGGATCGACCATGAATTTTGCCAGTATTTTTTCTTCTCCCCAATTTAACGCCGTTTCCCGGAATCTCATCGCCACGCTTTTGTTTGATGCCGGCGGCGAAAAATACCCGGAACTCGACCGGGAATTGCTGGAAGGCTACTTCTACGAGAGTTTCTCGGATGGGGCCGGAAGCACTATCCGCAGCGATCAAACCATTTCCAAAATTTTGGCCCGGCTGCAGCAGCGCAACCTGGCTTTGGATATCGAAAATTTCCGCAGGCTGGGTCAGATGCTACCCGAGGATTACTTCGAGGAGCGTTTTGCGCGGGTTATCAGCGCCCGTAATGCCTTGCGGATCGCTCCGGAATTTCTGGACGCCTACCGCCAGCGGATCGCCGAAAACGAGATGCTGGCCGCCCAACTGGTGCGCCTCTACCACGATGCTATTCGCAAGACCGACTGGGAACTGGCCGGGCAATCCCGCGCCGATCTGGTGGAGATCCTGGCGCGCGCCGAAGGCGATCAGGACGGAATGATCGACGTTGGGGCAATTCCCTTGTGGCCCGGACAGGGAGAAGAATCGGATGAAGAGCCGAATCGCCTGCCGGACGAAACGCTGCTCCGGGATGAGGATGACCCCTGGAATTTTAACCGTGCCGATGAACCCGATGCTGCCGTAGAAACTGAGGTAACCTTTTCCGAAGAGCAACCCGGTGAAGCGGTGACGCCTGCCTCGGATGGCAACGGAGAGTCCGCCACCGACGAACCGGTCATCGATCTGGTCGATCCTGATGACCGGCCGTCGGCGGATTTTTCGGAGGTGGACATCCCCAATGAAGATGCTTTTGATGACGTTCTTTCCGCGGAAATCGTGGCCTTCGATGCCGACGAGGACGAGGATGAATTGTCGGACGGCCCGGAGCCGGAAATCGTGGATGATTTTCCGGTAGGCGACTTGGAGATGGAAGGCCTGGAAGCAGAGCTGGAAAACGAATCCGGGGAAGATTCCCTCAGCGATTACGGAGATGGGGACGAAACCCTGCTGGTTTTTGCCACCGGTGGCGACGAAGAATCCGGGGAAGGCAAAACCAATGAAGAAGAAGCTGAAGAAGAGACCCCCGATCTGTTATCCCCGGATCCCGATTTATCGGATGAGCTTGCTACCCCGGAAGAGCCGGAAGAACCCCAAGAAATGGTCAATATTTTTGCCATGCCCGCTTCCTGGTCCCGCGCGGAGGAATCGGAGAACGCTGCCGAAGAATTACTGGCCAACGCCGAAGAGGCCCGCATCAATCCCCAGGACCTCGATGGTTTCGAGGAAGACGAGGATCCGATCGAAGCGGAAACCCCGCAAGACCTCCCCGGCAAAGGGATGGAGAACGGGGTTAGCAACGACGGATTCGTCCGGGAAGTTTATCTGAACGGCAACCACGCGGATTCCGGTCCGGACAGCAAGGACGAATTGGCCGACGGCGAGGGCGATTCTCCCGAGGAAATGTTCTCCCGGGTTGAAGATATGATTGAAAATACCGACTGGGAGCCCGAAGGCAGCAGCGAAGAAAGCACCGAAAAAGGCGAGGAGGATTGGAGCGACGACGACGGGATGTTCCGCTTTTTTGCCGGCGAGGATTCCGGAGAAACCGTTCCGGTTACCCCGCTAAATCGCCTGGGCGGATTGCCCGGGACCTCCCTGAAGGATAAGCCGCGGGTGTATACCGGGGAATATCCCTTTGAAGATGTTTACTTCAACCAGAACGGGTCGGCGCAGCTGCCTACCTGGAGCGGGAAACAGCTGGGCATTCCGGTCCGGGGCATGCGCAAGCTGGAAGAGCTTCTCAAAAAAGAGCGGCAGTTATTCATCACCGGGGCGCCCGGCTGCGGCAAAACCGTGTTGCTCTCGGCCTTTATTCATCACCACCTGATGAACAATCCCGGGGACGAGCAAAACTTTTTCTATTACCGTTTCCCACGGAGCGGCGCAGGGGTTAAGACCTTTGTCGAAAGTATTGTCAGCCATTTTCAGGGGAGTAAACACCCCCACAGCTCGGCGCGCATTCGGGAAAACCCCGCCGAAGCCCTGGCCGCCGGGAACTGCTGGGTGGTGCTGGATGATATCCAGTTTGCCGACGAGGCCGCTTTTGTCGAACTATTTGCCCGGCTGTGGTCCACGGTGGAAAAACAGGAAAACTTCCAGGGACATCTGCTAATGGCCGGGCAGGTTTTGCCTGCTGAGGTGGAGGCCGATCTGGCCCAGGTTTACGCCTATCCCGGACTGTCTGTTGCCGAGACCGGGGCCCTGTTGCGGGACGTTTGGTCCTTAAACCTGCCGCGGATCCACGCCCGCCGGTTTGCTGCTCAGGCTCGCGGAAATCCGCTGGTGATGCAGCTTTTCCGCATTTGGTGGGAATCCGAAACCCATACCGACACCGCTCTGGAACGGCTGCTGCAGAACATGCCTTCTCAGGTGGAGCAGCTCTTCCAGTACATGGCCGCCCATCTTTTCGAAAGCCTCAGCCGTCTGGATAATCGCCGCAACCAGTTCCTCAAGGCCATTTCCGTGCTGCCGCGCAGCGAGTCGGAAAAATTCCTGGAGATCCTCTACGACCGCATCGGCGGGGGAGACTTCCAGGAAGAGCTGGAACTGTTTGTGGAAACCTACGGCCTCCTGGAATACGATTACAATCAGGATCGTTATCATCTGGCCCCGCAGGTTTCCGATTTTTATTTTGAACGAATTGATTCCGACCATATTCGCCGGAGCCTGCAGGCCACTGCCGGTCAGGCTTATCAAGGGCGTTTCGAGCTTAACGGGGTTCCCGACGATGCGGTAAACGGGGCCCGCCACTTTTTGCTGGCGGAGCGGGAAGCCGAGGCCGGAGAGTTGTTGCGCAACCTGATCCGCTCTCCCTTGCTGGAAAATGCCGACCGCACCGCCATGGACGACCTGCTGGAGCGGATAGACTTTACCCTGTTCGACAATCTGGACTTTAAGGCGGAATGGCTGCACTACCGGGCCAAAACCGCATTGGAAAAAGGCGACGTGGCCGCTGCAGAAGCGGACTTCAACGAAGCGCGGAGCTTTGCAAGGGAGGACGGGCTGCTGGCCGAGATCCTCTACGAACTGGGGAAAATTCACCAGAACCGGGTGGAACTGGACGAGGCGATCGAGCTGCTTCAGGAAAGTCTGGCCCATTACGAGAAGCAGGGCAACCGCAAGAGCATTGCCCGTGTCGCCATCTCTCTGGCAGACAACTTTATCGTGATCAAAGAAACCGAAGCGGCCTTCGAGATGTTGGAAAAAGCCCTGCTGATCTTCGAGGAAATCGGGGATCTGCGTGGAACGGTGCACTGCTACCAAAGTATCGGGCTGATCTTCCGCAACCGGGGCGAGTGGAATCGCAGCTATGACCTCTACATCAAAGCCCTGGAAATCTATGAAAAAATGGCCGATCAGGTCGGTATCAGTCAGGTGCTGAGCAGCCTGAGCACCATTCACCGCGAGCGGGAGGAGTGGGATCAGGCTATCGAGGTTCTCAACCGGGAGATCAAACTCCGCCAGCGCCTGGAAGATTTGCCGGGCACCGCCAGCGCCCACGAGCGGCTGGGCAATCTGCTGGTTCAGCAGGAAAAATGGGACGATGCCAATCAGCATTACGAAAAGAGCCGGCGGATTTACGGCGATCTGGGAGACCAGAACGGCCTGGCCCATATTTACCAGCGCATCGGCAGCATCTACCAGGTTCGCGGAGACGGGGAAACCGCCATGGGGCTGTTCCAGAAATCCCTGGAAATGTACGACCGCATCGGCGATCCCACCGGGATTGCGGCAATCTACATACGCATGGCTGCGGTATTCAAGGATCGTCAGGATTGGGACCGGGCTCTGGACATGTATGAAAAGGTTCTGGAATCTCAGGAAAAAATCGGTAATGATCAGGAAGTGGCCAATACCTACGAAAAAATCGGGGAAATATATCAGGAACAGGGGCAGAGCGATTATGCCCTGGAGGTTTTCCAGCGCGCCATTGGCATGAAGGCCAGCATTGGGGACCACGACGGCGCGGGCCGCATCCTGGCTTTCCTGGCCGAAAATTACCAGAAGGCCGAAAAGTGGGAGGATGCCGAAGAATTTTACATCCGCGCCCTGGAGGCCTTCCAGAACGCTGAAAACATGCCCGGTTTGGCCGACAGCGCCCTGCACCTCGCTCAGATTTACGAGCAGCAGGAAATTCTGGACAAAGCCCAGGAATTTCTGGTGCGGGCCGGCGAAATTTTCCGGCATCTGCAGGACGAGGAAGGTTATTCCCGGGTTCTGTACCAGGAGGGCAATATTTTCCACGACCGCGGAGAATGGGAAATCGCTCTGGAAAAATATACCGCGGCCCTGGGTATTTTCGAAAAAACCGGAAACCGTTTCGAAACTGCCCAAACCCTGGGCAACATCAGCAGTATCGAGTTCGAACGGGAAAATTATGAGAATGCCATTTTCCGGCAGATCGAAATTCTCCTGTATTTTGACGACAGCAAACGCAACGATCTGGTGGAAAGGGTGTTGGGCAATCTGGTGGCCTGCCACCAGGACCTGGGCGCGGAGACCTTCCAGCCGCTGTTAAGCAGTGCGCTGGACCGCATCTGCCTCAACGGGGTGGTATGGGGCAGTCAGACGGTATTGCCTTCGGACCAGGCCAGCGAGGTGGTCAAACGGATTTTTTACACCAACGAACAATAGGGTGTTAGGAGTTCGCGATCTGTCCAAGGTAGATTGTCAAGCGTGCAAAGTAGGCTGTCAATTGTAATGTGGATGCTTCGTCATCCCGGCAATCTTTA
>JAGRBF010000284.1:1766-6013 GCA_020434205.1 Calditrichota bacterium | reverse complement strand
GGCAGGCGGCGTAGATAACCGGGGAGAGAATGTAGGGCAGGTAACACAGCAGCAGGAGGCGATCGCGCCGGGGGTGGTAGGCGATGCGCCGGCTGATCAAAAAGCTGGCCGCGGTTACCACAATCGCCACGCTCACGGAAATCACCAGAGAAAGCAGCAGGCTTTCCAGCAGGGAACGTTCCACGGTAAAAAGGCTCACCCAGTTCTGCAGGGTTATCACGGGCGGCATGACAGCGGGAAAACGCCATTCCCGCGCCAGGGAGAGCAGCACCAGATAGAGCACCGGCAGCACCAGCAGGCCGCTCAGCAAAAGGGCCAGGACTCGTTTACGAGGCGCCATCGACCCACCGCTTTCTGACCCGGAAGGAGAGCCACAGAAAAATGCTGACGAAAAGGATGTAGCAGCAGGCGATCATGTAGGCCCGGGGGATGTCCAGCAGATTAAAACGCTGCAGCTTGCGGACGATCATCACCGAAACCATCTCCGGGGACTGCCGCCCCAGCAGCAGGGGAATTTCGTAAGAGCCCAACACAAAAATAAAATAGAGGATAATGGTGGGCATGGCGCGGTTCAGCAAAACCGGGACGGCCACCCGGCGCAGGGCCTGGCCACTGCCGGCGCCCAGAGTGCGGGCCAGTAGATTCAGCTCGGCGATGCGTTCGCTTTCCATCAGGTTGCCGAAGAGAATCACAAAAAAGGGAGTGGCCAGGAAAACGTGGGCGGCGATAATCCCGATCCCCGCGGCATCGTTAACCAGATCGGGAAATTGTTCGGGAGAGGTAATGGCCCCCAGTTGGAAGGCCACCCGGGCCGCAAAGCCGCCGTCGGAAAAAAGCTGGAAGGTCAGGAAAGCGCTGACGATCGCCGGGAAGGCCAGGGGCCAGTACACCAGGTAGGAAGGCGCTCCCCGGCGCAGGGCCTCGCCCAGCTTGAGGGTCAAAGCCAGGGCCAGAATTAAGGTGAGGGCCATGGTGATAGCGGCGATGTAGAGGCTGTAGCCCAGGGATTGCCAGAACTGGCCATCGCTCAGGCCGTGGGTCCAGTGCTTCAGGGTGAAACCGCTGTCCAGGAGGCCGGTTAGCCCCAGGCTGTACAGAAAGGCATACCCAAATCCCAGCAGGAGCGGCAGCACCGTCACCAGCAGGAGGGAAAGGGGGCCGGTTTTTCGGAAAAGAGCGCCCATTATTTTTCGATCACTTCCCTGCGAAAATCCTCATAGAGGCGAATCATGTATTCCGGGGCGATTTCCGCCAGGGCTTTGTCCTTGATTTCATTGCGTTTAAGGGCATAACGACGCCCGGGAATAGTGCGAAATTTTTCCGGCCAGGGTTCCGGCAACCGCTCCACGGCCAGAATGGTGCCGTCCCCCCAAACCTCCGGGTTCATCTTTTCCAGCTGAGCCGCGGGCGAAATCAGAAAATTGCAGACCACCATAGCCCCGGCTTTGTTGGCCCCGTGCGCCATAATCCCCATGTAATGGGAGTTTTGAATGGTGCCCGCATCAAAAACGTAGGAGCGGGCAGTGTTGGGAAAAACCCCCAGCACCACCTTGTTGTCCACTTCCCCATCGTTGTTGCTCATGGTAAAGTCGATCTCCCCGTTGGCGAACATCTGGTGCATCTGGGCGATGGCATCCGGGAAGGTTTTCCCTTCCTTCCAGAAGTAGGGTTTATTGGCATTAAGGTAGGCCCACAGCTCCCCGGAAAGGCGCTGGTATTTTTGCGGATCGAAGGGTCCGGCGAGGGCGTTTTTCCCGCCGGCCAGGTCGATCAGAAAGGATTTCAGGAGGGTCATCCCGGTGAAATCGGTGGTCAGGGTAAAACGGCCGGGATTTGCCTTCACCCAGTCGCTCAGGGCAGCCATGGTGCGGGGTGGCTCGGGCACCCGCTCGTTATCGTAGATGATGGCCAGCTGGACGTTGCCCCAGGGGCATTCCATGCCGTTGACCGGCTGCTGGAAATCCGTGCTGATGAAGGGGTTTTCGAAATCGATGTATGTCCCGTTGGGCAGGCGGTCGGTGAAAGGCCCGTAGAGCGCGTTGATCTGGCGGAGCTGGTAGAAGGTCTCCCCGTTGATCCAGGCCATGTCGATTTCGCTCTCGCTGCGCCCCGCCTCCAGCTCGGTCATCACCAGGCGCACCACCCGGCTCCCCTGCCCTTCCACGATGTTCAGGGTTACCCCGTGCTCCTTTTGCAGGGCCGGCACCACGTAGTTTTTCATGTAGGCATTGATGAAAGGATCCCCGCCCCACATCATCAGGTTGACGGTGGTGCCGCGGGCCATGGATTCGATCTCCGCCCAGCTTTTACCGGTCATATTATCCGCACCTTTCTCCTGTCCGCAGGAAGCCAGGAGGAGCAGAGCGGCGATTAAAAACAGGTGTATTCGCATCATTTCTTTTCGTTAGCGGTTGATGTTTGTTGGCAGCGACTAGCGAGCAGCGAGCAGCGAGCAGCGACTAGCGATCAGCGATCAGCGATCAGCGATCAGCGATCAGCGATCAGCGACTAGCGATCAGCGAGCAGCGATCAGCGATCAGCGATCAGCGATCAGCGACTAGCGATCAGCGATCAGCGACTAGCGAGCAGCGACTAGCGATCAGCGAGCAGCGACTAGCGATCAGCGAGCAGGAATTTTTGAAAAATCGTCGCTTGTCGCTTCTCGCTTCTCGCTTCTCGCCATTCGCCATTCGCCATTCGCCATCCGGCGCAGCCGAATAACCATCCAGCCATGTGTTTTTAAAACAAATACCGCACCCCAAACTGGAACTGACGGGGCGGGGCGGCATTGCGGATCACCAACACCCCGGAGCTGGCCGGCCCCACCTGAATCTGATTGCTCTGGGTGGCGTTGTTGGAATAGCCGCTCAGATTCTCCGCGTTAAAGAGATTGAAAATATCGGCCCGCAGCTCGATGCCCCGTCCGCCGGCGATCGGCAGGTTGTAAACCAGGCTGGCGTCGAAGGTGTTGGACCAGGGCAGGCGGTCGCTGTTGCGCTCTTCTCCCGGGGAGCGGTCGCTGTTGCCCACATAGGCGTCGCTGAAGGCCCGGCCGTCCCCGTTGAGGTCGGTGGTCCCGTAAATGGCGGCATCGGGGATGCGGTTGATCGGCTGTCCGCTCTGCAGCAGCATGGCCATCGACAGGGCCAGATGTTTCATGGGATAATATTGAAAGGACCCGTTGATCACGTGGCGCCGGTCGTTGATGGAATATCCCCATTCGTCGTCAAAATTATTGGCGTCCATAGCCCGGAAGTTAATGTCCTCGGTATCGTTTTTCAACGAAGAGAGGGTATAGTTGAGCCGGTAGGCGTAGGCATCGTCGCCGCGGAATTTCTGAAAATTGACGGTGGCGGCATAGTAGCGGGATTTACCGGCCGTTTCCGTCATCACCACATTGCGGGCCGCCCCACGCAGGGTATCCCCGTTTACCAGGGCATAGCTGCCTGTGGCGTCGCTGTAGATGGGCACCGGCCGGGTGGCGTCCGCCTCGGCCTGGGAGCGCACATCCCCGCCATCGCGGACCTCGCTGTAATCAAAATTGGCCGGGGCGTTGAGGGCCCTCAGGCGATAGAGGCTCTCCGAGCGGGTGTGCATCAGGTCGATGGTAAACAGCTTGTCGGAATCCACCTGGTATTGATAGCCCAGGGAAAGCTGATGGGTGTAAGGATTCTGGTAGCCGTCCGGATTGAGGATGCGCAGCTCGTTGCTGAAAATCCCTTCCCGCTGCCCCTGCAGGCTGGCCGCGGAAGGCCCCTGCAGATAGGCGGTATTGGGGAAGGTTCCCACCAGATTCCCTTCGTGAATGATGCTGCTGATATCGGTGTCTTCCGGCAGAATCCCCTGGTTGATCAGCGCCTGCAGCTGGGCCCGGTAATCCGCCGAAGTGGAGTTGAACTGCAGGGCGTCGCTGTAAAGGGCATAGAGGATTTTTTCATAGAAAATCCCGTATCCCCCGCGGATGCTGCTGCGGCTGTCCAGTTTGTAGTTGAAGCTGGTGCGTGGGGCAATATTGTTGAGATCCCCACTGCTGCTGCCGCCCTTGCTGAGGTTGTCGTAATCATAGCGCAAGCCCAGGGTAAGGTTGAGGCGACTGTTCACCGAGATCAGATCCTCGGCATAAAGGCTGAACACGTTCTGGCGGGTGCCGAAGGAGGCCGGGCGCAGCTCCACCCCGTAAAACAGGACCTCTGCCCCGGCGGGAATATCGCTGACGCTCAGATCCGCACCCAGCCCGCGGCTGCGCA
>JAGRBF010000284.1:0-1756 GCA_020434205.1 Calditrichota bacterium | reverse complement strand
GGCATCCAGCTGATTCTGATCCAGCCGCACCGTGTAGCTGCCGTTGGGATTGCCACCGCCGGTCAACTGATGATCCATGGACAGCACCCCGCCGCCCACCTTAAAGCTGTGATTGCCGCGGGTGAGGTTGAATTTCTGATCGAACTGCACCGTATTTTCCAGGGAATTGAACTGATATCCGGGATGCCCGAGCACCGCGACGGTCTGGTCGTTCGGTCCCAGCACGGTAACGTTGGGATCGTCCCGATTTTCGGGATCGGCGTAGTTCCAGCGGAAGCGGGAAAACTGAAGGCTGGTTTCGCTGAGATAATTTTCCCCCACGTAGACGTTCCGGGAGGCAATCAGCAAAGAATTGCGGTCCTGGGCATTTCCGGCCGAAGGAAAGGTGACCCCACCTTCCAGTCCCCCACCCTGGCGTTCCAGGGCCACCAGACCGGCATTCACGCGCAGGCTGGATTTCAGGCGTCCGCTCCAGTTGTGGTCCAGCTTGCCGGAGAAATAGGAAAAGCGGTTTTGTCCGGCCACCGTTTCGTTGACCCCCAGGTCCGGAGAACGCAGCAGATTATCCTTGAAGTCCAGGGTTTGTTCGGCGTTCAGATAAAAGAAGGTTTTGTCCCGCACCAGCGGTCCGCCGATGCTGAAACCGCCCTGGTGGCGCTGAAAACCGTCCTTGACCTGATTTCCGGAAAGGTCGCGCTGGGCAAAGGGGGATTCGCCGTCAATAGCCGGCCCGGGGCGGGTCAGGTAAAAGCCTTCCCCGGTAACCTCGTTGCTGCCGGAGCGGGTGGTGATGTTGATGATCCCATTGCCGGTTAGCCCGAATTCCGCGGAATAGTTGTTGGTGAGGATGGTGACGTCCTGGGCGGCGCCCACCGGGATGGCGAACTTCTGCCCACCCAGGAAATTTTCGTTGTTGTCCAGACCGTCGATCAGGTAGTTGGCGTAGAGGGAGTTGGCCCCGTTGATGCTCACGTTGGGGGCTTCCGGGAAAAAGCCGGTGGCCTGGGTAACGTTGGGCAGGCGGTACAGGGCCCGGGTCAGGTCGCGTCCTTCGATGGGCAGCACCTCAATCTCCTCGCTGCGCAACTGAGCGGAGACCTCCGCATCCACGGTATTGATGCGGGTGGTGGCATTGCTTACCACCGTAACCGTTTCGCTGCGGAACTCCTGCTTCTGGGGAACTTCCAGAATAACGCTGGATTTCTGGTTGGAGCGCAGGATTACCGGATCGGAGGTAACCGACTGGTGGTTTTCGCTTTCCGCAACGGTTACCCGATAAGCTCCGGCGGTGGAAAGACCGCTAAAGCGCACCTTGCCTTGTGCGGAGGTGACCTTTTCCCGGGAGAGCCCGATATCCGGGTTGGAGAGGGTCACCGTTTTTTGAGACAGGGGTTCGCCGTTGAGCAAATCAAACAGGCTGACCTCCAGGTCTGCCTGGGCCAGGACCGCCCCGCTCAACAAAAGGGATAAACATAGCAATAACAGGCGCATAGAGAGCCTTCTCCTCATTCAGGATTTGCGTTTTAATCAATTTGGAATACGGCAAGAATATGGACAACCAGACATTTGGACATTTGGACTGTTGGACAAGTGGACCATTGGACGGGAAAATCCTTTGATCCTTTGATCCTTTGATCCTTTGATCCTTTGATCCTTTGATCCTTTGATCCTTTGATCCTTTGATCCTTTGATCCTTTGATCCTTTGATCCTTTGATCCTTTGATCCTTTGATCCTTTGATCCTTCGTTCCTCAAAG
>JAGRBF010000283.1:8237-16025 GCA_020434205.1 Calditrichota bacterium | reverse complement strand
CCTTCCTGTATTTCGTTACCGCAGCAACCCCCAATTCCGGGCCGGTTTCCCTGGCCGATTCCTGGCAAAATCCGGATTTTCCAGGGTATTATGTGATGATGACCCACCCCGTTCCTCCCGGCCGGGAAGGGCCGCTGGTACGGGCCCTGCGCCGCATTTTGCCGGACCCCGGAGCCGGTGTTCAGATCGCCCCGGCCCGCCAGCGCGGGGTAACCCGCACCTCCAACCGCAGCCTGGTATGGCTGGACGACGGCGCCAAATCTTCCCGCAACTGGCGTTTTTCCCTGCTGCCCCTGGTGCAAATCGACCCGCAATCCACCGCCCGCAAGGTGTTCAGCGACAACGACTTTTCCTGCGGCGCCTTTACCCTGCGCATCGGGGCCAACCAGACCGATACCCTGTCGGTGGACCTCAACGAGGGGGAGGGCCGCTGGGAGATCAAACGGGTTTCCACTGCCCCTTTCGCCAGGGAGTTCGTCAAGATCCTGTTCGGCGGGACGGCTCCCGAAATCGGCTATTATCAGGATACCTGGTTGATCTACCTCTTTCTGGCCGGTCCCCAAACGGGCTGCTATTCGGTGAAGATGGCCCTGGACCCGGCAGCCCTGCGGGATGTTTTCGGCTGCGAGTTCCGCTATGTGCTGGAGCGGGGCCGTCAGCCGCTGCTGCTGCGCTATCCTTTTTTCGATCCCCCGGCGCCTCAGAGCCCTGCCGCGGAATTTCCGGGATTCAACCTGTGGCTTAACCCCCTGTGGGGGGAAGATGCGGGGCAAACCCGCCTGGCCTTTGACCTCAGCAGCGGGGAAAGCTGGGCGGAAAACAGCCTGCGCTTCTCGGCCGCCACCTTTCTTTCTCCCGGCGGCCATCCCATCATCCTTTCTCCGGGCGGCGCCGGCGCGGTCTCTCCCGCTACCGGGAATATGCCGGAAATTTTCCTGGATTCCAGCGCCCCGGGATTTGCTTTCTGCCACGCTCCGGCCGTTAACGGGCAATCCCTTTACCTGGCCCCGGTGGGCATTTTTGCCGCCGAAAATCCCCCCGCATCACCAAACCCCGCCCGGGTGGAGGTGATGGCCGGGCTGTTTGGCAGCGAATTCCTGGGGCTTTGCGCCGGGGACTTTCTGTTCTTCCAAAGCGGGGCGCCCGCCTGGGCGGGCAGCGCCTCCGCCAGTTCTCCGGCTTCGGGAGCTTTGCTGAGCGATCTCGCCACCACCGCCTGGGCCGGTCTGGCGGGGGGCGGCAATGGCCGGGGTTATTTTAATCAGCCCAGCGAATCGGCCTATTACGGGGAGAGCGGTTTCGGGGAATTTCCCATGGTGGTGCATTCCTGTCTGTCGGACTTGTCGGACGCGGTTACCTTCCCCATGGTTCCCTACGGGGCCATTGCTCCCGGTATGGACAGTCAGGCCTTTCAATCCCTGGAAAAAACCGTTTTTTCCCCCATGCGCAGCGCCCTGATCGGCATTGGTCCGCAGGGACCGGTCTTTTCCGGCTTCGGGGCGCAGGGGGACCTCTACCGGCCGGCCGCCGGCAACGGCCTGAATACCGCCTTTACCCCCCAGGGTTTTCTGGTGAATCTCAATGCCGGCGGGGGGTGGCAGAATCTGTTGCTGGCCCAGAGTCCGGTAGACAAAAAGCTGTTCGGATTTTCCCCGGCTGGCGGGGACACCCTCAACACCACCCTGAGCGGCACCCTGGTTCGCGATCAGCTATTTATGGTGATCGCCAACGGCCGCTATCTGGACCACTTCGCCAATACCCTCAACGTGGGCGGTTTTAATTTGGAAGCGGCGGTGGATGAGGGGGCTCTGCTGATCTTCAAATTCGGGGACACGCGCTCCCTGCTGGACCTGATCGCCGATACCGGGGCCTGGACCGCCAGCGATCAATTTGTGGGAGATGACAGCACCGTGGATGCCACCCGGGAAACCCTGGAGATGCTCTTTGCCCAGGCCGGGGTGCCGGGAAGCGGCCAAAATGCCCCGGGCAAGCAGAATCCCTTTGCCTATTTTCAGCAGATCGCCGTCGATCCGGAATGGACCGGAGTCCTGGTAATGGACGCCCTGGTGGATGGCAACGGCATGCCCCCGGACCTGCAGATTCTGCTGGCGGGCATCCCCGGCTCCCAGCTCCGGGCCCACCACTTCGGGATTCAGGCCAACAACCTGCGCGGCCAGTCGCCCGGACCCAACGCCATCAAACACAGCTCGGTTTTCGGGGTTATCCACTACCTGGCCCCCCCGGACGGTTCTCCCTCGCACCTGCTGCCGGGAGATTTTCGCTATATCGTCCAGCAACTGACGGTGGTGTTTGCCAACTCTTCGATCACCACTTTCAACGTGGCCATCGAACTGACCCTCAATACCCTGTTCGGACGTTCGGTTTCGCTGGAAAGCGCGGCGCCGTCCAGCCCGGCCCTCCCGGAGAACACCATTCTCATCCACGGCCAGTATCAAAAAAGCGGGGCGGTGGGGCACGTCAAATTTGTGACGGAAACGCCCTACGATTTTGTGGTGAACAAGCCGGAGGGCGCCCTGCGGGTAATCGAGCGAATCCGCCTGAGCGGTATCGCCCTCAATCCCGGCAAACCCCAGCCGGCCACCGGGAGTCCTGCCGATACCCAACTCAGCGCCAATTTTGCCCTGGACGGCCAGCTGTGGTTTGTCCCGGAACCTTTTCCCATCGAAGGGGGGCTGGACCTGCTTTCTTTCGGCAATCCCCAGGCCACCGCCGCTTTGATGCCCTGGGAAAACGCCGCTAATTCGGGGGCGGGGATGGGCCTTGGTTTTACCAATCTCACCATCCTGCTCAGCTTTACCCTGTATGGCAGCGGGGCAGTGGGACCGGTTTCCTATCAATTCGTTCCGGATGCCGCCCAGGTTTCCCCGGATCATCGCGCCATCCGCGAGGGAAGCCTGCTCTTCGACCTGCCCCTCAATTGCACCAATATCCGCTTCGATCCCAAGGGACTGGATCCCGGTAGCCTGGGGGCCATGGCGGTCCACTGCGTGCAGTTGGAAAGCCTGGCCGCAAGCGGCTCGCCGCCGGGCAAAGCTCCCTCGCCCTACACCACCAGTTCCCCGCTGTTCGCCCTGGAATTCGACCTGCCCCTGGGGTCTCTGGGATCGCTCAGCAGCGTCCACGCCAGTCTGGATGCCAGCCTGTTTCTGGCCTGGGGACCCTCGCCGGTGGTGCCGGATTCGGACGCCATGAGCATTATGGTTAAGCTGCCGGCCCTGGACGCGGGTTTTCAGGGATTCAATATTCAGGGGGTGCTGAAAACCACCTTCAAGGATGCCAACTTAATGAAGGTGGAAGTGGCGCCGGGGGAATACGTCTATGCGGTGATGTTCAACAATATCGCCATCAGCGTGATGGGCTACGATTTTCCGCCCGGGGTGATGGTCGATTTCGTGCTGTTTGCCGGGGAATCCGGGAGCGGGGGAGATCGCAACAAATCCAATATCGCCTGGTATCTGGCGGCCATGCCCATCAAAAAAGACAATAAACAATCCGCGATTCTGCCATCGCAAACCCTGCAACGGCTGGAGCACTATGAAAACCGTTAACGATCTGATGATCTGGCTGAACAACCAATTCGGCCTTAATCTGCCCACCACCGCCTCCTTTCTCCGCTGGCCCATGCTGCAAAAGTTATGGGAGCTGCCCCTGCTGTCCGGTTTTCCGGTCGGAAAACTGCCCTGGAAGGTCCAGGTGAAGGGAGACTGGGAGCTGATCCGGGGCCTAAAGCCGGCCTCCGATATCACCATCGAGGTGAAATCCCGCGAGCAGTTCCTGGCCGAGCAGGGGCGGGTGCATCAATACGGCAAAATTGATCCCCAAACGGGAAAGCCGGACCACATCTGAAACGAAACCAAATTTACCATCCCTAAGGAGAAACGTTATGTATGATGATCGCGCCCTCGGGCAACTGAACAGCAGTCCCCCCAACAAGGATATGGTGATCTCCATCAGCGCCACCATCGAGATCAACAGTCGCCAGATCACCGTGAATACCCAGGATGTCCGCAACCTGAAAACCCAGGGAATCGTCTTTTCCATCTCCTCCCCGGTGGTGCTGGGAACCCCCGAGGAATTCGTGGACTGGATCGGCCGGAAGCTGGGGCTGGATTTCTCCCTCACCAAGGACGTGGAGGCTCACCTGCCGGCGATGCTGCAGGGCCCCTTCGATCAGTTTATGAACGGCCAGATTATTCTGACCGTCCTGACCATCAACCAACCCCTCAAGATGTACAAGATCGGGGTGGTTTATCAGCTGCAGGAGCCCTTTACCATTTTCAACGGATTTCTGGGATTCGATTCTATCGGCATTCTGGTGCAAAAAGCGGAAACCGGCAACTCTCCCCAGGGGGATGTGGTAACCGGTGATGCGGGGTTTTTCATTGCCTGAGTCAATCCACGCTAAACGCCGGCGGTGGGCATGGTAACGCTAACCGCGGACCTCAAAGGTACCATCGACGGTATCCATTTTACCCTGGAGCTGCACATCCTGGGCGGGCCCCTGGCCCTTCAGTTTAAGCTGGACGATCCCATACCGCTCCTGAAGGTTTACAACTGGGGCAGCGAGGAACTCCACAAGCTGATCGGGATCGGTTTGCCGGACCTGACCGGGGGGCCCTGGAGCAAGATCATCGATATCGGCTCCCCGCCGGTGGGGCTGATTCCCTCGGTGTGGCTGGCGCCCGGTTCTTCCACCGATGCCTTTCACATGGAGCTGGCCCTAAACCCGCCTATCAAAATCGGGGGCACCGCCAATTACGGGGGGTTGGAGATAACCGTCGAGCCGAATTTCTCCATTCTGGCCCTTTACCTTATTTACAACAAAGCGGCCGGTGGCCTGGACTTCAAGGCCAAGGTGGAGATCCCCAATCAGGTGTCCAAAGCCAAAGCGGCCCTGGGCGCGGCGGGGGAGAGTGCCCGCACCCAGATGGTTTCTTATCCCTTTCCGGTGCCGCCGCAGAGTTCCAAGAGCTCCTTTCAATTGCATTATTTCGGACTGGGACAGCGCATCGGTCCCGATCCGGTAACCGGGGTTACCGATCCCATCGAGACCATCTTCGCGCAGATCGAGGATCAGTTTAAAACCAACGATCCCGCGGAAATTCTGACCGGGCTGGCCCGCAATTTCTACAAACCGGACCGGGACTGGTTTATCGGGGCCCATTTAACCCTGCGCAACTGGGACCTCAAGATTATTTTCAACGACCCGGCCATGTACGGGGTGCGGGTGGCCTGCCCGGAAACGCCCACCACCTTTTTTTCGGGATTTCTGTTTGAAATTCTCTATGAAAAGCTGGGTCCCAATCTGGGGGTTTATTTCGGGGCGCTCACCCTGCCGGATACCCTGCGCCGTATCAACATCGACGGGGTTATCCTGATCCTGCCCGGCTTTTCGATCTGGATTTACACCAACGGGGATTTCCGGGTCAACGTCGGCTGGCCGCTGGGGCAAAGCTCCATCGGGATTCAGCTGGCGGAGCTGACCGGCAAGGCCGGCTTTTATTTCGCCAAGCTGCGCAGCAGCGACAATCCCGGCTACAAACCCGGCAAGGGCACCGATTTCGATCCGATCATCAAATTCGGGATCGGGGTGGGGGTGTATGTTTCCGTATCGGTGAATGCGGGCATCTTCTCCGCCTCGCTGGACGCCTCGCTGACCGCCACCCTGCAGGGTTTGCTGGCCTGGAAAGGCAAGGAGGTGGACGGCCGTTCGGAGGGTTCCAGCATGAGCAATCCTCCCGACCATTACTGGTTTGCCGGAACCGCCGACCTGCTGATCCTCATCCAGGGATCGGTGGACTTTGTGGTGATCAAAGCTTCGGTGACCATCAAGCTGACCGCCAGCACCGATATGGCTCTGGAAACCGGCTGTAAAACCCTGATCTACGTCGCCGCCGGGGTGGAAGCCGAGGCCAGCATCAAGATCATCTTCTTCACCATCCACTTTCACTTCAGCATCCAGGTCAGCCATACCTTTATTATTGGCAGCGGGGATAAAACCGCCAGCATCAACGGCCCGGTCAACATGCCCGGCGGCACCGGGGAAATCCAATCGCCGGATGTGGCGGCCGCCCAAAAAACCCTGCGCCAGTTGATCGACCGCCAGGTGGCCAGCCTGAAGCGCTTTCACCATCGCCCCGGCAGCATCCGCGATCCCTTGCTGTTCGACACCTTTGCCGGGTCGCCTCTGCCGGAGGTCACCCTTTATTTTGCCCTGCAGCCCACCGTGAAATACGACGCATCGCCGGTCAATATCCAGGCGATTGCCTCGCTGATTATCGAATCGCCCACCCCCAAAACCAGTGCCCTGTTCACCGCCCAATCCCCGCAACGGGAGACCCAGTTCGAGCTGCTGGTGCGGCTGTTGGTGGGCTGGCTGCTGGATCGCTATTCCGATCACGGTCAGGTGTGGTCGCAGCGCTTTCAGCAGGTTTCCGACGCTTTGGGGCAGGGCAATGAGCCCCCGGGCAGCAAGATGGGCGGGATGAACGGGTTTGCCAACGCCCTCTTTGCCTTTCTGCAAACGGAAATGACCCTGAGCATAGCCTCCATCAATGCCCCGCAGGCCGCCGCGCTGGAGAGCTGCGCGGTTATCCCTATGTTCCCCCAGTTTCAATTGATTTATTTTGATGAGCAGGGCGACGAAACCAGCGTCTTTTTCGATTCTTTCCATACCTACGGTTTTCCGGGATCGGATTATCCGCAGGCGGTCAACGCCTTTTTCCAGGAGCTGTCCCTTTCCCAGCTGGGCTCGGCTGCCGCGGTTGACAACATCGATCTGTTCGGCTCGCCCTCCAACAGCGGTATGGCCGGATTTGTTTTTATCGATTTTTTCCTGATGATGGCCCGCCACGCGGTAAAAGAGTTGCATCAGGCGGCATTGCAATACGAGATGCAGGCCAATCTGCTGTTCCGGCAACGGGTAACGCGCACCGCCGCCGGGGTGGCCGATACCACCCGTCACTGGAGCGAAATGATGGATGTGGTGGCCGATTGTGCCGAGCAGCTTACCGGGAGCAGCGAATACGAGACCCTGATGGCAGAGTTCAACTATGCCGCCCTGGCCGGGATCACCTCCCGCTTTATGCTGCACGGTTTGCAGCTGCCCCGCCCGGATCATGTGCCGCCGGATCCTACCCCGGAAAAAATGCGCGACGTGCCCACCGAAGGAGCCTATCGCCTCACCGGCCAGCAATTCCGGGTGGAGGGCGGCCAGACCCAGGTTAAAGCTTTTCTGACCATCAATCCCAACGTCAGCCCACCGCCGGGGTGGATCAACTTTGACGGGGGAACCCACAGCAAATGTCTGCTGGACCTGCCCGCCATTCCGCCGCCCTCGCCTTCTCCGCAATGGCAGGGGGAAATGTTGGATGCCTACAATCCGGGGATTGTTAACGTGGCGGCCCTGCCCCCGATTTCCCCCCACGCCATGAACTTTGCCCTTAAAAACCAGATCGCCTGGCAGGATGAGGGCAGCAGTCTGTCCATTTTTCCCCTGCCCCTGGAAATTCTGCAGCAAAGCGTGGCATCTCCTTGCCGGGTGGTGCTCAGCGCCGATAATCCCTCCCAAAGCGCTTCCGCCTTTTCGGAGGGGACCCTTCCCGGGACCGGCGGGCTCCTGATCCGCTTTAAGCTGGAACGGGTGCCCCAATACAGCCCCTCGGATCTCGGTCCCGGTGCTTCGCCGGCTCATTCTGGCAGTTCTCCCGCCGCCAAAGGGGTGAACTACCTGCCCTATTTGTATCAGGTTTCTCCTGCCGACGACCA
>JAGRBF010000283.1:0-8133 GCA_020434205.1 Calditrichota bacterium | reverse complement strand
ACCAGCGAAACCCCCGGCAAGCTGGTTTTTATCACCAAAACGGATTTCGCCACGGAAAGCAGGGCCGGGGAGGTGCACCCTTATTTTGTGGAGACGATTCAGCAGCTTAAAGCCCTGGACTCCCTGGGCTCCCAAAATTACGCCCCCCTGGCGGATGTTAACGGGTTTCTGTGGCTTTTCTGGGAATGTTGCGTGGTAAACGGGGGCGGCTATTTCCTGTATTACAAAACCAGCGGGAACGAGGGAATTCCCGAGGCGGTTTTCCAGGGCAGCGACACGATCGAATTTGACATGCTCCTGCTCTTCTCAGCCCTGGGCGGTTCGCCTCGCTCCGCCGGAGGGGGCAGCATTCCCCTCACCAGCGCCGCCAATGTTCTGGTAACCGAAGCCTGGAAATCCGGCAGCGCTCTGTTCGCGCAGTTGCGGGATGAAAACGACCTGCCCCTGCTGCAGTACCAGCCCACCTATCCCGCCGGGACCCTGGGTTTTAACCTGAACTGGAAACACGATGCCCTGCAGGATGCCGCCGCGGATATTCCGGTGGGAAGCCTGTATCAACTGTTCCAGTATTCCCTGCGCGATAACGGCGATTACCGCCATTCCATCTGGAGCCTGCCGATGGGGCCCACCAAAGCGGGTGGGGGAGGGGCGGCCAGTCCCGCCGCGGCAGAGGAGCCCTGGGAATACAATGAGGTGTTTCCCCTTTCCCGTTTTGTTAAGGAAGGCTCCCCGGGAACCCTGCCCAATCGCTATCAGGTGATTCACCGTACTGCCGAGGTGGGATTTCGCATGATCGACGTCTACGGCAATGCCCTGCCCGGCGGAGGGCGCTATACCTTTACCCCCCAGTATAACGATCCCCTGATTGCCGTCAGCGAATGGCCGGGCTTAAATCTGTCCTACGAGGTGCTTCCGGGAAATGCCCGGCAGGCCGATCTCAACGTTCTGCTGCGCTTCGAACCGGCCTCCATTTCTCCCGCCCCGGGCGGATCGCCCCTGCAATCGCCCTCCGGCTTCGATCCCGAAACGGATAAAAGCCTGGTACTGGCCGCCCTGAAACGCTATCAGCTGATTTACGACCAGGTCAGCGACCCCAACGTTTCCTGCCACATTCAATCCTCCCTGATGAGCAGTGCGACGGAAGCCCGGGTTATGATGGTGATCCTGCCGCAATTGGCGGCGTTTGTCGCGGGCATTCTTTTGGATCTGCAGGACATGCTGGACGGCGGGCTTCCCCCCAACCGCACCACCGTCCTGAGCGCATCAATCCCCTTCAGCGATGTGGTGGGAATGGCCGAAAACATCGCCGCTCTAACGGTTAATCTCCGCCTGCTTCGGGAAGTCGGGCAGAGTCCGGATGCTCTGGTGGACAAACTTCCGGCCATTGCCACGGTGGTTTCGGAAGTGCCCGCCAACTATCAGGATAGCACCGCCAACAGCGCCGGAGCCACCGGCGGTTCGCCGGCCGGGGGACCCACCTCCCTGGCGGTATTCGCCGCCAATTTCGAAAAGGCCTTTAGCGGATACGACGGGGGAGTGGGCAAACTGAAGCTGATGCAGGGGCAGTCGGATAAGGACGGATTTGCCGACGCTCACCGCTCCGCGCTGTGGGTGTGGCGGCTTTCCCCGGATAACGGCACCGGATTTACCTTCTCTCCGGATTTTGTATTTCTGGGGATCCGCCCGCTCTCCAACCGCCTGATGACCCGGGTGGTCAGCGACATTACCTACACCGGGGTGGATCTGGATGCCTGGGCCCGCGACTTCCTGCAATTGATGGATACCGCCTTTGATCCCTCCGTGGCGGCAGGAATGATTCTGTACGATCAGTTGAAGGGCACCAGCTTTTACAATCAGCTGACCGGCTACCGGGAAAGCCTGGCCGGGCGTATTCCCGCGGGAATCGTCACCCTTTTTGAAGAGCAGGCCGGCCAGGGAGACCCGGATCTGGCCGCCAAACAACTCACTCAGGTGCTTTTGCAAAAACTCTCCGCCGCTTATACCATCTCCACCATCGTCCAGGTGCCCGCCGAGGTCCACGATTCGGCAACCGCTTCCCCGGTAACAACGGATTACACCCCGCGCCTGCAGGGTTCGGTCGAGGTTCCCCAAAGCGGACCCCTTTCCCCGCAAAGTCCGGGGAAAAGCGGGGAAGCCCAACAGTTTACCTTCTCCAGTTCCAAACTGGCCCTGGCGGCCGGGCGGCAGTGGCTCAATTTTCTGTTGTCGGTAAAAGATCCTTCCGCCCAGACCTTCCTGGAATTACCGCTGCAATATCGGGTGAATTACATGCAGGCCGGATTTGAGCCGGAAAAGGCTCACCAGGCGTTCATTCCCTCTTCCTGGCTGAAATTCGCCATCGCGGGGGATCCTCTTCTTCAACCCATGCTGACCGACGACCCTGTACGGATTCCCGTTCCGCTGCGGGTGGATCCCCAACCGCCAACGCTGGTGCAGCAGAGCGGCCTGGGGTTGCCGCTTCCGCCCCGAACCAGCCCTCACGATATCGAGGCGGATATCCGGGAGGCCCTGCGCTGGGAATACCGCTCCCGCATCGCCCACAGCTGGTCTCATCAGGACGAATTATTCCTCACGGTAACCTATAACCAACCCATCGGGGATCTCTCCGACAATGCCGGGGACCCCCGCGAGCAGTTGTTCGATGCCCTGGCCGCGCTGCGCCAGTCCCCGACCACCAACCCGGACTGGCTGAAACCCCTTACCGCCATGGCGGTTTCGGAAGATCACGCCACCGTGGATATCGGGGATCTGGACGGCAACCTGAAGGACTTCCTTGCCCTGGTGCAGAACATTGCCGGCGCCTGGCCGGATTACGATCCGAGCGGAATCCGCAGCAACCTTCTGGGGCCTGCCGGCCTGACCCGCCACGATTTCCGGGTCAGTTACGATCTCAACGATCCGCGCAGCATCCTGGTCGGCGGACGCTGGCAGCAGGGGATCGAGCTGATCTGGCCGGAAATCTCCGACGCCAAAAGCCAGCATGCCCAACCCGGCCCCATTGTGCCGGGGCAATCGCCCGACCCGCAAGGTTCGCCGGAATGGGCCTGGGAAAAGCGCCTTTATACCTTTGCGGAAATCCCCGATTTGTCCGAACTGGATTTCCTCTGGCAGCCCCTCAATATCCTTGACGTGCAAACTGCCGATACCAGTGCCTACGTGGTGCGCAACGACAATCTGGTGCCCGGAAAAACCACCAATCCGCTTTTTGTTTACCAGACCGCGGAGGTGAACTACACCAATCCCACCATTCCCCTGATCGAGCACGACCATCTCGACCCACTGGCAGCCGGTACCACCCTCACCGCCAGCCTGGAAGCCATCCTCAACCCGCTGATGCAGGTGGGAACGGTGGTCGATGCGCTCCTGCGCCTGGAAATCGGTTATGGCTTTAATGTGGCGCCACCCGCCTCCCAACCGCTGATGGCCAATTCCCGAATGCTGCTGGCGGACGGCATCCGGATCGGAAGCGCCGCCAGCGCGGGTTTTCCGCAAAAGCTGGCCTCCGAGCTGGCTGCCTGGTACCGCCACATGAGACCCTCCACCCGCAACGGGGAGCTGACCATCCAGCTGTTTTTGTTCGCCAATGTCGAAGGGCAGGAATTGCCCCTGGTTATTCTCAGGGATATTCCCCTGCAAACGGGAACCAGCGACGGGTGGTGGCAATAGGACCCCTGTTAAGGCCATGAATCGGAGAACCGGAAAATCCATGAACGAACCGCTGTTATCCTGCCTGTGCGTGACCTACAACCGCCCGGAATTTCACGACTTCCTGCTGTGGAATTTCCGCAAACAAACCTGCCGGGATATCGAGCTGCTGGTGGTGGACGGCGGAGAAACCTCCAACGCCGGTGTTTTTCGGGAGGAGGGGGTCCGCTATATCTTTTTGCGCAACCAGCCCAATATCCCCATCAAACGCAATATCGCCATGGATAACGCCCGGGCTCCCTTTATCGCCTGGTTTGATGACGATGACTGGCAGCATCCCCGCCGCTGCGAATGGCTCCTGAAAGAACTGCAAAGCGGGGTTCAGATGACCGGATGCGGCGGCTCATTCTTTTACAATATCTTTGACGGCTCCGTCAAGCCGTATTCCGGCAGCCGGGCCTTATTCAACTCCATGGGGCTCTCCCGGGAGATCGCCATGGCGACGCCGTTCCGCGAGGACTGCCTGAAGGCTTCGGACAATGAATGGTGCCGGCAAATTTACAGCAAAACCCGCCATCACAGCACCTTGTTGAAGGAGGAACCGCTCTTCTTCTGGCTCTCTCACCAGAAAAATATTTCCAATCCCGCCTCCAGAATCCGCAGCCGCCAGGGAGAGGCCTCCCGGCAGCAGTTAAAGGCCCTTCTTAAAGAGGAGGGGCAAACCTTCCACCGCCTGATGGGCGAGATCGCCGGGCGCAATGCCGGCCCCTTTAAGGGAGAGGTTCCAACCCCGGTATCCACCCCGCCCCCGCCGGAGAGGACGGACCTCCTCAAGGTCGATATGTCGGTGGTGGTGGCGGTTCGCGACCGCTCCGGCTACCGGGTCCGAAATTTTCTGGACTCTCTGCGCCATCAGAAGGGAATTGCCGATGAGCCGGAAATTATCCTGGTGGACAGCGCCAGCGCCAGCGACCATCACCACAGCCTCCGTCACCTGGCCCAAACCTTCCGCGCAACCCTTATCCGGCTGGAGGAGCCCCATCCCTGGAATAAACCTCTGGCCCTCAACGTGGGCATCAAGGCGGCGAATCGGGCCAATGTCCTGCTCACCGATATCGATATGATTTTTGAGGACAATTTTATAGCCACCGCGCAAAAATATCTGGACGCTCATCAGGGCAGGGTGGTCCTGCACTGCCAGTCCCGGGACCTCCCTCCCCGGGCCGTAAATGAGGATACCCCGGTTCTGGAAATATTTGAGGAGCTCAAGCAGCAGAGCCGTCGCCACACCCGGCTGGGCAACGGGGCCTGTTTTGCCACCCGCCGGGAATGGTTGCATCGGGTCGGGGGGCTGGACGAGGCCTATACCCGGTGGGGGGCCATGGACCGGGATATCTCCCTGCGCGCCGAATGGGACGGTCTACCCATTGTCTGGATGGAGGAGACCGCCTTCCTGCACCAGTGGCATGTGGGCAAGCAGCAGCTGTGGCGCGCCGATGCCGGGCTGCGCCGCATCTGGGACGATAATCACCATCGTCTGGAGCAGTTTCGCCGGGCTGCGGATTCCGGCAAGCATCTGCCCGACCAGATCCGGCGCAATCCGCAAGGGTGGGGCATGGCCCCTGCCACAACCTGCATCAAAAACGGCGAGGTGCGCCACTCCCTGCCGGCCGCGAAAACCGACGCCAAAATCCCGGTTGCCCCGCCCCAAATCTTCGCTCCGGCGGCGCTTGCTCCCGAACCGGAAGCACCTTTTTCCGGGACGGTGGCTCTGGCCTTTAACGCCTGCCCGGGGGACAGCGACATTCTGGAATACATCATTCCCCATGTCGTCAAACAATGCGCTTATCCCTTCGTCCAGAAGCTGCTTTTTTCCGATCGCTCCGCGCCGGTGGGCAAATACGCCGGGACCCGTCGTTTTGAGGAAGAAAAATACGATCAGGTTTTGGCAAGGTTGCTGGAAGAGGGCCATCTCGATGCGGTCCGGGAATGCCGCGACCTGGCTCCTGCGGTGCGTCCTTTCCTGGCGGGAGATTTTGAAAACAAATCGCACGTGGGCTCTCCGACCCTGTCCTACCTGGCCTCCATGTTCCTGCCGGAGGCGGACTATATCTTGCGCCTGGACAGCGACATCCTGTTTTACCGCCGTCCCGACTTCGACTGGGTGGCAGAGGGCATCCGCCTGATGGAAGCAGACCCGGGAATTCTCTTTTTTATGGCCACTCCCGGTCCCTTTTCCCCCCAGGTCCGGCAAATGCGCTCCTTCCGCGGGGGGGTAAGCCATTCCGGGGGATATTTCCACTACAGCAGCGTTACCACCCGCTATTTTCTGTTTAAAAAGTCGCGGTTGGAACACTATTGCCGCCGCTTTCTGAGCCCCGGGGCCCGCCGCCTGGAGATCGCCCTGGGTAACCTGTGCGCCGCCCAGAACCTGCGCCGGGTGTGTATGTATTCTCCGGATGTGTGGCATCTGCACAGCAATGCCGCGCACTGGTCGGCCCGCTCCCCGGCGGCCCTGGATAAGCTGATCACCTGCGTGGAGCAGAACCAGGTCCCGGCCGGACAATTGGGGGAATACGACCTGACCGGCGGCTGGAAGAACGCCCTGATGATGGGAGCCTGAGCGTGCCGGTAAATTCCTCCGAAAACCTGAGTTTGCTGATTGCCTACGGACACCGCCCCGTGGCGCTGCGCCATTGCCTCGCTTCCATCCGGGCCGCCGGCTTTGGCGGCGAAATTGTGGTGGTGGATATGTACGACGACCAGCCGGATATCGCCGAATTCGGGGTCCGCTATCTGGCTTTGGGAGCGGAACACGATGCGGTCTTCCACAAATCGCGCTGTCTGAACGCCGGGGTCGAGGCGGCCCGCGGAACCTACATCAGCATTCTCGATTGCGATATGATTATGTCCCCGGGCTGGGTGGAGGGGGTCCTGCGGGAACTGCATCCCACCCGGGTGCTGACCACCCCGGTCATCAAACAGGACGAGGCCCAAACCGGCAGGTTGATCCGGGGTGAGATCAGCCGGGAGGAATTCCGCCGCGGGGACGGCCAGTTTTGCCGGGTGGGGCGCAGTCAGATCACCCTGCTGAGGCAGCACCTCCGGCGCCGCCCTTTTCGGGAGGTCTACCGCGGCTGGGGAGCGGAAGACAGCGATATGAACCTGCAGCTCGCCCAGAGTTTTGCTTTCGCGGATCTGCCCCTTGCGGTTGCCCACCACCACATGTGGCACCCAAGATTCGTCCCTAATGGCTTTTACCAGAACCGCCATATCCATCGCAATCGTCGTATTTACGCCAAAACCCGTGAGGCGATTACCCCCCGGATGGGGATCTATGTGGCGGCGTATCATTCCTCTCCAACCCTGCGCACCCACCTGGAAAAAATCGCCGCTTTTACCGAAACGGATTTCGATTATTACATCGCGGACAACAGCAGCGACCCCGCCGAGCGAGCCTTTTTCCGGGAAACCCTGGCGGATTTTCCCTTTGCCACAGTGCTAAACTCTCCTTCGGCAAAACACGGCGATACCCTGCAATATCTGGTCGAATCGACCGCCAACGAGATTGTGGTGCTCTTTGATGCCGATTGTTTTCCCCTCAAGCCCTGGGATCTGTGGGCCCTGGAAAACCTGAGGAGCAAGGAGGCGGTGGGCATTCTCTCCCACGTGGCCAGCCGGGAGATCGATTACCACCTCCACCCCAGCTTTCTGATGTTCCGGCGCAGTTTATTGACCCGCAATGGCCTGGACCTGCGCTCGGGGCAAATCGCCCATAGCCCCCGGGGACGCCTGAGATCCCTCGATCCCGCCGGGAAAATCACCACATTTCTGCAGGCCCGCAAGCGCTTCAATCCCCAAAATGTAAAAGCCCTTTTGCCTACCGCCGCAGAGGTGCCGTTCCAGGAGCCCTTTCAGTGGGGGGAGCAATCCCATTTGCGCCGCGGATTCGGGGTTACCTACGACAATCTGATTTTCCATTTCTGGTATTCCCGCCATTTCCGCAATCTGGAACCCATTTACGATGATCATAAAAAGCTGGCGGTCGATGCCCCTACCATCGAAGCGGTGATCCGCAAGTTCACCGCCCCGGATCCCCGCCTTCCCCAGGGGCTGAAAAAAAACTTCCTGGCGGTGCCGTCCGGGATCGCTCCACCCGCCGGGGAAAACGGAACCGCCCCCGGGCGCCCTTCCCGCCGGGACGAGCTGATTTTCCAGGCTTCCCAGGACAAAAGCGGAGTGGAAATCGATCTGCTGATGCTGACCTATGAGCGGCGGGAATACACCATGATGACCCTGGCCTCGCTAAGGGAGGTCGACTGCGGCGTCGATTGGTCCCGGGTGCGCTTTACCATCCTGGACAACCACTCCCGGGATGACAGCCTGGAAGCGATTCTGGCCTTCCACCGGGAACACCCCGGGCTAATCGACCGCCTGATCCGCGCCCCCAAAAATCTGGGTGCGGAA
>JAGRBF010000282.1 GCA_020434205.1 Calditrichota bacterium | reverse complement strand
GGGTAGGGTTGAGCCTGTAGATTCATGGCGCGCCGTGAATCTACAGGCTCGCCGTGAATCTACAACGGCAATCCGAACAATCTGTCGATGGCCAGGGCCAGGATCACCACCAGCATGTAGATGTTGATGCCCTTGAAGGCCAGAAAGGGAATGGCGGAATCGATGGTGGCAAAAAGGAGGCGCCGGCTGTTCCACACCAGCCAAACCGCCGAGCCGTAGAGAGCCGCGAACAGCCAGGGGGAGCTGCCGGGAAAGGACATGGGGATCAGCAGGCAAATCAGTCCGGTAATCACAATCCAGAAGAAGGTGATGCGGGCCAGAGCGGTGCGCCCCAGCACCTCGGTGATGGTCGGAAATCCCGCTTTGCGGTAATCCTCGCTGAGGTTCATCATCAGCAGCCAGTAGTGGGGAATTTGCCAGATAAAGAAAAAGAGGCTGAGGGTCCAGATGCGCAGGTCCAGCAAATGTCCCCCGGCCGCCACCCAGCCGATGGCCGGGGGAATGGCTCCGATCAGGGAGCCGGGGATCACCGCGAAGGCGGATTTGCGCTTGAGCGGGGTGTAAAAGCCGTTATACCACAGAATGTTGAACAAACCCAGGGACACCGCCAGCAGATTGCTGCTCAGGTAGAGAGTCAGGGCGCCGACGAAAATCAGCCCCAGGGAAATGGCCAGACCCTGAGCGGGGGCAATATTCCCGGCGGGCAGGGGACGGCCCTGGGTGCGCTCCATCAGGCCGTCGTAGTGGCGTTCCTGATACTGGTTGAGGGCGGCCGAGCCGCAGGAGAGCAGGAAGGTTCCCAGGGCGGGCAGGATTACCCGCCAGGAAAGGCTCCCGGAGGCCAGCACATAGCCCAGCACGGTGGACATCCCCACCAGCTGGGAAATGCGGATTTTGCTGAGGGCCACCACTATGCGCACCCATTCGCCGAAACCGTATGTGCCGTAGGTCCGGATCATTATTTGAGGCTCTTCAGATAAGCGATCACCTGCTCGATTTCCTCATCAGTGATGTCCACCTGGGTCATCACCATATTTTCAAAACCTTTGACCTTTTTGATATCCGGCTGATGGATCGACTCGCGGATATAGTCATCGTTTACGGTAAGGGTCATTTCCTTGCCGTCGGCGATCACCGTTTCCTGCTTGCCGTAGAGGCCTTTAAAGGAAGGGCCGATCACCACGGAGCCGTCTTTGGAATGGCAGGCCACGCACCCCTTCAGGAGGGCGACCTTCTCCCCGCGGGCGGCCAGGGCCTTTTCCATATCCGCTTCGCTCATGTTCTCATCTTTGACCAGAGGCTCAAAGTTTTTGCCGGTTTCCACATACCAGCTGTCGTAAGCTGAAGGCGAAACCACCTCGATTTTGGCGGCCATGTAAGCGTGTTGGTCTCCGCAGTATTCCGCGCAGAACACATCCAGCATGCCCTCTTCGCTGGTGCTGAACCACATCTGGTTGTTCAGGCCGGGAACCACATCTTTCTTGACCCGCAGTTTGGGAATGTAGAAGCTGTGGATCACGTCGTTGGAATGCAGGGAGAGAATCACCGGTTGTCCGGCCGGTACCACCAGCTTGTTGCTTTTGATGCCGTTTTCGTAGGTGAATTCCCAGGACCACATCCGTCCCGTAACATCAACCTTAACCCCTTCGTCGGGGATGGTGGCCATCCGCTGGTAGCCGGTAAAGCCAAACCAGAACATCCCGATCACCAGAAAAGTGGGGATGATGGTCCAGGTAACTTCCAGACCCACATGCCCGTGGATGTCCTTGGCGTCGGTATGCCGGGTATGGTGATAGCGGTAGACAAACCACAGCATGGTCACGGTTACCCCGATCAGGATGGCGATGGAGATGGAGATTACCGCGATAAAGGAGCTGTCTACCTCTGAGACAAAACCAATCGAATTCATATGCTTTTCCTAGTATCTGTAGTAAAAGTCAATAAAAGGCAAGCCCAAAAAGATCACCAGCATCACGAAACACACCAGGATCATGTACAAAATGGCGCGGCTTTCGAATTTCACGTGCATGAAATAGGTGACCACCAGAAGGGTCTTCACGAAAGCGATGCTCAGGGCGACCGGAATGGTCAGAACGCCAAAGTCGAAAAAAGCAACCCCCACCGTCAGGCCGGTGCCGGCCACCAGGGCCAGCCAGACCAGGAAATAGGTGCCGTACCCGAGGGAATGATGGGCTACTTCAGAATGATCATGAGACATACTCAGCACTCCTGTCAGGTTATCAAATAGAACAGTGGGAAGAGGAAAATCCAGATGATGTCCACGATGTGCCAGTAGAGTCCGGAGTTTTCCAGCTTGATATGGTTGCGGGGATCCATTTTATCGGGATCCGGGCGAAAGAACATCTTCACCTCAACGCGTTCCAGAGCATCGTCGACATCGGCGACCAGGCCCAGCTCGCTGCCGTTCTCGGAGAGTACCGCCAGGCGGGGGTTTTTGTCCCGGATGGTATCCAGAATGTTGATGTCGATGGTTTCCAGGTTGCGCGGCTTGCGGGCGATAAAGTAAAACACCGTTCCCAGAACCGCCATCCCCACGATCACGTGGATACCGTGCAAACCGGTCATGGCGTAATAAAGGTTAAAGAAGATGTTTTCCCCGTTGGCCAGGGTTTGCAGGTGCTCGGAGCCCGGGTAAATCCCGTGGTGGATCTTGGCGCCCCACTCGAAATATTTGATCACCAGGAAGCAGCCGGCCAGCACGATGGTGAGGCCGAGCAGCCACAGGGACAGTTTGCGGTTTCCGCGACCCAGCGCCTCAATGGAGAGCGCCACGGTAAGGCTGGAGGTCAACAGCACCAGGGTGTTGGTGGCGCCCAGAGCGGTATTCAGCTCCGCGGCGGCGTTGTGGAAATCCAGCGGAAACATGTAGCGAAAGATCGCATACAGGATGAACAATCCCCCGAAGAGCAGCACTTCGGTGAACAGGAACATCCACATGGCAATTTTGGCCCCTTCTACATCGCTGGGGTGCTTGTGCAGAACCAGGGCATGTGCATGGCTACTCATCGGGCCACCTCCGGTTCGGGATTGTGATCGTAAGGTCCGCCGGTTACGGTGGGGATCTCGTCAAAGTTTTCCAGGGACGGGGGCGAGGGAACGCTCCACTCCAGGGTGGTGCCGCCCCAGGGATTGGCTTCGGCTTTGGGTCCGTAGCGCAGGCCCTGATACAGGTTGTAGAACATGATGACCAGCCCGGTGATCAGGATCCAGGAGCCCACCGTGGCGATCTGATGCCCCAGGTGGAATTCCATCACGTGATCGTAGTAGCGGCGGGGCATCCCCATGTAACCCAGCACCAGCATGGTGAAATACAGGGTGTTGAAACCGATGAAGATAAATACCCAGGCCAGGTTGGCGA
>JAGRBF010000281.1 GCA_020434205.1 Calditrichota bacterium | reverse complement strand
TGGGCGAAAACGTTTTGTTGGCGGTTATCCCTGGCCAGAACCCGCACCAGATAGGCCCCGATACGACTCATCCGCCCATCGTCTTCCTTGCCATCCCAGACCAGGGTTCCCCGGGAGGAAACTGGCAAAGCATTGGCCAACAGGCGGATTTCCCGGCCCCGCAGATCGTAAATGCGTGCGTTCAGCAGGGCGCTTTCTACCGGAAGTTGATACGCCAAAACGGCAAAATCTTCCTGACCATCGCCATCCGGAGAAAAAGGATTGGGGCTTATGGTCACTGCGGTTTCGGTTACGGGGACCTCACTGAAAAGAGAATTTTCATAACCGGGGGTGCTACCCCCTCCCGCCACACTTGCCGCCCAACTGGCGGGATCGGCCCCGTTTAGCCCGGGATTGATCTTTTCCAAAGAGGTTCCCGCTTCACTTTCCCGCCCATACCATAAATCGGTGTAACCCAGGCGGTCGTAAACAACCTCTCCCCACCCCAACAGAGACAAATAGTCGCCCCCGTTGTTCAAAGCGGGAAAGCCGCTGACCGGCAGAAAAAGGGCCTGGTCCAGACTATACTGGAGCGGCAAGTCGGGGTTTCCCGAGATCACCCGGAATTCGCCAGGGCGAAGCAGCGTCATCGCCGGGGAGAGCGCCACCGTATCCCCGGCATCCGCGAATCGAATAGCGGAGAGATCGACCTCCCGGATATCGGCATTAAGCAATTCCACCCACTCCGCCTGCCCGCTGCGCGGATTGGCCAGGATTTCATTGAGAATAAGTCGCAGGCCCGGACCGTAATCCACCCGGAATGCCAGGGTCTGCTGGTTGTTCTCCGGGCGGAGGTCCCCGGGAGACGAAAACTCTCCCACCACCGTCAACTGTCCCGCCCGCGTCAACAAAATGGGGAGGTCGAGACTCAGGCTGTCTCCGGCTGGGATCTGCAAATCAACAACGCCGGAATCCCCGGAGAGGTATTCACCTTCATCAAAAAGGGACATTTGCCAGTGGATCCGGTTCAGGGTGCTGAGTCCCGGATTGAATAGCCGGGCGTGCAAATCCACCGTTTCCCCTTCCCGGGGAATGGCCTTGCTGAGCTTTAGTGAGCTCAAAGCGATATCTGTTGCGGCGGGGGTCCGGGAATTGAGGGAGCCGGGAGTGCCGAAAAGGTCCCGGGAGGAGGCCCAGTTCCCGCCGCCGTTGGCGGCACTAAAATCAACCTTTTCCAGGCTGTGCCCCGGGGCGCTTCCCACCGGATAAACAAAAAGCTGCAGGGTATCTCCCAGCGGGTTCAACAGGACAATTGCCTCGGAGCGGGAATTGGAGAATCCCCCGCTGCCGAAGGTACTCCCGGAAAGGGTCAGCAGGAGCGCATCAGGTGGGATAAGGCGATCATAAACGCGAGCGGAATCTGCCAGATAATCGGGGTCCAGGACCAGGGCGTATTGGCCGGGCGCCAGGCGGGTGGAATCCCGCACTGAGAGCAGTTCATCCAGGCCGCTGCCTTCCCCGATTTGCCAGTGGCGCAAATCCACCGTCTCGGAGCCGGTATTGAACAGTTCGACATATTCATCCGTGGACTCTGACCCAATGGGATCCACCATCACTTCGGTCAGAATTATTTGGGAGCGAAGCATCAGAGGAAGGTAAAGAAGGAACAAAACAAGGGCAGATAATTTCATGAAGACCTCTTTATAGATAGAGATCTTCAGGCCCAAAATTCCATAAAAAAAGTTACTTCAGCAAATAATCGCCGCCCTGCCAGGCTTTCCAGTCTTCGAGATAAAGTTTGACGCTCCCGACAATAGCCTTCATATGAGCGTGCAGGGGAACCCGCTGCGGGTCCCTGGAAAACCAGCCCCGAAAACCTTCCTTTAAACCGGCGATTCCCACGAATTTCATCTTTCCGTCCAGGTACCAGCCGTCCGTGTCCTGATTGGTGACCTCCACTTCCTCTTCGCGCCCGCTGAAATTGATATAGGTTTCCTGATAATCGTTGAACGCAAAAACCGGGGTGTCCGAGCGGTAAGCCTTGAAGGCGTTGGCCCGGGCATAAAAAAGCAGGGACAAGCCGTCCTGAACCCGCCGGTCCAGCACTGCGGTGGAATCGAGGACCCGCAGGGTATCGTTTTCGAACAGCTTTTCCATCACCATTTCGATTTTGTTTTCCTCATAATTGAAATCGTAATAGGTGAACAAATAATGATCGCTCTGCTTCTCGTAAGCCCAGAAGCGATGGGTGTAAACCTCCTCAGCATCGATAAAGCTATCGTAAGAATCGTCGATATCCAGAAAAGGGATTCGCCCGCTATCCTCCATGTGCATCTTGCAGTGATAAACCTTGCGACCGCGGATGGTATCTTCTTTGAGCACCTGAAAATGGAGCTTGCCCACTGTAAAGAAGGTGTATTTGACCCGGTAGAAAAGCTCTTCCCCCACCGACCATTGAAAGGGTTTGCTAAGAAGGGAATCCGGCGCGACCGGATCCTGGGCAAAAAGGGGGACAGAAAAAAGCAAAAATGTGCTAAAAAAGAGGCGTTTCATAAAAGACATTCGGATTTCCTTATTCTTTGAAAAGGCCCAATTTAGGCCGTTCTACCGGGCAAAACAAGCAATCAGGAAAATGCCGCCCGGCAATCGTTCTTAACCCTTGAATCGGCAAACAAACTTTTCTATTTTTGAAATTCTCAGAATTACCGGAGAGCAACCCCCGGAACATCGCTACGGCACCTGTGCACCCGCCCGGCGCCGTCGACTCACATTGACGAAAAGGAATTAGCGGAAATGGCTTACCCATTTGACAAAATCGAACCGCGCTGGCAGGCTTATTGGGACAAACACAAAACGTTCATTACCCCGGATCCCGATCCTTCCCGGGAGAAATACTATGTTCTGGATATGTTCCCCTACCCCAGCGGGGCCGGTTTGCACGTCGGCCATCCCGAGGGATACACCGCAACCGATATTGTAGCACGCTACAAACGGATGAAAGGGGTCAACGTTTTGCACCCCATGGGTTGGGATGCCTTCGGTTTGCCCGCCGAGCAGTACGCTATCGAAACGGGGACCCATCCCCGGGTTACCACGCAAAAAAACATCACAAAGTTTCGCCAGCAGTTGAAAAGCCTGGGCTTTTCCTACGACTGGGACCGCGAGGTGGATACCACCGACCCCGATTATGTTCGGTGGACGCAGTGGATTTTCCAGCAGGTGTATAAGCGCGGGCTGGCTTACATCGCCGAAGTGCCGGTGAACTGGTGTCCGGCGCTGGGAACGGTGCTGGCCAACGAAGAAATTATCGACGGCAAAAGCGAGCGCGGCGGGCATCCCGTCTACCGCCGCCCCATGCGCCAGTGGATGTTGAAAATCACCGCGTACGCCGACCGGTTGCTGGAAGGGCTGGAAAGTCTGGATTGGCCGGAAAGCACCAAGGAGATGCAGCGTAACTGGATCGGGCGCTCCGAGGGCGCGGAGGTAGCATTTAAGGTGGATGACCATCCGGATCAAGAGATTCTGGTCTATACCACCCGGCCGGACACCCTGTTTGGGGCCACTTACATGGTGCTTTCACCGGAACATGCCCTGGTAGATCGCATTACCAGTGCCGGGCAGCGGGAAGCGGTTCAGGACTACCAGGCTGCGGCGGCTCGCAAGAGCGATCTGGAGCGCACCGAGTTGCAAAAGGAAAAAAGCGGCGTTTTTACCGGGGCCTATGCCATCAACCCGGTAAATGGCGGCAAAATTCCGGTTTGGGTTGCCGATTACGTTTTGTCGACCTACGGCACGGGGGCCATTATGGCGGTTCCGGGTCAGGACGAGCGCGACTGGGAATTTGCGGAAGTGTATGATTTGCCGATTATCCGCACGGTTGCCCCGCCGGAAGATTTTGACGGTAAGGCTTACACCGGCGACGGCCCGGCCATCAACAGCGATTTTTTGAACGGGTTGAATGTCGCCGATGCCAAGGCCAAGATGACCGATTGGCTGGAAGAAAAGGGCCTGGGGGTTCGCAAAATCAATTACAAGCTGCGGGACTGGCTGTTCAGCCGGCAGCGTTACTGGGGAGAACCCTTCCCCATTCTGCACGGCCCCGATGGCGAAACGCGCCTGGTGGATGAAAATGATCTGCCGGTGCGCCTGCCGGAGATGGAAGACTACCGTCCCCAGGCTTCCGATAAGGACGCCGAAGCACCCCAGCCGCCGCTCTCCCGGGGGCCGGAAGATTGGAAATTTGTGGAGATCGACGGGGTGGTGTATAGCCGCGAATTTAACACCATGCCGCAATGGGCGGGTT
>JAGRBF010000280.1:707-4735 GCA_020434205.1 Calditrichota bacterium | reverse complement strand
ACTTCTGTTGCGCAACAATTGACCAAAAGCCTTTTAGTAGACTGTCAATTATAGTAAGTCCTGTTCGTCATCCCGGCAATCTTTAGGCCAGGATCCATCGGGACGTTGGGTATGTACCCCGGCCCAAAAGCATACCGGGGTGACGGTTAAGTGGTCCCAACCAGACCAAGCATGATTGACGGTCCACTAGTTTTCTAATTGTCAAGTGACATTAAGTGCAAGAAACAATTTTAGACCCATCAACCGCGAAATCACGAAATCGCGAAAACTAAAACCGGGCGGATCTGCCCCTGCATCGGAAAACCTGTTCGTCCCCTTTTTATCCGCACAACAACATGGGTGGATTACTTCCGCTCTTTAAGCAGGTGTGGTGCGGAAGTTCGGTGTCTGGCATAGGCCAAACACATTTTAATGCTTCGCGTCTTTGTGCTTTGGTGGTTAAATAGCAGAAATGGTTTTGATTGCGAAACATCAGTTGTCAATACGCCCTGGCGGCATTTCCCACAGCGAACAGCCATTTTACCCAGCCCCGGATTCAGATCCTCCTGCCTGCCTTCTATCGAAAAAATGTATAATTCTTGCACGCAAATGGATGTGGCGCAGAGGCCATCTCTCAATCTGAGGCCGTTCAGGGCCGTAAAACCCCATATTGAGAGACTTTTTGCTTGTGTCGCCGCCCGGATTGATGGTAAATATTTATGCAAGTTATTGTAAAGCCGTTGGTATTGCTCGCTTTATTGGGGATGTGACGATTTGTTCCCCCTGCCCGCCCCGGAAATTGGTATGGCCTTTGCAATCAGTAATCCGAACATCAACAGACGAGGTGAACATGCGGAAGCCCGGCTTCGGTACTTCGACCCGGATCTGGCGATGGGGGACAATCGTGTTAATGGCGATGTTTTTCTCCGGCAGTTCGGCTCCGCAGGACATCGCCCCAACCTGGCAAAGCCGCGAGGCGGTGGTGCCGGGAGCAGCCAACCTGGCCGACAAGTTTGTCGGGGTTCTGATAGAGCCGCATACCCGGGAAACGATTGCCCTGCAGATAACCGAAACGGAATCCCTGCCGGGAGAAATCCTGTTTCAATACGTCCTAAACCGGACTTTCAGCCGGGAAAGCGGACGGGGAAAAATCATCATCGAGCAGAACGTTATCGAACTTCAAAACGGATTCTCAGGAATCCTGACACGCGACGACCGGCAGCGCATCATAATGACCTCGCTGCCATTTAATTCATCATGTTATTGGAAAATTCAGGAGGCTGGATCATGAAATCCATCCTGTATCTTTTGGCCGCTTTGGCCCTTCTCGGATGTAATCAGGACAAAATTTCCAAGCTGGAACAAGAAAATCAAAGCCTGCAGTCGGATATGGCCCTGCTTCAGGAAGAAGTTCAGCTGAAGGAAGACTATATTCAGGAGTACACCAGCACCATCAACGCCGTTTACGACAACCTGGAAAACATCCGCAAGCGCGAAGGTTTCCTGGCCAAGTATTCGGAAAATGAAGGGGAAAACAAGGTTTCGCTTCAGAAAAAGATGATCAGCAATATCGCCAGCATCGACGAAGCGCTTCAGAAAAGCCGCAAAAGCCTGCGCAATCTGCAGGACAAATCGGCCACCTTCAAAAATAAATCCGAGGCGCTGGAGCAGACCGTAGAGAACCTGACCCGGGCGATCGAGGAAAAGGAAAAAGAACTGGAACAGCACCGCGCTGATCTGGAGGACCTCAACCGTCGCTTTACCGATGCCGAGACGCGCCTGGCCAGCCAGGACGAGTTAATCGCCAATCAGTCCAACCGGCTCAACACCGCTTACTACATCATCGGAAGCGAAAAAGAGTTGAAGGAAAAAGGCATTATTACCGAGGAAGGTGGTTTCCTGGGCCTGCGCAAGACCAAAAAACTGGCCGATAACTTTCCGGAAGAGGAATTTGTTCGGGCCGATATCGAAGCTACCGACGTTATCTCCATCGACCGGAATATTGACGGGGTGCGCCTGATTTCCCCGCACCACACCGATTCCTTCCATCTTCAGCAAACCGACGACAACCAGACCAGCCTGGAGATCATCGATCCCAAGGAATTCTGGAAGATGAAGTACCTGGTGATTCTGACCAAAGGGTAGGACTTCTGTTGGGGCGGGTTTAAAACCCGCCCTTACTTTAAACCCGCTCTTGCTAAACTCGCCTTATTTCAATTCAACCGCCTGTTGAGTTCTTCGATGGCCTGCTGGGCCGGTTCGTAGCCGGGACGCAGGCGCAGGGCTTCCTGGTATTCCCGGAGGGCCAGAGGCCACAGGCGCTTTTGTTCCAGGGCTTTGCCGGTATTGCAGTAGGCGTATTCGGGGGTTTGGTAGCGGGGAGCTTCCTTGGCTTGCTGCAGCCAGCCAATCGCCTCATCGGGGCGCTGCAGTTGAATCAGATAAGAGCCGATATCGTTGTAGGGATTGCCAAAATCCGGGTCGATATCAATGGCTTTCTTGCACTCATCGATGGCTTTTTCGAACAACCCCATGTAGCTGTAGGTCCATCCCAGAAAAGTATAAGCCTCGGCGGTTTCTTCGAGATCGAGGGATTGCTGGTAATAGTCGATCGCTTCTTCGAGCCGGCCTTCCATTTGGGCCTTAAATCCCAGCAAAAACATCTTTTTTGCCTCCGGGCCCATTTTGAAGTCCTGAAACATATATTTGGTCCTGTAGCCGTTTTTGGATCGCAGGTGGTTTGCACCCCGGGGACGTTGCCGCTGAACTGCCTGCCAGCGGACACCTCAGGTCGATGTTTTTTCCCAACCCGAAAGTTTACCACATCGCGGGCAAATGACCAATGTTGGAAAAAAATGTGGGCCATTTTTTGGGAAAAACCTGTTTTAGACGGCGATCAGCGAACAGCGAACAGCGATCAGCGATCAGCAATCAGCAATCAGCAATCAGCAATCAGCGATCAGCAATCAGCAATCAGCAATCAGCAATCAGCAATCAGCGATCAGCAATCAGCAATCAGCAATCAGCGACTTTTTTATTGAGGATTTTGGCGCCGCCCCTCCCGGTGGTATATTGGGAGCCGAAAAAGAGGGACCTCCCCGCAGCCGGGACGTCCGGAATTTGTAAAACAGCGGCATCAGGAGGAATGATCCTTGGAACGCACTTATACCATGATTAAGCCGGAAGCTGTGGCGGACGGCAACGCCGGCAAAATAATTGCCCGCATCGAAGCCGGCGGTTATCGCATCGTCGCCATGAAACTGACCCATCTGACCCAAAAAGACGCGGAAGCCTTTTACGAAGTGCACAAGGAGCGTCCTTTTTACGGCGAACTGACTGCCTACATGTGCGGAGGCCCCATTGTGGCCATGGTTCTGGAAAAAGATAACTGCGTGAATGCCTACCGCCAGTTTATCGGCGCCACCAATCCGGCCGAAGCCGCCGAAGGCACCATCCGCAAGGATTTCGGCAAGAGCATTGGCGAAAACGCTATCCACGCATCGGATTCCAATGAAAACGCCGCCCGGGAAGTTTCCTTTTTCTTCTCCGAACGCGAACTGGTTGGTTAGTCTGATTTTAAGGGGTTCCCGGGTTTTGGGGACCCCTCTTTTTATCCTGCCCTAAATACTTGTTCCCCCTGAGGATCTCCCGTATATTGTTGCAACCGCGCAACCGCGCAACCGCGCAACCGCGCAACCGCGCAACCGCGCAACCGCGCAACCGCGCAACCGCGAAACCGCGAAACCGCGAATAGCTTAGATTTGAGTGGTAATTGCCAGGAGACCCATGAAAACACGCGCTTTGCCAATGCTGATGGTTGGGATTATGCTCTCCGGCCTGTGGCTGATCAGCAGTTGTAACAAGCGGACCAACAATGTGGTTGATCCGCCCGCCCCTATCAACGTCGACAGCTTCGGGGAATCGCAGACCCTGGAGGTGGTGACCTGGAATATCGAAAACTTCCCCAAAACCAGCGATCCCAACGACGCCATTGACGGGGTGGTCGGGGTGATCCTGGGTCTGGATGCGGACGTCTATGGGGTTCAGGA
>JAGRBF010000280.1:347-567 GCA_020434205.1 Calditrichota bacterium | reverse complement strand
TTATTTCCGCAGGTCCCATTCTACAGGATGGTTGCGATATCTTTGCTGGGAGACCGCCTTTCGAAGCCTATTTGCGGGCCACCCATAATCGCCAGACCTTCGATTTTTACCTGATCGTGGTGCACCTGAAGGCCTTCGACGGGGTTTCCGAGCGGGCCCGGCGCACCGAGGCGATCCGGCGCATCCACAATTACGTGGAGGACCGCACCGCCGGGGGAGG
>JAGRBF010000280.1:0-288 GCA_020434205.1 Calditrichota bacterium | reverse complement strand
AGCCTGAACGTCTTCTCCGCCTTTCTGAACGACGGGGCCGATTTTTCCTTCCTGACCGAACAATTTGCCGGAAGCAGCACCGAATACAGCTATATCGGCGGGAGTTTCCGCAGCCTGATCGATCATATCCTGATTTCCAGCAGCATCAGCGGGACTTACCCTGCCGTTAGCACGGCCATTCTGAAACCGGACCTGACCTTTTCCAGCTATCCCAGCGTGGTTTCCGATCACCGTCCGGTAGGGGCCAAGATCCCGGCGTTTTAGCAATGCATTTAGCAGAGACGCAAT
>JAGRBF010000279.1 GCA_020434205.1 Calditrichota bacterium | reverse complement strand
TCAACGGAAAATGGCTGGGCAAGCGGCCCAACGGCTATATTTCCTTTCTGTATGAGCTGACCCCTTATCTTAAATGGGGCGAAAAAAATACCCTGGCGGTGCGGGTGGATCACAGCGAAAGCGCCGACTCGCGCTGGTATACCGGCTCCGGGATCTACCGCGATGTTTACCTGGTTTATGCCAATCCCCTGCATATCGATCTCTGGGGAGTGGCCTACCAGGCGGAGGTTCGGGAAAATGAAGCGGTTATCCGGGTAAGCACCACCCTGGACAACGCCCTGGATATAGCGCCGATTTCCGTGGTTCACGAGTTGATGGACCACAACGGGGAGCGGGTGGCGGTAACCGTGAGCAAAGAGACTGCCGCCGGACACGCCCGCACCACCCTCACCCAGGAAATGACCCTGGCCGCTCCCCAATTGTGGGACATCGACTCTCCATATCTTTACACCCTCAAAACCCTGGTGTATCAGGGATCCGAATTGATTGACCGCAGCAGCATCAAAGCGGGGATCCGCAAGATCGAATTCGATGCCGGCCGCGGTTTTTCGCTCAACGGCCGCAACACCAAACTCAAGGGGGTTTGCCTGCACCACGACGCCGGGGTTCTGGGGGCGGCGGTTCCCAAAGCGGTGTGGCGCTATCGCCTGCAGCAGCTCAAAAGCCTGGGCTGCAACGCCATCCGCACCAGCCATAACCCTCAGGCCCCTCATCTTTACGACCTGTGCGACGAACTGGGATTGGTGGTGATGGACGAAGCTTTCGACGAATGGGAGTATCCCAAAAACAAATGGCTGGAAGGCTGGAACGTCGGCACCCCCGGGCATCAGGGGTCCTCTCAGTACTTTCGGGAATGGAGCGCCCGCGACCTTCAGGATATGATCCTGCGGGATCGCAACCACCCCTCCGTCATCATGTGGAGCATCGGCAACGAGGTGGATTATCCCAACGACCCCTATTCCCATCCGGTCCTGGATCAGGAGGGGATTGGGCAGCAGCATACCGCCGGGTATCTGGCCGACCATCCCCGGGCGGAGCGATTGGGAGAAATCGCCAAAGAACTGGTGGCGGCCGTTAAAGCGGCCGATACCTCGCGACCGGTAACCGCCGCCCTGGCCGGGGCGGTGATGTCCAATTACACCGACTATCCCTTTGTGCTGGATCTGGTCGGCTATAACTACACCGAATCCAAATACGATACCGATCATCAAAAATATCCGGAACGCATTCTCTACGGCAGCGAAAATCGCCACGACATCGAATCCTGGTACGCGGTGAAGGACAAACCCTTTATTTTTGCCCAGTTTCTGTGGACCGGCTTCGATTATCTCGGCGAGGCCCACGCCTGGCCCTCCCGGGGGTTTACCTCGGGGCTGATCAACCTGGCCGGGGGCATCAAACCGCGCGGCTATTTCCGCAAATCCCTGTGGAGCGCAGCACCCATGGCTTATCTGGGCACCTACTTGGCCTCGGCCACGGAAGATCTGTCCACCGATGCCCCGTCGGTGTGGAACTACGATCCGGAAGTGCCGGTAAAGGTGGTTTGTTACACCAATTGTGAGGAAGCGGAACTGCAGCTAAACGGCAAGGTGGTCGGCAAACGCAAATCCTACGATCGCAAAACCGGAATTATCCAGTGGGAAGTGCCCTTCCAGCCGGGCGAGCTGCGGGTGGTGGCCTATAACAAAGGTGCCGAGGCGGCCGGGGACCGGATTGTCAGCAATACCATGCCTGCCGCACTGCAGGCCGAAGTGCTCAACCCCACCGGCAAGGGGGCGCTAAAGATGGTGCTGGTTAGGGTGGTGGACGGCAGCGGCAACCTGGTGATTCTGGCTGACAACGAAATCACCGCTACCGTCTCCGGGGGCACCCTGCTGGGCCTGGAAAATGCTTCCACCGATGTGTCCGAAAATTATCTGGATAACCGCCATCGCTGTTTAAACGGACAGTTATTGGTTTACGTGAAGAAAGGCGCCGGACAGGCAAAAAGCACCGTGACCCTCGCTTCGCCGTTGATGGCGACCATAACGGTTGAATTGTAGGGCGTGTTGACAATTTAGATGATTATCAACACGCCCTGGTAGACTGTCAATTATAGTAAGTCCTGTTCGTCATCCCGGCAATCTTTAGGCCGGGATCCATCGGGACGTTG
>JAGRBF010000278.1:10279-11663 GCA_020434205.1 Calditrichota bacterium | reverse complement strand
CCGGATGCGGATCGCGGCGATATGTCCTTCGGGGTGTTGAAAAACGCCCAGGCGATGGGCGATCGGCAGGCCCTTTTGGACAACGGTCGCGCGGTGCTGAGCCTGCATCTGAAGAAGCGGGTCGACGAAACCCTGATGCGCCTGGCGGAGCAGGTTTAGGTGGACAGGATATCGCGCGAAAAATTGAAGGAGCAGGCAGGTATATTCGCTGGGAATATGCCTGCCTCGGGCATGGTGATAGGCCTGGGCAGCGGCAGTACCGCCAAATACGCGACCCTGCGCATTGGCGAACGACTGCGCAGCGGAGATCTTCAGGACATCGTAGCCATCCCCAGTTCGGAAGAAACGGCCAGCCTGGCCACCTCGCTGGGCATCCCGCTGGTAACCTTCCGGGATTGCCAGCGCATCGACATCACCATCGACGGGGCCGACGAGGTTAATCCCCGCCTGGACCTGATCAAAGGCGGAGGCGGAGCCCTGCTGCGCGAAAAAGTCCTGGCTCAGGCCAGCCTCAAGAATATCATCATTGTCGATCCCTCCAAAATCTCCTCCCAATTGGGCAAACACTGGCCGGTGCCGGTGGAAGTGCTGCGTTTTGCGGTGGACCTGGAGCGGATCTTTTTAGCGGATCTGGGTGCCACGGTCAAACTCCGGGAAGCTGAAGGCGAACCTTACCTCACCGATGAAGGCAACTACATTCTGGATGCGAACTTTGGGCTGATCCACGATCCGGAAAGATTGGCGCTTTCTCTGAGCCAGCGCGCCGGCATTGTGGAGCACGGCCTTTTTATCGGCCTGGCAACCGAGGTGGTGGTCGCCGGAGAGAATGGCCCGGAAGTTCTGCGGCGCTCCTGATTTCCCGCATATTCCCATTCGTCACCCCGGTGGTGGCGGAACGGATTCACTTTTTTCCCAAGGCATCTCATCAAAACAGATAAGGAGTATTCATGAAAATCGGTTTTATCGGTTTGGGCAAAATGGGCGGCAACATGGTGCTGCGGCTCTTGAAAAACGGTCACGAAGTTGTCGCATACGATCGCAGCGAAGAGGCGGTGGCCAAAGTGGTGGCCAAAGGCGCCGAGGGTGCGGCTTCCCTGGAGGAATTGGTCGCCAAACTTCCCCAACGCAAAGTTCTGTGGATGATGGTCCCTGCCGGGAAGCCGGTGGAAGGCACCATCGAAGCGCTGAAACCGATGCTGAGTAAAAACGACATCCTGATCGACGGGGGCAATTCCAACTGGCACGATACCCAGGCCCGCGGCGAAAGCCTGGCTGAGAACGGCATTCACTATGTCGATTGCGGGGTTAGCGGCGGCGTCTGGGGCCTGGACAACGGCTACTGCCTGATGTCCGGCGGGGATGCGGAAGCCTGCGCCCACGTGGA
>JAGRBF010000278.1:0-10180 GCA_020434205.1 Calditrichota bacterium | reverse complement strand
GAATACGGGATGATGCAGGCTTATGCGGAGGGTTTTGAGATCATGGAAAAATCGCCTTTCGATCTGGATCTGCGGGCTATCTCCAGCGTCTGGCAGTACGGCAGCGTGATCCGTTCCTGGCTCCTGGAACTGGCGGAACTGGCCTTCGCGGACGACCCCAAGCTCACCGGCATCAAGGACTACGTCTCCGACAGCGGAGAAGGACGCTGGACCGTTCAGGCCGCCATCGACTTTGACGTGCCGGCACCGATTATCACCGCCTCGCTGTTTGCCCGGTTCCGCTCCCGTCAGGAGGAATCCTTCGGCAACAAGGTGCTGGCCGCTTTGCGCAACCAGTTTGGCGGCCACGCCGTGAAGAGGAAATAAGCCGATGATGAAAAAACCTGAAAAAAACCTGCTGGTCATTTTCGGCGCCTCGGGGGACCTCACCCGCCGCAAGTTGATTCCCGGCCTCTTCAACCTGTACCGTCGGGGACTGCTACCGGATCAATTCGCTATTCTGGGGGCCAGTCGCAGAGACTACGACGATCAGGTTTTCCGCCAGAGTATGTTGGAAGGCATCGAAGAATTTGCCAATACCAAAGATTGCAAAAAAGAGGTGATCGATCATTTCCTGCAATCGCTTTACTACGAACCCATCGATATCAAAAATCCGGATGACTATCAGCGGCTCAACGGGCGGCTGAAGGAGATTACGGATACTCACCAGACCGGCGGCAACGTGCTATTCTACATGTCCACCCCGCCCAGCCTCTTCAATGATATTGTGACCAATCTGGGAGCCCTGGATCTGCAGCAGCAAAACGGGGGATGGCGACGCCTGATCGTGGAAAAGCCGTTCGGATACGATCTGGAAAGCGCCCTGAAGCTTAACAAACAGTTGCATGCCGTTTTTAATGAGTCCCAGATCTTCCGGATCGATCATTATCTCGGCAAGGAAACCGTCCAGAATCTGCTGGTGCTGCGATTCGGGAACGGGATCTTTGAGCCGTTGTGGAACCGCAATTACGTCTCCCATGTGGAGATCACCTCCGCCGAGAAAATCGGGGTGGGAAACCGCGGCGGCTATTACGACCATTCCGGGGCCTTGCGGGATATGTTTCAGAATCACCTGATGCAGATTGTGGGCATGGTGGGGATGGAACCGCCCTCCAAGTTTAATGCGGACGCGGTGCGCAACGAGACCATCAAAGTCTTCGAAGCCATCCGCCCACTGGAGGTAGACCGTATCGAAGAAAGTGTGGTGCGCGGCCAGTACCGACCCGCCATGGTTCGCGGAAATCAGGTGAACGGGTATCGCCAGGAAAACGGGGTGCCGGAGGATTCCCGCACCGAAACCTACGTTGCCGTGAAATTTTTTATCGACAACTGGCGCTGGAGTGGGGTGCCTTTTTTGGTGCGCACCGGCAAAAATCTGCCCACCCGGGTTACCGAGGTGGTGATTCACTTTAAGCAGACCCCTCATCACCTGTTTGTCCGGGAGGGTATTCCCCTTTACGATCACAATAAACTTGTGATCCGTATTCAGCCGGACGAAGGCATCCTCATGAAATTCAATATGAAGCTTCCCGGCGGCGGCTTTGAGGTGAAAACCGTCAATATGGATTTTCACTACGACGACCTCACCGATGCCTATGTGCCCCAGGCGTACGAAAGGCTCCTCCTGGATTGTATGCTGGGGGACGCCACCCTGTATGCCCGGGGAGATGCGGTGGAGGCCTGCTGGAAATTCGTTAAACCCATCCAGGAAGCCTGGGAAACCAGGTCCGACCTGCCCGTTTACGGATATCCGGCGGGGACCTGGGGGCCCAAAGAGGCCACCGAACTGTTTGGGGAAAAGGAGATGGATTGGCGTTACCCCTGTTCCAATATGAATGACGACGGGGAATACTGCGAATTGTAGGAAAAGCCGGGCGGGTGCCTAGCGTACCCGCCGCCGGCGATTGCGGACGTAATCTTCGAAAATATAATCGCCCATACCCTGCAGGCTGGTGTAAAAAGCCTTGCCGTTGTTGACCCGGGTAAATTCGCGAACGAACTGCTGCAGATAGGGGTCCCGGGCAATCATAAAGGTGGTGATGGGGATTTGCAGGCGGCGACACTGCCCGGCCAAACGCAGGGTGCGATTGATAATCTTGCGGTCCAGGCCGAAGGAATTTTTGTAATATTTGATGCCTTCCTTCAGGCAGGTCGGTTTGCCGTCGGTGATCATAAAAATCTGTTTGTTGGGATTCTTCCGCCGTCTGAGGATGTCCATGGCCAGTTCCAGACCGGCAACGGTGTTGGTGTGGTAGGGACCCACTTCCAGATAGGGAAGGTCCTTGATCTCAATCTGCCAGGCATCGTTGCCAAACACCAGGATGTCCAGGGTGTCCTTGGGATAACGCCGGGTGATCAGTTCTGCCAGGGCCATGGCGGTTTTTTTGGCGGGGGTGATGCGGTCCTCACCGTAGAGGATCATGGAATGGGAGATGTCGATCATCAAGGCGGTTGAGGTTTGCGCCTGATATTCGTTTTCCACAACTTCCAGGTCTTCCTCGGTCATCCGAAAATCGTTGATGCCATGGCGGATCTGGGCGTTGCGCAGGGAATCGGTCATATCGATCTGTTCGAGGCGATCCCCGAACTGGTATTCGCGGCGGTCGGTGGTGGGTTCGTCGCCATGACCGGAAAAGCGGGTGCGGTGGTTGCCGCGTCGGGACTTTTTCAGCTTGCCGAAAATCTCTTCCAGGGAGCGCTGGCGAATGGTTTGCTCGCTTTTGGCGGTCATGATATAACCGCCGCCCTCGCCTTCCTCATCATCCTTGATGTATCCCCGCTTCTTTAGCTCCTCGATAAAATCGCCCATCCCGTAATCCTCGTCGGTCAGGTTGTATTTGCGGTCGAGCAGGTTAAGCCAGTGCAGGGTTTCCGCAACATCACCGGAGGTCTGGGTAAGGATCTGCATAAACAGGTCGAAAAGCCGTTCGAAGGTGCTTTTCCCGGACATATCCGGCACAAAATCGGTGAAGCGATAGCCTATCATAAGGTTCCCGTTTTAAGGTCTGAAAGGATTTTACGCCGCACGGCCGGCGAGGTTCGATAATCGTTAACTTAAACCGGGAGGTCAGGCTTGTCAACCGTTGGGCAGGGCGGCCTTCATTTTTGCAGCCAATTCGCCTTCCACCGCTTTCCCGCGGTTGCGACCATACCACAAATGCAGCTTCTCCAGAATGGCTTCCTTTTCCAAACCTTCTGCCTTAAGGGTGGTAAACAATTCGACCCCCTCGGCGGGGCGGGGACCCCAGCGAAAAACTTCCCGGTTCTGGGCGTCAAAAACCGCCAGAATGGGAATGCTCATCGTGCCGTTGGTCTGGTAATGGGCCATGATGTCCGCATTGCGGTCCCGCAATAAGATTCGCAGGGTAATGTTGGGATTGAGGTCGGCCAGCATGGCGATGAAAGGCAGGGACTGAGCGGAGTCGCCACACCAGCCTTCGGTGATCACCATCCAAAGCTGGGGTTGATCGATCCTTCGGATCAGTTGCTGCATTTCCTCTGAGGGGGTGTGGGTTCTTTTGATGCGGGAGCTTCGCTGGAAATTGAGTTTGCAGTTGCCGAGGCGCTCAGGAGTATAACCCTCCGGAATATCAGGGGGATTTTCCGAGACGGCCAGGGATTCCAGAAAGGCGTAATAGGTGGGGTAGTCCATTCCCTGGAGAATGCGTTCCCGATCCGGGCTGTAGGTGTCCATTGGGGTTCCTGAATTTTGCGTTAGTCTTTTGGTTTTCTCCCAGATTAGATGTCCGGATAGCGGCCCGGTTACAGGTTAAAGCGCCTCTTTGCAGGTTATCCTTCCGGGGAGAATGAACCTTCCGCGTTCTCGGGCGGGGAGAGCTCATCATCATTTACTCTGGGGCCCAGCAGGCGAACCCCGAGGTAGAAGAAGGGGGTGTCCAGCAAGGCAAAAATCACCTTAAAAAGGTAGGAGGAGAGGATTAGCCAGAAGATTTGGGATAGGGGCATTTGCCCGAGAAAGGTGATCAGCATAACCGCCACGGTGTCGACGATCTGGGAAACCATGGTGGAAGCATTGTTGCGAAGCCACAGGTGTTTGCCCCTGGTAAAATTTTTCCAGAAATGAAAAAGCCGCACGTCGGCAAACTGGGCGATCAGGTAGGCAACCATGGAAGCAAAGGTGCCGCGGGTCATATAGCCGTAAACGGTGGCGAAGGTGCCCACTGCCGCAGGATTGTCGCCGCTGAGAATGCTCGCTTCCCACTGGGGGAAGGCTGGCGAATAAAAGCCGAGGGTCATGACAATCAGCATAAAAATATTCATGGTGAAACCCATCCAGACCACGAAGCTCGCCCGTTTTCTGCCGTACAGCTCCGAGATCAGATCGGTGGCCAGAAAAGTAACCGGGTAGGGGATAATCCCGACCGGAATACCAATACCCATGAAGGTGAAAATTTTGGTAATACCGATGATGTTGGCCATCACCAGGGAGGTGATAAAAATGCTGGCTAAAAGGAGGAATATCTTTTCGCGGACCGGCAAGGGGTACTCCCGATATTGGGTGATCGAAAAAGACCTGATCCGCCAATATAAGCAAATCTCACCCAAATAAAAATCGACCGTAGCGGCGTTTTCTTAAGGAAAGAGGGGCCTGAACTATTTGTCGCTGTAGCCCGTGGCATAGGTGATAACGCACATGCTGCGATAAACGGTATGTTCCCCGATCGCCACCCCGGCATAGTGGAACTGGTCGTTAAACATGTTCTCCCGGTGACCGCGGCTGGGCACCCCGTCATCAATAATCAGTTGCATCACAAACATCTCTGCCGAATCGTCCCCGTAGGCGATATTTTCACCGGAAAATCCTTCCCAGGAACCGTAGCGTTCCAGGCGTTCGAAGGGTTCCGAACCGTCTCCGCCCACATGGCCGGTCTGCCCGGTTTTGGATTGATCGGCTACATGATCCCGTGCGGCCAGGCTCATGCCGTAGGAAGGGGAAAGGGGCCCGGCCGGCTGGACTTTTTCCAGAAAGGCGATGGCTTCCTCCACGGCTTTGCGGCCTTCGTTGGTCCGAACCGGGATTTTCCCGGGGATCTTGAGCAGTTTGGCCTGATAATACTGCAGGAGATTGCGCACCTTTTTGGCGTAATGGCGAGGTTGGGTGCGGGCCAAATTCATTTCCTCGATGATTTCCTTTTCCATGCGGGTCAGATATCCGGTGGAAGAGGTCGCTGCCGAAGAGGTTGAGTTGTGGTAGGAACGGTTGGCGGTGTGATTGGGCACCGGCTGCTGGCGAATGAGCAGGTCCTGGTAAAAAAGCAGGTCCTCATTTTGGGGAAAACGCTGCAAACCCTGCCGGCAAAATCCCTTGGCCAGAGTAACGTTCTCGTGATGCTCAAAGGCAATCTGGGCCAACAGGTAATAAGCCCGGAAGGTCGGGGTTTTGGTCTGGATTGATTGCTGACAATAGGATTCCGCCTGGGAATAGTGGCCCTGCTTTTTATAAACCAGGGCAATGGCCTCCAACGCGTTGACCTCACCAAGACGATTGGCGGTTTTACGGCTGTAGTTGAGCATGTTTTTATAAAGCCGCAGGGCTTCGTCCAACTGCTCATTATTAAGGGCTTTATTGGCTTTTTGCCAAACCTCGTGCGGGCGGTTCTGGGCGAGCAGAGGCATAAATAGGAGAAGGCTGAAGAGAACTGTTTGGCGCCAGGACATTCCCGTGTACTCCTTTGCGCTGGTTCGTACCACCGGTTGATGCTTAAGCCGTCAATTGGGGCGGTTGGTTAATACAAGAACTTAAAATCCCTGTTAAGTTGAACAAATAAAGGATTAAAAGCTCATTGCCAATATAACGGCAAACACAAATTTTGGGAATCAAAATTTGACGTTTATTTATCAAGCACGGAAAGCACCCGTCCTTTGAGGACGTTGGTGGTGGCGGCGGTGATTTCGGCGCGGACAAAATTGCCCGTTCCGTAATCTCCGGCCGGCAAAATAACGATTTTGTTGCCGTCGTTGCGGCCCTGGATTTCTTCGCTGGACTTTTTGGTCTCTTCGGCTTCGATCAACACCTCGTGGATCTGTCCGATATGGGCCCGATTGCGCATCAGGGAATGTTCTTTCTGCACCTCGTTGAGGCGGACGATCCGTTCGGTTTTGATAGCCTCCGGCACATCGTCGGGGAATTTGCGCTGGGCGACGGTTTGAGGGCGCTCGGAGTATTTGAAGATAAAGGCCGAATCGTACTGAACCGTTTCCATTACCTCCAGGGTTTCCTGAAATTCCGCATCGCTTTCCGTGGGAAAGCCCACGATAATGTCGGTGGTCAGAACCATTTCCGGATAAACCTCGCGGATCTCCAACACCAGGTCCTCGTACTCGCGGCGGGAGTAGGTGCGGTTCATCATGTCCAGCACCCGGGTACTGCCGGCCTGCAGGGGCAGGTGAATTTGTTTGCAGATTTTGGGATTTTCCGCGATAACCTTGAGCAGGGGACGGGGAAAGTCCTTGGGGTGGGGGGAGGTAAAGCGAATGCGTTCGATTCCGTCTACTTCACCAACTTGCTCCAAAAGCTCCGCAAAGCGGGTTCCCTCGTAAACGTAGGAATTGACATTCTGGCCCAGAAGGGTAATCTGGCGATAGCCTTCCGAGGCCAGGCGCCGGGCTTCATCGACGATATTAACCGGCTCCCGGCTGCGCTCCCGTCCCCGGGTATAGGGAACCACGCAAAAGGTGCAAAAATTGTCGCACCCGCGCATCACCGCAATCCAGGCATTGACCCCACCGGTCTGGGTGGGATAAACGTCCGAATAAGTTTCGAATTCGGATAAGGTTACATCGAAATTGTCGCTTCTTTTGGCGCTGCCGTTGAGGGCCTCCAAAAGTTGGGGCAGGCGTTTGTAGGAATCCGGTCCGGCGATAAAGTCGATGGGCAGTTTGGGGTTTTCCAGCAGCTGTTTGCGAAAATTGGTCGCCATGCAACCCAGAATCCCGATGTGAACCGGCTCGCCGTTTTTGCGGTGTTTGATGTTGTGAATGCGGTTGTATACCTTGCGGTTGGCGTTGTCGCGCACCGAACAGGTGTTGAGGAGGACCACATCGGCCTCCCCTTCGTTTTCCGCCAGTTGATAGCCGTTTTTCAGCAACACCGACTTGACGATGTCGGTGTCGTAGACGTTCATCTGGCAACCGTAGGTTTCAATAAAGACTTTTTTCATAAAAATTAACTTCTTATCGCCGGGTTAAAATTTTACACATCGATAAAAGTAAAGAAAAACCGGTACGATAAAAAGAGAAATCTACTCCAGACCCAGCTCCCGGCGGGCGGTGGAATCGGCTACCGAATGCATCTGCCAGTAGGGGGCCATCATGCTGTTGGTGCGAACGGCCTTGGTGGTCAGAATTTTGGGATCGCCGAAGCCGCTTTGCACGGTTTCTTCCCACTTCAGGATGCGATGGGGGAAGGCCTCTTCATAGGTGATGGTCAGGGTGCGGGAAATTTCCGAATACGTCACCGTGTAGGTTTGCAAAGGTTGATCCGGGAGATCCGGGTCGGTAGTGGTGGTGCGGGTGGCCCGGGCCGCATAAGGTCGCAGGTCCAGGTGGCGCAGCCGGGTGTGCTGCAGTCCCGGAATCAGGCTGATCTCGCCGGTGGGAAGGTTCTCCGGAGAAAGGCGGATCAGGGTCCAGATTTCATCTTCCAAAAGGGCGGCGGGAACCTCGAAATCCCGATCTCCCTCCTTTTGAAAATAGGAATGGCTGCGCACCCGGTACTGTCTTTCGCGAAGGTTCAGCTGGGTGTAAGCATGGCCGCACCATTCCTGGGTGGAGGCAGAGACTTTCAGGCTTTTGTGATGAGCGCTGCCAAGTGGGGTAAAGGTTGAGGTGAGCAGGGAATAGGGGTAGATGCCCGTATAAAAATGGCGGGCGGCATTCAGTTTTAGAACGGTCTCTTTGTTGTCCCCCGGCCCAAATTCATACTTGATTTGCTGATCGCTCAGGAAATCTTCGGTCACGAAAATCAGCACGGCTTCCCCGGTGTGGATTTCCCCGTAGCGGGCCTGTTCCAGGCTGTAGCGGGTTAATTCCGCCTTTCCCTGATACCAGTAGTCACCAAAATTCTCCGGCAGCATCGGCGCCGGTTTTTCTTCGGTCCGGGCATTGCAGCCAGCCAGGAGCAGGGCCGTCAGAACGGATAACAACAGCAACATCTTAGCAATCATCATTATTCTCCGATGGAAAAAAGGATGGACAAAAAGGTCCGGAAACCGGGCAGCGTTAGGTGCCGGTAATGTAAACATTATTTTGGGGAAAAAAGCAAGGCGTGCTACGATTTAGGAAGATTTGACCGTCAATCGTTGCTTTTGGCCCATTTGCGCAGGGTGTCCTGCAGGGCGGAAATGGAAACCGGTTTGGACAAATAATCGTCCATGCCGGAGGCCAGGCAAAGGTCCCGGTCCCCACTCATGGCATTGGCGGTGAGGGCGACGATTACCGGGCCCTCGCTGCCTTTGAGGCGGCGGATGGCCTGAGTGGCTTCCAGCCCGTCCATTTCCGGCATCTGCATGTCCATCAGGATCAAGTCATAATGGCGACTCTTAACGGCATTCAGGGCTTCCAGGCCGTTGGCGGCCACGTCGCTGCGGTAGCCCATCTTAGCCAGCATGCGCACCGCCAGCTTTTGGTTCACCATATTGTCCTCCGCCAGCAGGATGCTGAGCGGATATTTGCGGGCCATGGTTTCATCGATGTGTTTAACCAGCTTTGCCCGGGTGGGGTCCGCCCCACGTCCCTGGTGGAAGAGTTCTCCCACCGCCCGCAGGAACTGGCCGTGGCGAAAGGGTTTGGGCAAAATGCGCTGAACCGTTCCGGGAAACTCCAGTAGGGTGTGGTTGCTATTCCGCAACGAGGAGAACATCAGCAAGGGGAGGGTGGAACCTGCCGGGCCCCCGCGCAATTCGCGAATAAAGGCGAAGGGGTCTCCCGTTGCAACATCATAATCGAGGATAATGCCATCGAAATTGCCTTTACCCAGCCTGGCAAAGGCGTCCGGCCCAGATGCAACCGGGGTAACCTTGGCGCCTGCGGCGCCTAAAACCCGGCTCAAAATTTTGCGGTGATGTTTGCTGCTCACCACCAGCAACAGGGATTTGCCGTCAACAAAATTCTCTTTGCCGGCAACGTCCTTTTGGGAATCCAAAGCTTGTCCGGCAATCAGCGGCAGAGAAAAGGAAAAAATCGAGCCTTTGCCCTCTCCGCTTTCCACTTCCATTTCCCCGCCCATCAGGGTGGTCAGCCTTTTACTGATAGCCAGACCCATACCGGTTCCGCCGTATTTGCGGCGGGTGGAGGCATCGACCTGCGAAAAGGATTTGAACAAACGATCGCGCTTGTCCTCCGGAATGCCAATTCCGGTATCCTCGACCCGAAAACGCATCCGGGGTGCTTTGGCGCTACCGGTTTTGTCCACATAAATCCGGATTTCCCCATTGGGGGTAAATTTGATCGCGTTGCCGACCAGATTTACCAGGATCTGGCGAACCCGGGTTACATCCCCAACAACCTCCCCGGGCAAGGCGGGATCCAGATAATACATCAGGTCCAGTTGTTTCTCGTCCGCTTTGGTGGCCAGGAGATCCACCACCTCTTCCACGCAACTGGAAAGCTGGAAGGGATGTTTCTCCAATTCGATTTTACCAGCCTCGATTTTCGAGAAGTCCAGAATGTCGTTGATAATGGTGAGCAGACTCTCACCGCTGGATCTCAGGGTTTCCAGATACTCCTGCTGCTCGGCGCTGAGCTCGGTTTCCAAAAGGAGGTTGGTCATCCCGATGACCCCGTTCATGGGGGTGCGGATTTCGTGGCTCATGGTTGCCAAAAATTCAGACTTGGTGCGCGCGGCGCTTTCTGCGGCTTCCTTGGCCTCGATAAGCTCCTTCTTGCGCGCTTTTTCCTCGCCGATATCCCGGAAAACCACCAGCATCCCAATAATTTTGCGCATATTGTTGAGGATCAATACCGCCGATAAAAATACCGGGATAATTTTTCCGGATCTGGAGAGAACGTCTACTTCCCCCTTCCAGGCGCCGTTTTTGGAAAGGGTGTTGTAAATAGCATCGCGGTCGGTGCTGTCGGTGACCAATTCCCGGATATTGCGGCCCAGCTGTCCGCCGATGTT
>JAGRBF010000277.1 GCA_020434205.1 Calditrichota bacterium | reverse complement strand
TGAAAAGAAGAGATCTTCTGAAGGGGCTGGGGGTTGTGGGGCTGGGCTCCCTGATTTCCCTGCCCAAATCCGTGAAGGCCGCCGGCGGCTCCGCCAAAACCGACGGGGTGTGCTGGCTAACCACCGCCCTCACCGAAGGTCCCTATTACTTCAACCCCAATCTTTTTCGCCCGGACATCCGCACCGACAGCGGAACCGGCGATTTCCACGACGGCATCCGTTTGGACATGACCTTCAGCGTTATCGACGCCAATTGTAATCCCATCCCCAATGCGTTTGTAGATGCCTGGCATTGCGACAAGGACGGTCTGTATTCCGGATACGTTCAGCCCGGCGGGAATACGGTGGGTCAGGACTTTATGCGGGGCACCCAGGTTACCGACGCCAACGGCCAATGCACCTTTACCACCAGCTATCCCGGATGGTATTCGGGGCGCGCCACCCATATTCACTTCAAAGTGCGCCTGAACGCCTTCACCTACGTTACCTCGCAATTTGCCTTCCCGGAGGCCATTACCGAGGCGGTCTACAACACCCCGCTCTACTCGGGCAGAGGACAAAACACCACTAACAACAGCAACGATGGGATTTTCCGCAATCAGGACCTCACTCATCTGATGATCGACCTCACCGAAAACACCGCCACCGGTGGCTACGACGGCCTTTTTACGGTGGGGATCGACGCCCCAACCGGGCTGCGCGACAATTCCGGGCAACCGGAAGGTTTCCAACTGAATCAGAACTACCCCAATCCCTTCAACCCGTCGACCACCATCGCCTATACCCTTCCCGAGGCCACCGCGGTGGATTTACGGGTTTACGATGCTCTGGGCCAGGAGGTGGCGGTGCTGGTAAACGGCCGGCAAACAACCGGAGATCATCGGGTTCGGTTCGACGCGTTGAATCTGGAGAGCGGCTTTTACTTCTACCGCATCAAGGCGGGGGCTTTTGCCCAGGTGAAGGAAATGGTGCTGATCAAATAAAAGGATCTATTCTTCTTCCGGTGCCGGAAATTGAGGGGGACCGGGAGAATTTCCGGGAAAGCGTTTAAAAACGGTTTATCACGGTCACCCCCGGAGCGGCAAAGTCGTCCATCCCGGTCAGAATGGGCGGCACCTCTTCCAGGGCGATTCGCCGGGTAATCAGCTTTTCCGGGGCCAGCTGACCGGCGGAGATCATCTCCAGCATTTGCGGAAAATGCCCGGCCTGCATGCCATGACTGCCCAAAATTTGCAACTCCCGGGAAATCACCCGTTCCATCGGCAAACGGGGCTGGAAATCCGCGCCGGCCAGAAGACCAACCTGAACATGCCGCCCCCCGCGACGAAGAGATTCGATAGCTTCCCGGCAAACAGAGGCTTTGCCCAGGGCATCAATGGTGAGGTGAGCCCCCCGGCCGGTGTTTTGGTAAATGGCTTCCCGCACCTCTCCTTCTCCGGTTTGCAGGAGCACCTCTGCGCCCAACCTCGCGGCCAGCGCCAGGGCTTCCGGCCGGATGTCCACCGCAATTACCCGGGCCTGCCGGGCAGCGGCGATCATGATTGCCGAAAGCCCCACCCCGCCGCATCCGAAAACCACCACCCATTGACCGGCCTGAGCCGCTCCCTGAACCAGGGTAGCCCGGAAAGCGGTGCTGAAGCGGCATCCCAGGATGGCCGCGCTCTCGAAATCCAACGCATCGGGAATGTGCACCAGGTTGCTCTCGGCATAGTCGATACGGACGTATTCGGCAAAGGAGCCCCAGTGGGTAAATCCGGGTTGGGACTGGTCCGGGCAAACCTGGGGATTTCCCTCCCGGCAATCCGGGCAAACCCCGCACCCGGCCACGAAGGGAACCGTTACCCGATCCCCGACCCGAAAACCGCGCACCCCCTTGCCAACGGCGGCGATCTCCCCGGCCAGCTCATGGCCGGGCACGTGAGGCAGCTCCCGAATATCGGCATCGTGGCCCATCCAGCCGTGCCAATCGCTCCGGCATATTCCGCTGGCTTTTACGGCTACCACCACGCTCCCTTCCCGGGGATCGGGATCTGCAACGCGATCCGGATAGACCGG
>JAGRBF010000276.1 GCA_020434205.1 Calditrichota bacterium | reverse complement strand
AACCAGTCGGACAAACGGTTCAGATAGGGAATTTCCGTGCCATCCAGCGTTTCTTGTGCGGCCAGGGCGATGGTACGGCGTTCGGCGCGGCGGCATACCGTTCGGGCAAGGTGAAGGCGTGCCGAGACTTCCCCGCCGCCGGGTAGAATAAAGGAGGTCAGGGCCGGGAGGTTCTCATTCATGGCATCCATTTCCCGTTCCAGGCGGTCGACGTCCGCCTGAGCGACAACCGGGGTGCCCGCCATCCGGTCCTCGGGCAATACCGCCAGTTGCGAACCCAGATTAAACAATTCATTTTGAATGCGTTTAACCTGAACGTGTAGGGAAGCATAAGACACCGAAGTCTTCATCCCCTCTCCAACCAGCCCCAGGCAGGCATTCAGTTCATCGACCGTGCCGTAAGCCTCGATCCGCGCCGCGGTTTTATCGATTTCCTGCCCTCCCGCAAGGCGGGTTTTTCCTTTGTCGCCGGTCCTGGTATAAACGCGGTTAATGCGCACCATGATATGAATAATCCTTGTTTTAGCTTTGAAAAGGAATTTGTTATTTTCACTAAAATCAAAAAACGATCATAAAACTGAGGTTGAGCTGGCAATATAGCAGCAAATTGCCCCAAAACGGCCTGCATTTTAAGAAAAAAAGGTCTGGTAAAGATCTGAAGTACTGGTAAAAAATAAATTTTCTTTGCAATAGGTCGAAAAACCGTATTAAGATTCCATCTCTGTTTCAATTTTTACCGAAATTGAATGCCAATAGAGGTCTGATAACAAAATAACATATTTAGAAGGAGCAGTAAAATGATTAAAGTAAGTCCCCGGTCCAGGAAAGTCAGCTTTGAGCTGGAACTTCCCGAGGCCAACAACGTGGTTCTGGTTGGTGAGTTCAACAACTGGAGCAGCAGTGCCAACCCCATGAAAAAAAGCCGCGGTGGGGTTTGGAAAGCCGAAATGCCGCTGGCAGCAGGCCATTACCAGTTCCGCTACCTGGTGGACGGGAACGAGTGGCTCAACGACGGCGGTTCCGATACCATCCTCAACGAGTTTGGCTCCTACAATTCGGTTGCGGAAGTGGAATATCCCGCTGAAAAGAAAAAGAGCCCGGCCAAAAAGAAGGCTGCTGCCAAAAGCACCACACGCAAAAGCAGCAAAAAAGCCTGAACAACGGCTTAACGTCCTCATTTAAAAAATCGGGAAAGAGATTGATTCTTTTTCCCGATATTTTTTTCCTTTTTCTATTGACAGAACCGCTGGTTGGATCTATATTTAGCCCGCTTTATGAAAACAGCATCGGATTTGGTGCTATAAAGCTTCCGGAGTAGCTCAGTGGTAGAGCAGGTGGCTGTTAACCACTTGGTCGGGGGTTCAAATCCCTCCTCCGGAGCACAAAAAAGAGCCCGCTTCAAAATGAAGCGGGCTCTTTGCGTTTTTACTGGTCACCCCGGGCTTGCCCCGGGGTCCAGGAAGGACGATGGCTGTCTTTTTACCGCATGGCTTTCTTTATCTCTTCCGGCGACGGTTCTTCTCCAGGTTGGGTCTGCTCCAGAAACTTGCCGAATTGGGCAATCAACGCTTCAGGATCCTTACCATTTAAGCGGCTCCTCATCCATTCCAGGGTTTCATCCTGCATAACCGCGGCGCGTAACCAGTGATTCACAAGGCTGTTAAAGGAGATGTTATTTTTCCTGGCCAACTGCATGGCTTTATCTTTGAGTTCTTCCGGAATGCGAATCGACATTGCGCTCATCTCAAGGTTCCTCTCTTTACAAATACAACTGATTAAACTGAGTTGGGGTAAAAACCTGAAGCTCAGGAAATCTCAACTCCCCACCCTGGAAATCTTTGAGGTTTTGGGTCACAATCAGGGCACCTGTTGCAACCGCCGCTTCAAGAACAAAATTATCATTTTCATCAGTTAAGTTTGGCCGCCACAAATAATGGGTTTCAGCCAATTGAGCCAAGGCAATCAAGCCGTCAATGATGGTATCAATTTCCCGATTCTGTATACCCGTCAATTTTATAATCGCGGGTCGATTCAAAACGGCTTCATATTCAGAACATAACTTTTGAGTAAGAGCGACGGGAATTTCCCTTTTTTGAATACCACGCAGTATCCGGTAACTATCTGAGCCTTTCCTCCGGCACAAGCCAGAGACAAGGACATTGGTATCTAAAACAATTAACGGCGTCATTAAAAATTGCCTCACAGAGCACAGTGATACCAAATATAGTATCACTTTCGTCCTTGTGTCAACCGGTAAAATGAAGAAACGTTCCAAAAACGCCCAGGAAAGGGAGCAACCAAGACCCCATATTTATCGTTCTCTGCAACGCGCAATATGGCCTAAGAGAGGTTCGTTCCTGCTCTGAGGACCCAACTTTTTTAGCATCAACAGACTCTCCCCTAACCGCCTACATCTTCATGCGGTACTACTACCCTCGTCAATCTTTATGTTCCCCTCAAGAGGGTGCCCTTCCAACGGGGAATTTTTAAACCGCGCGAATTCCTTGAGAAATTTTGCCGGGAAAAGAGCTCGTATGGGTAACCCAACCAACCGACCATCTCGTCACCAATACTCAGGAGAATGACCATGTTTCTTCCTTTCCAAAACAGTATTTCCAGGCATGGAGCTTTCTGTCTCGCGCTTTTCGGCATTTTCGTTATGCTATGGACAGCCCCGCTCTTTGGCCAGGAGAAAACCAAATCCTCCCCGCCTTCAATTGCCGAAAAAACGGCGCAGTCCTCCGCTACCAGTTCCAAAACGGTGGGAAAATCATCTCATAGCAGCGCTGCGGGAGAGGCCTTTAGTCTGGTCTCCAGCACCGGCGACACCCTTTTCCAGGTAGAAGGAAACGGGCGGGTCGGGATCGGCACCGCCACCCCGGGCAACACCCTGGACGTAGCCGGCACTGTATCCGCCACCAACTTTCAGGGGGACGGTTCGGGACTGACCAATCTTCCCAACGTGAGCCCCTGGACCAGCGCCGGCGGCGGGAATTTGTATTACACCGGCGGGCGAGTGGGAATCGGCGATGCCACCCCGGTTTCGACCTTTACGGTTGGCGACGGGGACAAATTTCAGGTTAACGGCACCGATGGGGACCTCTACTTCAACGACGATCAGGCCTCTATTCGTTTTGCCAGCACCAGCGGGGCCAATGCCCCGATGATCCAGATGTTTAACTCCGGCACCAATAATTCCCTGCGCATGCTGGTCGCCCATTCCCCATCTTTCCCGAACTGGGGCATTCAATACAACGACACCAGCGATGCTTTTACTTATATCGGTGATAATCTGCCGGTGCTCCATATCGGCCTGGCCGGGCAGCAGCGGGTGGGGATCGGCACCCGGACTCCGGAAGCCAAATTCCATGTGGAAACCAACTCCAGTACCGGCTTCGGGCAAATCAAACTCACCGAAAGTCAGTATGATTTTTCCCGGATTACCATGGACAACACCATCAACAGCGGATATTGGGAAATTGCCGCCCGGGGCGATACCGACACCTCTTCCGCCAATTATCATATCTACAACAACCTGACCGGCAACCTCATGACCGTCAACGCCCGGGGCCGGGTGGGAATCAACGACGCCACCCCCAGCTATACCCTGGACATCAATGCCGATAACAGCACCCGCGGGATCAACCTCACCGGGAACCGGCCCACCACCGCCAGCACAACCTACAATTACGGGGTTCGTGCCAACCTGAGCCAGTCGGCCAATACCGGATTTCCCCGGCTCTACAATTTTTACGGCATTTCCACCGATAGCGATGCCTACCTCTCTTACGGGATTTACGCCTATGCTTCCGGGGCATCCAATGCCAATTACGGGGTGTACGCCTTCGCCCCGACGAGCAGCGGATATGCGGTTTATGCCAGCGGCAACGTTTATTGCACCGGTTCCTACCTGCCTTCCGATCGCAGACTGAAGAACCAAATCAGCGCATATCAGGATGGTCTGGCAACGGTGATGCGCCTGCGCCCCACCCGTTACCGCTACGATCGCAGCCAATACGATTACATGAACCTCCCCGAAGGGGAGCAGGTGGGATTTGTGGCGGATGAGGTCAAGATGGTGCTGCCCGATCAGGTGCAACACAGTTTCCAGCCTTTTGAAGAAGAAATGGTCGAGGCAACCGGCCAACAGGGGCTGGATTTTGAAGCGGTCAACTACATCAGCCTGATCCCCATCCTGACCTCGGCTATCCAGGAGCAACAAAAAATGATCGAGGTGCTCCAAAAACGCATCGAAGAACTGGAAAAGAAATAGGGACATCCTCAAGGAAAAGGAACAATCATGATTTTCAGAACATGGATTTTGGCCCTTGCCCTGATGTCCCTGCCCGCGCCGGGGCAAATTTCGGTGCAGGTGGGCCCGGGCAATACCCTGCGGCTTCACGGGGCTTCGGAAATGGTTTTGGGCGGGGATCTCGATATTCGGGGGGATTTTGCCGGGGAAGGCACCCTCACCCTCGCAGGCGGTAGCGAGCAGCAACTGACCAATACCGCCGGCGAAACGGTGGCCACCCTCAACATCGCCAAAAGCGGCGGTGTAGTGCATCTGGGCGCCGATCTGGTGGTCTCCCAAGCTTTGCTAATGAACAGCAGTGATATCCTTACCCATAACAATACCCTCTTTCTCGGTAGCAGCTCCGAAGGCACTCTGATACACAGCAACGGCCGGGTGGTTGGTAAGCTGGGCCGCTTTATCAGCACCACCACCGGCAGCAGAGACTTCCCCATCGGGTCGGATGCCGCCTACCGGCCGGTTTCGGTAAATTTCACCGCTGCGCCTACCACCGCCGGGATGCTGATTTTGTCCCACAGCGCAGGTGGGGTCTATTCGGAAAATATTGATCCCCTCTCGGACAACGGCTATCCGGTGGATCGCCGCTCGCAAATGTTCTGGGAGATGGCGGGCAGCAGCCTGAACGGCGGCAGTATCGAACTGAGCGTGGACGGCCAGGGTCAGACCGGTATTCTGGACCCCGCCTCGCTGCGCATTCTGCATTCCGCGGACGGTTCAACCTTTGACCTCCCGGGTAATCACCTCCCGGGAAGCGGTACTGTGGCCCGGCGCGCAAACCTGCCCGGGAACAGCAGCGGCTTTTTTTACCTGGGCGGCAACCCTCTGGACAATCCCATGATCGAGGTAACCGCGGCCACCGTGGCGGTGCGGGGGGGCTGGAATTTGCTGGGCCTTCCGCTGACGGTAGAAAACGGTCACTACCAGAATCTTTTTCCCAACGCGGTAAGCGGTAGTTTGCAGGGTTATGCAAACGGCGATTATTTTGCCGCGGAGAGCCTGAGTTTAGGCGCCGGATATTTTCTGGAATTTCCGCAGGCAGAGAGCGTTGCCCTTAGCGGTTTCCCGGCCGAGAACCTTACGGTGGATCTGGAAGCGGGATGGAATCTGTTTAGCAGCGGCTCCACCCCGGTACCGGTGGACAGCATCCTCGATCCGGGGGGCATTATCCTTTCCGGCACCATTTACGGCTTTAACGGGGCCCTCTATCCGGCCACCCAACTGGAAAGCGGCAAGGGTTACTGGATTCGCGCTACCGCGGCCGGGCAAATTACCCTGCCGGCCACTATTGCGCCCTTTGCTCCGGCGCTGGCCAAAGGCGCCCCCGAGCCGGTGGCCGATTTCCCGGCTCTCACCATTACCGACGCCGGGGGCCTGCAGCGCACCCTCTTTCTGGCAGTAGATTATCAGCAGGCCGCTCAAAAAATGGGGCTGGCCGGGGCCGGGCCGGCCCATCCGGTCAACAAGGGCGAAAATTCCGGGGACACCCACCTTTCGGCGGAAGCGCTTCGCGACCGGGTAGTACAGCATTTTCACCTCCCCCCTGCCCCCTCGGGTGGCATTACCCAACTGGATGCGCGTTTTGAGGGAGATCTGGCAACCAGTGAAGCAGCCGGGGAAACCATTTTGCTGCGCGCCGAACATTTTCCCCTGACCATTACCCTGGCCAATAGCGACCGCCTGACTGAAAGCGAAATAGAGGAGACACCCCCGGCCGCCTCTAATACTGGCAAATTCCGCTACGTATTGGCAGCCCTCATTGACGATCGGGTAGCGGAAACTTTTCCCGTGGAGGGCGACCGGCCCATTCAGTTAAGCGATAACCGCATCAACCGGCTTCAGCTTCGCAAGGAGGCGGTGTTGCCCACCCGTTTTGCGGTATACCAGAATTACCCCAACCCGTTTAATCCGTCCACTGAGATTCGCTTTGACCTCCCCGAGGATGCCCGGGTGGACATTGAGATTTTTAACGTAATCGGTCAGCGGGTTCGAACTCTGGTTTCCGGGACTTTTGAGGCCGGGGAACACCGGGTGGTCTGGCAAGGCGCCAACGAGGCCGGTGCGCGGGTGGCCAGCGGCCTGTATTTTTACCGGGTGGTGAGCGGCCGGCATCATACCATCAAAAAAATGATTTTGCTGAAATAATCCGACAACCGAAGCAACTTCCCGCCCCGGCGGGAAGGGAGACAAAAATGACAGACCTTCGATTTTCCTTTCATCTGGGCGCAGCGGCAATGATCTGCCTGCTGATGATTTCCGGAGCCCTGTATTCCCAGGCTTTTACCGTGGCGATTGCCGTGGAGGACGGTAGCAATCAGGATATGTTGCGCCTGGGGGTGGATCCCTCCGGCAGCGATTCCTTCGATCCCGGTTTGGACAGCCTGGCCCCGCCCGCTGCTCCACCAGGTGCCTTCGACGCCCGCTTCGACGGGGTTGGGGACGAGTATCTCACCGATGTCCGCGACAATTCGCTTTCCCTGAAAACCTTCGTGATGCGTTATGCCGCGGAAAGCGGTGGCGGTCCCATTGTGGTAAGCTGGGACCGTGTTCTGCTGGACAGCCTGGGCAGCTTTCGCATCACCGACAATGTGGACGGCCAGCAGTTTTCCCTGGATATGAGCGGCACCGGCAGCCTGAGCGTCTCCGCTCATCCTTCGCTGGCCACCAGCCTGCGCATCGAAGTTTTGATCAACCCTGCGGTTGGGATCGGCGCCCCTGCCGGGGCCGGGCTGCCGGAATCTCCGGTGCTCTATCAGAATTACCCCAACCCCTTCAATCCGGAAACGCGTCTGGCATTTTATCTGCCGCAGGCGGCGCCGGTGCGGTTGCGGGTATTTAACCTATTGGGGCAAGAGGTAGCCCGGGTGGCGGACCGCCACTTTGGCCCGGGGCACCACAGTCTACCTTTCGATGGGCTTGGATTCCCCAGCGGCACCTATTATTATCTGGTGGAAAGCGGATCTTTCCGGGCAGTGCGCCGGATGGTCCTGATGAAATAAGGAGAAAGCGTGCCTATCAAATTCAAAGACTGGCAACTCGACCGCTGGTTCAGCACCAGCGGAACGGTGCTGCCCTACGATAAACCGGAGCATTTTTTACTGGCGATCATTCTGGCTGCGGCCCTGTTTTTCCTGCTGCGCCGCAAGTCGCTGTGGATTTCCGTGCTGATTTTTTCGCTGCTGGCTATCGGATGGGAGATCCGGGATGGTCTTGTTCCATATCGGGATCAGCTGGTCGAGGGGTTCAGTTGGAAGGATTTGATCGCCGATTACGCGGGATTGGGGGTTGCTCTGCTGGGGAAGGCCTTTTTTCAGAACCTGAGGACTAAAAGATGATAACGACTTTGATCCTTTGATCCTTTGATCCTTTGATCCTTTGATCCTTTGATCCCTTGATCCTTTGATCCTTTGATCCTTTGATCCTTTGAATTTTAGATCCTAAGTTTCCATTGTCCGGTAGACTGTCTTGCTACCAGGATCTAAAAATCATTCAGTCTAAGGATCATTCAGTCTAAGGATCTTTCAGTCTAAGGATCTTTCAGTCTAAGGATCTTTCAGTCTAGGATCTTTCAGTCTAAGGATCATTCAGTCCCCTACTCCCGGTAATGGCAGCCGCGGCTGGTTTTGTTGCGCCATGCGGCCAGGGTGATGATGATGGCGGTCCGCACCGCGTTGCGCAGCCCCACCAAACTGTCGTTCAGCCGCGAGGTCCGGTAAAACTGCTCGATTTCGTTCTCCAGGTTGCGCAATTCCCGCAGCGCCCGCACCAAACGCGGGGTGGTTCTCACCAAACCGACATAATTCCACATAATATTTTTGATGGCCTGCATATCCTGGCTTATCAGGGTCGGGTCCGGGATATCGTCGCCGGTTACCACCCACGACGGGTAATCGGATTTGCGGGGGCGGACGTCGCGATCCAGGGTTTTTCGGATGGAAAAAGCGGCCCGGTCCCCCCATACCAACCCTTCCAGCAATGAGGTGCTGGCCAAACGGTTGGCCCCGTGTAAGCCGGTGCAGGCCACTTCTCCCACGGCATAAAGGTGGTCGATGGTGGTTTTGCCACAGTCGTCCACCCAAATCCCCCCGCAGGAATAATGGGCGGCCGGGACAATGGGAATCGGCTCGCGGGTGGCGTCGATATTGTAGGAAAGGCAGGTTTGATAAATGGTGGGAAATTTGGTTTGAATATCCTCCGCGGACAAATAGGAGGCCATGTCCAGATACAGATTGGGCACGTCGTTAATCTGCATTTCCTCGTGGATTCCGCGCGCCACCACATCCCGGGGGGCCAGATCCTGCCATTCCGGGGCGTATTTGCGCATAAAGGGCTCCCCGCGATCGTTGATCAAACGCGCCCCGGCCCCACGAACCGCCTCGGAGATCAGAAAATGCGGGGCATGGCGATGGTGAAAGGTGGTAGGATGGAACTGAATGTATTCGCAATTGATCAGGCGCGCCCCGGCCCGGTAGGCCATGGCAAACCCGTCGCCGCGGGCTCCGGCGGGATTGCTGGTTCGCAGGAAAATCTGCCCTAATCCCCCGGTGGCCAGGACCGTTTTGCCGGCCAGGCAGCAGATCACCTCATTGCTGCTGTGGTCCAGCAAATAAGCGCCGGCGCAGGAAACCGGATCGTAAACCGCCAGGCGGTTCTGGGAATGGTGGGAAGGGGTCAGCAGGTCTATGGCGGTAAAGCCGCGCAGCAGTTTGATATTGGGGGAAGCGGCCAGTCCTTCAATGAGTTTTTCCTGAATGGCTTTGCCGGTTTTATCGGCCACGTGCAGGATACGCGGCATGGAATGGCCGCCTTCCCGCCCCAGGGAGAGGTTTCCCGCCTCATCGCGGTCAAAAACCACCCCCAGCTTGTCCATCAGGATTTCCCGAACCAGGCGGGGACCCTCTTCAGAGAGAATTTTGACGGCAGTGGGATTACAATCCCCGGCTCCGGCACGGTGGATATCCTCGCCCAGCTTTTCCGGCGAATCGTCCTCGCCCCGGTAAATGATGCCGCCCTGAGCGTAATAGGTATTGCTTTCCAGAGGGTCGCCGGCCTGGGTAACCACCACCACATCCAGGCCCCATTCCGCCAGGCGGAGGGCGGCAATCCCGCCCGCGATGCCGCAGCCGATAATCAGCACATCACATTGAAGATGGGTATCCATAGTCGCCATTACCCGATCGCCAGCATCCGTTCCACCGCGCGATAGGCCGGCTTGCGAATTTCCTCGGGAACCTCAATCTGATACTGCATAAATTTCAGGGCGTCCCGGGTTTCCTCCAGGGTAATTTCGTTCATGTGCGGACAGCGAATGCTGCACAATCCCACCATTTCTTTCTCCGGATTGGCGGCCACGATGTTGTCGGCCATGCTGCATTCGGTCAGCATCAGGTAGCGGGGGGCGTTGGTGGCCTGGACGTATTTGACCATGGCGGTGGTGCTGCCGGAAAAATCGGCGGCTTCCACCACTTCCGGGGGGCATTCCGGATGGGCCAGCACCACCACGTCGGGAAATTGTTTGCGTACGTTTTCCACATCCTGCGGGGTAAACTGGTCGTGCACTTCACAGCGACCGCGCCAGCCGACCATCTGGACATCGAGTTGATTGTCCGGATCATTTATAGCCCTTTTGCTGGGGAAAATAATATGTTTGCCGGTTTCGCGGGCCACGTTTTTGGCCAGGTATTCGTCCGGGATAAAAATCACCGAATCGCCAGGCAGGGATTCCACCACCGCCACGGCATTTCCGGAGGTGCAGCAGATATCCGTTTCGGCTTTCACATCCGCGTAAGTATTGATGTAGGTAACCACCGGCACCCCGGGATAACGGGCCTTAAGCTCCCGCACATCGGCAGCGGTAATGCTGGAGGCCAGGGAACAACCGGCAACTTTGGCAGGCAGCAGAACGGTCTTTTCGGGGCTGAGGATCTTGGCGGTTTCGGCCATAAAGCGCACCCCGCAAAAAACGATGATGTCCTCTTTGGCCTCGGCGGCTTTGCGGCTCAATTCCAGAGAATCCCCCACCACATCGGGGATGGTATGGTACAGGGCGGGCTCCATGTAGTTATGACCCAAAATGATGGCCCCTTTTTCCCGCTTCAGTTCCAGGATTTCGTCCACCAGTTCCGCCTTGTAGGCCAGTTCGATATCGGGAACGATCCCCTTCAACATTTTTTGCATTTTAGCCAGCGTTGCTGTCGCCATGGGTTTTTCCTTTTTGTTAAGGACACCGGCCCCAAACGTAGGAAACCGGATTCTTCAAACGGAATCAGCCGGTAAATTGGTGAGCCGACCGGGTTGATTATACCCGGATTCTGCGCATTGTTTCCGGCGACGGCCAATTTAACAAAACGAACCAGTGAAGCAACGGGGAAAAAACTGCGAGCAGCGAGCAGCGATTGGCGAGCAGCGAGCAGCGAGTAGCGATCAGCGAGTAGCGAGTAGCGATCAGCGATCAGCGAGTAGCGATCAGCGAGCAGCGAGCAGCGAGTAGCGACCAGTA
>JAGRBF010000275.1 GCA_020434205.1 Calditrichota bacterium | reverse complement strand
ACTTGATGGCGTTGCCGATCAGGTTAACCAGCACCTGCTTCAGGCGCACCGGATCCCCAATCAGAAAAACCGGGACATTGTCTCCGATCCAGTAAGCCAGCTCCAGATCCTTGGTATGGGCGGTTCCGGCAAATTGTTTGACCAACTGGGCAATGAGCTCGTAGAGGTTAAACTCAATTTTTTCCAGCTCCAGCTTGCCGGCCTCGATTTTGGAGAAGTCCAGCAAATCGTTCAGGATAGCCAGCATATCCCGGGCGGAATTATTGGCGGTGGCCAGGTAGTCGCGCTGCTCGAAGTTCAGCTCGGTTTCCAGGGCCAGATCCAGCATGCCGCAGACCCCGTTCATGGGGGTGCGAACCTCATGGCTGATGTTGGCCAGAAACTGGCTTTTGGCCCGGTTGGCTTCCTCCAGCTTGGTCACCAGGCGGACCTGTTCTTCCTCGAACAACTTGCGTTCGGTAATATCGCGAACAATAATGATGGTCTGGTCTTCCAGAAGCGGAATAAAACGGGCCTCGTAAAAAAGGGCTTTGTCCCCGCTGGTGTAATTCTGTTCAATGGTGAGAGAAGTGTGGTGTTCCCGCAGCGTCACCCGGTTAGCGTCAAACTGGTGGGCGAGGTGGGGAAGGGGAAATTCCGCGATGGATTTGCCGATAAACCTTTCCGCCAGCCAGGGATAATCCGGATTGTTGCCGTTTTTGAGATTGAGGATAACGCCGTGGCGGTCCAGTTGCAGAAACAGGTCCGGCAAGGCCTGAAAAACGGCCTGCAGCTCGGAATTTATCTGGGAAATTTCCTGGGCGCTAATCTCCAGAGAACGCTCCAGCATTTTGCGGTCGTTGTCCGCCTGATGATAGGTCTCGTTAACGATCTGCAGAAAACGCTGCACCGGCTCCGGCAGGCTGTCCGGATCTCCGAGGGTGCGTTTGAGTTGGCGTTGCAGGATGCGGTGCAGGTTTTCCATCAGATTTCGTTGAAAGTGGTTATGGTCATCGTTTGGTTGTGAAGCTCGCAGACCGCGTTCCGTTCGAAGGGGGAAATTTCACCGTAGGAATAAAACCCCGCCAGGGCAGTGTCGCTGCCGAATACCTCGCGAACCGCTTCGATTTCATCTTCGACCCGCCAGTTTAGCACCATTCTTCGCCCGACGCAGCTGATCAAAAGGGCAAAGTCGCTTTTCTGCTGTTCCACGTTGCTGATCTCCGCCGCCGAATAGGCCCCGTCCACCAGACGGTCAAAATTGGCGCGCATCAGGCGGGCCCGGGCTCCCTCGGGAACGTCTCCGGCGAAGGTGAGGCTTTGGGTTTCCTCGTCCGCGGCCAGAATGGTGCGCACCAGCCAGTTTTCCTCATTTTTGCGACGGATGCTCAGGGGAAAGAGCAGCCCGGTACCGGGAAGCCCCTCGGCGTGTTCCCCGAGATAGGTTTTATAGAGGGCCAGGGCGGATTTACCGTTGACCTCATAGAGGACGTTGCCGCTGGAACGGGTGATCATTCGCTCGGGACCGAAAGGGTCCCACCCGCCCATCGAACCGTATCCGACCCGCAAACGATTGCCGTAAAAACCCACCGCGGTAATCTGATTTTCCCGTGCTGTTTCCCCGTG
>JAGRBF010000274.1 GCA_020434205.1 Calditrichota bacterium | reverse complement strand
AAAAGCATACCGGGGTGACGGTCCAGAGGTCACAAATAGACTAAATATGATTGACAGCCTACTACCTGATCTCAAAGTCTTAACCGTAAACGTATTACCCTCGGTCTTCATCGCGAAAGGATTTAATAATGATAGCCCACCGGCACTTCTTCTCCGTTCCACTGGTTTTAATGCTGATCTTGGTCGCCGCACTGTCTGGCGGGAGCCTGTTTGCCCAGGACGCCCCCGGTCCCTACCGGCAGGTGCTGCTCAATTTTAAATCGCCTCAGGAGCTTGTCTCACTTCAGGAAGCCGGTCTGGGGCTGGACCACGCCCACCACCGCGACGGAAAACTGGAGGTGGTTCTCAACCCGGAGCAGTACCAGCTGATTCGACGCCAGGGGGTTGATCATCAGGTGCTCATCGAAGATATGACCGCCCATTATCTGGAAAACGTGCGGATCCCCGATGAGCAAATGCGGGACCTGCAGCGCAGCATGAAGGCCACCTATCCCGTGGAAGGGTTCGAATACGGCAGCATGGGGGGCTATTACACCTTTACCGAGGTGCTGGCGGAGCTGGATTCCATGCGCCTGCTCTACCCCAACCTGATTACGGTGCGCCAGTCTATCGGGACCTCTATTCAGGGCCGCGATCTCTGGATGGTGAAAATCTCCGATAACCCGGATGTGGAGGAGAGTGAGCCGGAAGTGCTTTATACCGCCCTCCACCACGCCCGCGAACCGCAGGGCATGATGGGACTGATTTATTTTATGTATCACCTGTTGGAAAATTACGGCACCGATCCGGAAGTCACCTACCTGGTGAACAACCGGGAAATGTTCTTTATTCCGGTGCTCAACCCGGACGGCTATGTCTATAACGAACAAACCAATCCCGGCGGGGGGGGCTTCTGGCGCAAAAACCGCCGCAACAACGGGGACGGCTCTTTCGGGATCGACCTCAACCGCAATTACGGCTATTTCTGGGGGCACGACAATGTCGGCTCCAGTCCCAGTCCCAGCAGCGAAACCTACCGCGGCACCGGACCGTTCTCCGAACCGGAAACCCAGGCCATTCGCGACTTTGCCAACGCCCATAACTTCCACCTGGCCCTCAATTATCACACCTACGGGGATTGGCTGATTTATCCCTGGGGATATGTGGCCGGATTCCGGACGCCGGATTCCACCACCTTCGAAACCCTGGCCGCCAACATGACCCAGTTCAACGGGTATACCTACGGCACCGCGGATGAAACGGTCGGCTATATCGTCAATGGGGATTCCGACGACTGGCTGTACGGCGAGCAAACCACCAAAAACAAAATCCTGGCCCTTACCCCGGAAGTAGGCCCCTCTTTCTGGCCCTCCCAATCCGAAATCTATCCCCTGGCTCAGGAAAATATTTATCCCAATATGCAGCTGGCTCTGGGGCCGGACATCATCCTGGGCGATCCTTCCGATCCCCTGCCGGTTACCAATGCCGTCAGTTACAGCGATTATACCACCCCCACCACGGTTGCGCTGACCTGGACGGATCCCCTTTCCCTGGTGGACGGCACCCCGCTGGGTAGCGGCGACTTTACCGTGGAGGTTTCCCGCGACGGTGTTCCGGTGGCCTCGGTGCCCGGTGGAGACCAGAATTTTACCGATACCGGATTGAGCGACGGGCAAAGCTATTCCTATGACCTGATCGCCAGGGTTACCGCCACCGACAGCACCAGCGAAGTGGTGTCGCTGATTCAGGTGGCCGGCGGAGCACTGCAGCCCAATCCCCCCACCAATCTGGTGGTGCTGGACGGCGGAGCAGCCAATACCTACTGGCTGCGCTGGCGCAATCCCGCCACCAATATCGACGGCACCCCCATGGACGACCTGGCCGGCATCAACGTTTATCAGGACGGGAGCCTGGTAACCACGGTAACCCGCACCAGCGCGGATAGCGGGCGCCTGGACTCCACCCTCTACGTGAGCACCATCGGCACCCACCTTTTCCGGGTGAGCGCCATCGACAACGAAACGCCCGCCAACGAAAGCGAGCGGGGGAACGGTGCCTATACCCCGATCGGCCTGCCCTTTTCCGACAGCTTTTTAAGCGGACCGGAACCCAACCCGGGCTTCTGGATCAACCAAAACGCCCAGGTAACCGCGAGTGGGGTGAATCCGCCCTCGCCGCCGCTGGCGCTAACCCTCAACGGGGATCCGGACGGCGGAGATCAGGTAGACCTCCTCCCGGTGGACCTGGCCGGTCAGCAGGGCAACGGGGTTCTGTTGGCCTTCTGGTACCAGCCCGGTGGTTCGGTCAATGATCCGGAAACCGGAGACAGCCTGCGCATCCATTTTCTGAACGATCAGGGACGCTGGGTGCGGGTACGCGCCTTCCCCGGAACCCCGCAGGTGCCCTTTGCCCAGGAATCCATTGCCCTGGACGCCGCCGATCCCGGACCGGGCGCCACCTTCTTCCATGCCGCCTTTTCGGTGCGTTTCAGCAACCTGGCCACGACCGGGGACTTTGATCTGTGGCTGATCGACGACGTTTTTCTGGGGGTTCCCTCGGCCGATCCGCAGATGGTGGTTTCGCCGGCCAGCCTGAGCGATACCTTGCTGAGTGGTGCTACCGCCAGCCTGGAGATCCGGATCGCCAATGCCAACACCAATCCCAGCACCCTTAATTTTGCCATTGCCGAAAGCCCGGCGGTAGATTGGCTCTCGGCAACTCCGGCCTCGGGCACGGTTGCTTCCAACGGCAGCGAAACCATTGCTGTGGAAGTCAACACCGCCGGGCTGGCCGCCGGGGATTATCAGACCGAACTGGTGGTTACCGGAAACGACAGCAATAATCCCGAACAGCGGGTGGCCGTAGCCATCCATGTTCAGGATGCTCCGGTGGCCCTGGTCGGCATAGATTCGATCAACTTCAGGTTGAATCCTGATGCTGCCGATACCAGTACCTTCTATTTGTTCAACACCGGTGCGGGCGAGTTGAGGTTCTCTATTTCGGATGAAGCCACCAAACTGAAGCGGCGGGTTTCCGCGTCGGCCCGCAAGCACTATCCCGACCATTTCTACGGAATGGAGCCGGGCAAAGGTGAGGCGGATCCGCGTCGCGGCACCCCTGCCGTGGAAGGCGCCGGTGGCCCGGATGCCTTCGGCTATCGCTGGATCGACTCCAACGAGCCGGGCGGCCCGACCTTCAACTGGATCGACATCAGCGGCACCGGCACGGCCATCAGCCTCACCGATGACGATTCCTTCCCGCTGTCTTTGCCCTTTACCTTCGAGTTCTACGGGGTCGCCAAAACCGCCCTGTCGATCGGCTCCAACGGTTACCTGACCTTCGGCAGCGACGGCACGGACTTCTCCAACGATCCCATCCCGGATTCGGTGGATCCCAACGACCTGATCGCAGTGCAGTGGAACGACCTGAACCCGGCAGCCGGGGGCACGGTTTATTACCAGCTGGAAAGCGACCGGGTAATCGTGCAGTGGGACGGGGTGGTGGACTTCAACACCACCAATGCCAACACTTTCCAGGCGATCATCTACGCCAACGGATCCATTCTTATGCAATACCTGGATCTTCAGGGAGACCGTTCCAGCGTAACGGTGGGCATCGAAAACAGCGATGCTTCCGACGGTCTGGAAGTGGTTTTCAACGCCCCTTATCTGGAAAACAACCTGGCCGTTCGCATCCAGGCCGACGCGCCCTGGCTCTCCGCCTTCCCGTTATCGGGAACGGTGGCCCCGGGTGATTCTCTGGCCATTGGGGCGGTGGCCAACGCCGCCGGTCTGAGCGCCGGGGTTTTCCTGGCCGACCTGGTGGTGGAGAATAATGACCCGCAAAATGGCGAAATCCGCATTCCGGTACATTTGCAGATTGGTGATGCTGCCGCAATCGCACTGAGCAATACCGCCCTGGATTTCGACACCGTTCAGGTGGCGGACACCGTTTCCCTGCCCCTCTGGGTTTTCAACCGCGGGAATGCGGACCTGATCATCAGCGATATCAGCAGCAGCGAGGCCGTCTTCTTTGCGGATGTGGCGCAGTTGTCCATCCCCAATGGGGATAGCGCGCTGGTGATGGTTTCCTTCAGTCCCGATCAGGCTGGCGCCTTCAACGGCGAGCTGAGCATCGTCAGCAACGATCCCCTGGCCGGAACGGTGGGGGTGCAGCTTAGCGGACACGGGGAACCGGCGGTGGGCATCTTTACCGGAAATCCGCTGCCGACCGTTTTTGCGGTGAGCGACAACTACCCCAACCCCTTCAATCCTACCACCACCATTCGCTACCAGCTGCCGCGCAGCAGCGAGGTGAGTCTGGTGATCTACAATATGTTAGGCCAGCGGGTGCGCACCCTGCTGAGCGGACCGGTGCAAGCCGGATATCATCAGGTGATCTGGGACGGCCGCAACCAGGCCGGCGCTCAGGTGGGCAGCGGCATTTACATCTACCGCTTCCGCGCCGCGGACTTCTCGCGGGTGAAGAAGATGATGCTGATTAAGTAACTGGCGTTACGCGCAGGAAGCAATTTCCGGCCCATTAACCGCGAAATCGCGAAATCGCGAAAACTGAAACGGGACGGATCTGACCCTGCACCTGAAAACCTGCCCATCCTGCGGTTATCCGCGGACCAGCATGGTTAGCTGATTAACGTCCGCTCCCCAAGGCAGGTGTGGGCAGGTAAGTTTTGTGTCTGGCAAAGACCAAACATATTAATTCTTCGCGCTTTCGTGGTTTCGCGGTTAAATGTCAAATAGTGGGTTTGGTTGCGTAACATGAGTAAGTAAGAAAAATCAGCGAACTCTGCCCTGCCGCTTGAGTTTCATCAACAGCGGCAGGGTTATCAGGGCAATCAGGATTTCGAAGGAGCCGGTCAGGAAGAAGGTCTGGCGGTAGGCTTCCAGGGTGGAATGGGAGGTCTGAAACCAGGCGAACAGGGAGCCGCCCAGCAAAGGGCCCACCACAAAACCCAGCGAGCCGGCCACATTGTATCCGGAAAAGGCGGTGCCATGGCTGGTATCCCCGGATAAATCCTTGCACAGGGCCAGGGTGGGAGAAAACATGATGGCGCTGAACACGCCGCTGGCCACCATCCCCAGCATCAGGGTCGCCTCGGAGAGGTAGCCGTAGGACATGAAGACCAACCCGAACAGAATACTGCCCACCGCAATGGGAATAGCCCGTCCCATTCGATCCGAAAGCCGCCCTGCCGGGTAGGACAGCGCCGCAAAAACCACCAGAAAATAGGAGAGCTCCATCCCCCGTTGCGCGGGGCTCAGCCCCAGCACATCACTCATATAAAGCCCCATGCTGGAAACCACCACCCCGATGCACAAACGGTCGATGAAGGCGTAGGCGTAGGGAATGGCCAGCCAGGGGTGGTTGCGAACCATCCCGGCGAATTCGGCGATGGAAATATGCTCCCGTCCGTGATAGCGGCCCCGGATAAAAACCAGGGCCAGCAAGCCACCCAGCAGGGAAATCCACCCCGCCGCCCACAATACCAGATTGGGATCCCATTTGGCGATAATCCCCCCCAGGGGCACCCCGATGGTAATGCCCAGCATCAGCATCCCGCCCATGGCGCCCATAATTCGCCCGGAACGGCCTTCCGGACTTTGGGAAGCCGCCGTTGCCAGCCAGGCGGACAGGGCGGTAATGTGCAGGGCTCCTTCGATAAAGCGGGCCAGCATCAAAACCGCGAAGGTGGGGGCCATGGCCATGGCGAAAAAACACAGACCGTTGCCCACCAGGGCCAGGGAAACCAGAAGACCGCGCCGGGAAATCCGGTCGATCAGCAAACCGGCTACCGGGGAAAAAAGGATCGCCCCTACCAGGCTGGTGGATAGAAAGGCATGGGCCCAGAAATCCGCCACCCCGTAACGCAGGCTCACCAGTTCCTTGAGAACCGTGACGATCAGGGTAACCGGAATCATGGTTAGCAGAATCCCGATGCCGAGCTGATAGGGACGGGCGGATTGGTTGATCCGGGAAGATGTTGTTTCGCGTGTGCTGATGGTCGTTCCGAATTGATGGTTGATGATTGGGCGGGTTTTAAACCCGCCCTTACGCTATTTCCCCTTGGACAGCTCCGCGGCGCGGTCGCGGGCGGCAATTACCCCATTGTGCAGGGTTTCCGGCAAGTGGCCGGCCTTAAAAACTTTAAAAGCCGCCTCGGTGGTGCCGCCCTTGGAGGTAACCGCGGCTATCAGGTCGTCCAGGGCCCGGGGAGATTGGTTCATCAGGTGGAAGGAGCCCAACATGGTTTGTTTGACCAGCATGGCCGCCACCGAATCCTCTAATCCCATTTGTCGACCGGTTTCGATCAAAGTTTTAACGAACAGGAAAAAATAGGCCGGGCCACTGCCGCTCAGCGCGGTAACCGCATCCAGCAGGTGTTCGTCCTCCAATTGCAGGGTGCGTCCGGTGGTATTGAGGAGATTGTCGATCATGCGGATTTGGTGGATGTTGACCGCCTCGGTGGTCGCAAAAGCGGTAACCCCCATCCCCAGCTGGCTGGGGGTGTTGGGCATGGCGCGGATAACCACCTCGTGCCCCAGGGCTTCCTGCAGGGTCGCGAGGGTAATACCGGCCATCACCGAAAGGACAACGTGATGGGGCTTCAAGGCTTCCTGCAGGGCCGGGGCCAGGGCCGCGAAATCCTGGGGTTTGACCGCCAGCACCACCACCCCGGATTCGCTCAGACGGTCGTCGATCCGGCTGGCTACCTTACCGAGATTAAGGGCCTTGAGATGCTGGCCGTGCGCCTCACTTCGGGCTACCAGGAGCAGGTGGTCGTGGCTGACCAGGTTGTATTGCAGGAAGGAGCGGGCGTAGGTGAGTCCCATATTTCCGCAGCCGATGATGGCGATGTTCAGCATAAAAATATCCTCACAGTGCAGGTAAAAAGTGAGATGAAAGATAAGGCAAGATCGGCGGGATTGAATCAAGAAAATAGGATTAAACGGCGGTGCAGATGCTCGGCAACGGTTTTTTCCCGGCAAAGCTGCAGAAATGCCCGGCGTTCCTGTTCCAGAAGATGCGTTTCGCTCATGGCGCTGCCTTCTCCCTCCGAAGAACTGGTAAGCACCGGCGCCAGGGCCTCCGCCATCACCCGGATCAGGTCCCGGTCGCCTTCCTCGGGAAATTTGGCGGACAGGGTTTGCCGGAGGTGTTGCAGCCCGCCCTGCCCGGGTAATTGATATACCGGATAATGGGTGGGGGGCTGGTAATCTTCGCTCAGGACCTTCAGGGTTTGATGCGCCAGGCCCAGCAGGTTATTGCGGTCCATGGAAATGAGGTCGCTGTCCCGCAGAAGATGCCAGCGATGGGCTTCCCGGGCATTGCGGGTGATGCGGCCCGAGATCAGCAGGGTTAGCAGGCTTTCCACCAGGGCGAGAATGTCCGGCCCCTGGTGCCGGGTGTTGCTGAGGGAATTGCCCAGCAGGCGCACCGTGCCCCCGCCAAAAGGGGAAAGACCGCAGCGCAAACCCTCGAATCCCGCCTGCAGATGGCCGTGCGCCACCACTTTGTCGCAGGCCATGGCCAGTTCCAGACCGGGACCGATCAGGCGCCCGGAAACCGCCGCTACCACCGGGAAAGGGGCGTACCGAAGCTGCTGGGTTATTTCCTGAAATTGGCGGGACCACAGTTCCAGATCCTCCCAACGTTCGCTTCTGCAGAACTGCAGCAACATCTCGTGATAAGCGCCATTGGAGAAATCCTCCCCGTCGGTGGTCAGCAAAAGCCCCCGGTAACCCTCCTTGGGAATGATGTTCAGGGCTGCCTCCGCAACTTCCAGAACGGCCGGATCCAGCATCCCCGCCGGTGGTCCGGTAATCGGGTGCATCACCAGGCACAGCAAACCTTCCCCAACTTCGTGTAGGCTGGCGTTCCAGTTCTCATATACCGCCGGACGCTGGCGAATTCTGCTCAGGGAAATATGCCCCGGATCGTGCAGAATCGGCGAGGGTTCTCCGTAGTGAACGTCAAAAAAATGGGGCTCCTGCTGCCGGGTGCTGTAAAAATGCCGGTGCCCGCCCTCCGGCATGGCCTCCAGCCAGGCGGGAATGCTCAGCCCATCCTGCCCCATGCGCTGCAGGGTATTTTCCAGCCCCAGAATATCCCATAATTCAAAAGGACCGTGCGGCCAGCTTAGTCCGTAACGCATAACCCGGTCCGTTTCCACCAGGGTGGCGGCATTGTCCGGGATCTGGTTGGCGGCATAGAGCAACAATCGGGAAAGCGCCTGCCACAGGAAAGCCGCTTCCCGGCTGTTGCCGGTGGCCAGGCTTCTCAAACGGTCCGGAATGCTCTGCAGATAGGGAAGAATGCCGGTTTGTCCTTCGGGATTAGCCGGCCGGGGAACATATTTCAATTCCTGAGGATCGAACTGAAGGTTTTCTTCAACCCCAAAAAAACCTCTGCCGCTCTTACGACCGAAATTCTCTTTGTCCACCAGCCAGAGCAGGGCATCGGGCAGGCGGAAGGCGTTGCGGTTGGGATCGTTAACGCACTTTTCCAGAAAATGCAGGGCGCTGAGGGCCACGAAGTCTATGCCGATGCGGTCGGCGTGGGAAAAAACCCCTTCCGGCCGCCCCAGGAAAGCCCCGGTCAGATAGTCGGCGGTGGCCAGGCTGATCTCATGATCACGGGCCGCAACGAAGGTGTTCAGAATGTCAAAGGTGCGCAACCGGTTCAGAATAAGGCCCGGGGTGTCGCTGGTTGTTACCACCTCGCGGCCCAGGACTGTCCGGCAAAAATGGGAGAGGGTAGCGGCCACCTCCGGCAGGGAATCTTCGCCGGTTACCAGCTCCAGCAGGTTGCTTTGTTCGGGGGGAAAGTGAAACTGGGTAAGCACAAAGTAGTCGCAAAATTCGGACGGCATGCCCTCGCAAAGGGAGCTATGGCTCAGGAAGGCGCTGGTGGAGCTCAGGAAGGTGCCGGGATTCAGAAAGGGCAAAATCTTAAAAAACAGCCCCTTTTTCACCGTGGCATCATCGGTAACCGCTTCGATAACCCAATCGGTCTCGTGCAGGCGCCCCAGGTGATCCTGGTAATTGCAGGGGGTGATGAGCGCGGAATCCTCCGTCTGCAAATATAGATCCCCCTGCTGGTTTTTCAGATCGGCCATCTGGGCTTCCAGAGCCTCCTGGCGAAGGTCAAAAACCAGGGTGGGGATTCCGGCATTGGCGAATAAGGTGGCGATCCCGGAGGCCATGCGTCCGCTACCCAGGACCGCAATGCGTTCGATCCGCTCAATCATGGGATGGCCCTGAGGAGGTTAAGGAGCTGCCCGGGAATTGGCGTTCCAGTTCTTCCCATCTTTTCCTTAACGGGTCCGGATTTTCGCCGTTTTTGGAAGGATCCTGCAGCAGCCGCTTCCCCTCCCGATTGGCCCGGAAAAGCCGGTCGCCCCAATGGTGGATGGCGTAGCGATTTTGGTGCCGGACCTCCCCGGGGTCTTCATCTTCGAAAACCAGCAACGCGCCGCTCAGTAAATACAAATAGCGCATACTGTCGAAGAGCACCGGTTGCCAAAGCGGTTGATAGGGAAGGTCCTTGCCAAAAAGGGTTAGTCCCTGTTTCAGCAGCAGGCAGGTTTCCCGGCGTGCCACCTCAATGAAATTAAGCAGGGGATCCCCGCTGTCTGTCTCCGTGGCGGGATTTTCAAAATGAAAGGCTTCCAGGGCATGGCGCAGGGGAAATTCTTCCAGCAGAACGGCGCGTATGAAGCTGTTGAAAAGGCGCATCTCGTCGGAAAGGTGACGGCCCGGCCCGCGCTTTTCCCGGGGAAAAATGGGTGATGATGAGGGATTGATGCCCAGAAGATCGCAGATGTGCCACTGCAGGAAGGCATTCTCAAGGATCTCCAATTTCCCGGAGGCCGGCTCCCCGCTTCCCGTCCAGCGGAAGTCCTGCAGATTCCGCCCCTGATGGTGCAGCAGGCGGATCAGAATCGGTAAAAGGTTCATGCCGTGCCGGAACTGCCGGTATTCCCGGGGACTCCGGCGCGCCTCGGCAGATTGGGGATCGGGGAAAAGCAGCCTTTGCCGGTTGGTTTCCAACCGGAGCTTGCCCAGCAGCATGGCGGTCCTGCGAAACTGGCGCCACAGGTTAAGGGAGCGGAGTATACCTCGCCCTTCGCCGGGGTTGCCGAGAAACTGGTCTGCGGTAATTTTCACCGATTTCAGCGCCACCGTGGTCCGGCAGTCCGCTTCGCGGGAAAAATGAGCGGAGCGGGAGTTCACCGGCAGGATAAGCGCGCTGCATTTCCCGTCAATTTCGGGGAAGGCGATCAGTAAATCGGCCAGGTTCCCATAAGGCAGTTGGGGAATTTTGCCGGAGAGTTGCAGGCCTTTTCCCTTGTCGTCGGCAATCAGCTCGTTTTGCGGGCATACCAGGCCGATTTTTTGGGCGAATTCCAGGCTTTTTTCCCAGCGATCCCGCTGCTGATCGTCCCCGAATCGGGACAAAAGCCAGGCGGGGCCCGCGGCGTGAGACAGCCAGAAATCGGGATCCAGAACCCCGCCGGCCAGCATGTCCAGCTCGATTTGGCGAGCCAGAGATGTCTGGGGCGAATTCAGGCCGCTTTCGCTGCACTGCTGCAGAAGCTTGCGGGCCGGATTCTTTTTGGTGAAATCGGTTTTGGAAACCAGATAGGGCAGGTCGCGCAGAAGGAACTCCCTCAGCTTTTCCTCAATGCTCTCCCCCGGAGACGGCAGGGATTCTGCCTCTGCCACATTAACCAGAAAGCCACCCGCCCGGCAATGGGGGCGTCGGGGTCGGTGAAGGTATAGCGAGGGTTCCGGCTGGCTGGAAACCAGGGGCGTTTCTGAGGAAGCAGGCATCGTTTTTCCGGCTTGAGGTGAAAAGACCGCTGCAGGCAATCGGGATATTTCTTCCCAAAATATTCACCCCATACCGAAAAAATGTGAACTATTCCCCAAATCCCGGGAGCAATTCCCTAACGCACCGACTGATGTTCCACCAGAACAAAGTCCACTTCCTTGCGGTTGAGGTCGATATTGCTGATGCGAACCTTTACCGGATCGCCCAGGCGCAACACCCGTCCGGTGTCCTTGCCGGTGAGGGAGTAGGTGCGTTCGTCGAAAATGTAGTAATCGTCCTCCAGAGCGTCCATGCGAATAAGGCCCTCGATCAGGAAGGGGAGGGTTTCCACAAAGATCCCGAAACTGGTAACCCCGGAAATCAACCCCTCGTAAAGCTGGTCGCGGTGGGCGGAAATCCACTCGATTTGTTTGATGCGCACGCTCTCGCGTTCCGCTTCCATGGCCTGGCGTTCCCGCTCGGAGGAAATCTGGCAGATTTTGGGAAGCTTTTTAACCAGCTGTTGCTGCCGGCGATTGTCCGCGGGGGAATCGTATTCCTTGAGCAGACGATGCACCATCAGGTCCGGATAGCGGCGGATCGGGGAGGTAAAGTGGGTATAGTGTTCGAAGGCCAACCCGAAGTGCCCGATATTTTTGGGCGAATAAACCGCCTTCATCATGGTGCGCAGGGCTACCTCCCGGATCAACGGGGCGTCCTTGCTGTCCTGAAGCAGCAGGAGCACCTCCTGAAACTGGCTGGGGGTGATGTTCTTGCGCAGGGTGATCTTATGCCCCAGAGCCCGCAGGAAATCCTGGAATTTCTGCAGCTTTTCCTTGTCCGGCTTTTCGTGAACCCGGTAGACGAAGGGCAGAATTTTCCCCTTGGGACTGATCTTGTAGACGTGTTTGGTGACGGTCTGATTGGCCAGCAGCATGAATTCTTCGATCATCTCGTTGCTGTGCATACGTTGCACCGGGACGATATCCACCGGCTGACCCTTGTCATCCAGGATAAAACGCACTTCCGGAGTGTCGAAATCGATGCTGCCGTTGCGGGAACGCTGTTCCCGGAAGCGACGGCTCAGGGCGTGCATCTTGCGGATGGTGTCGCTGTTTTTATCTTTGCTTTTGCCGTCTATGACGTCCTGGACTTCCTGATAGGTGTAGCGGCGTTTGCTGTTGATCACCGAAGGCTTCACCAGGTAGTCCACCAGATTGAGGTGGTCGTCGAACTCCATAAAACAGCTGTAGGCCAGCCGGTCTTCGTTGGGCTGAAGGCTGCAGAGTTTGTTGGAGAGAAATTCCGGCAACATGGGAATAACCCGATCCACCAGGTAAACGCTGGTACCGCGATCCAGGGCTTCCTTGTCCAGGGGCGAATCCTCCTGAACAAAATAGCTGACATCGGCGATATGAACGCCCAGACGCTGATGGCCGTTCTCCAGGATTTCCAGAGAAATGGCGTCGTCGAAGTCCTTGGCATCGGGGGGGTCCACCGTAAAAACCAGCTGGTCCCGCAGGTCCAGCCGTTTGGACAGTTCCGCGGGGGTGAGGGCAATCTTCATTTTACGGGCCGCTTTTTCCAGGGCGGCGTCGAATTCCAGCTCCAGGCCGTGGTCCAGGGCCACGCTGGAAACGTCCACCCCTTTTTCGTTCGGAAATCCGAGGATCTGGACGACTTTGCCTTCCGGGTTGAGCTGGGAGCGTTGCCACTTGATCAGTTCGACGACCACTTTCTGCCCGTCTTTGGCATTCATGCTGTCATCGTCGTGAATGAGGAAATCCCGGTTGATTTTGTTGGCGTCCGGTACCACAAAGCTGTAGTGGCGGGTGCTCCGGTAGGTCCCTACAAAGCGGGTGCGGGCCCGTTCGATAATGCGGTTCACCGAACCCTCGCGATTTTTGCCGCGGGCGTCGGCAAAAAGGCGGATTTCCACCAGGTCGCCGTCCATCGCCGTGTTGATGTTGGCTGCCGCGATAAAGATATCCGAGTCCAGCTTGTCGTCGGAAACGAAGGCAAATCCCCTGCTGGTCATCTGCAGGTTGCCTTCCACCGTTCCCAGGGTGGCGTTGGCGGTATAATGGTGATTTTTGAGTTGGGCAATTTTGCCCTCGCCGCCCAGGAGCTTCAGAGCTTCCTGAAAGAGGTGGAAATCGCTTTTGCGAACCCCCAGGGCTTGGGAGAGGTCCTTGCGTTTGAAAACCTTACCGCTGTTGGCTTTCAAAAATTGGGGGATGGATTTGAGAAAAGGATTTTTAATTTTGCGGGCTTTTTCCACCCGCTTGTTTTTTTTCTGTTTCAAAATAAAGTCCTGATATTACTGATTGTTGCCCCGGCCTAAAGTATGCCGGAGTGAAATTGTTGTTGCTTTACCTGGCCACAGGGTTATTGGCTTTGCGCCTGCGGCGCGTATCGGGGTATCGGCGTGTCGGGGTTCAAAGTATCGAAATATCCATTTAACAAGGAGGATTACTTCCATACCCCCACACTTCGACACCCCCACACCGTTTTTAATTCCGTTTCCCGATCACCACCCGCTCGATATGGCTGTAATCTCTGCGAATGGCGGTGCTTAGTCCCCGAGCTTCCAAAATGGCCGCTACCGCTTTGGCCTGCTGGTGGCCGGTTTCCAGAAAAATGGCCCCACCCGGATTGAGAATGCGATCCAAACCGGCGGCCAGATCCCGGTAGAAACCCAATCCGTCCGGACCCCCGCCCACCAGGGCCTCCTTCGGTTCGAAGTCCCGGACCTGGGTTTCCAATGCCTGCCATTCCGCTCCGGTTACGTACGGCGGATTGCTGACCACAATGTCAAAGGATTCCGCCAGGTGCGGCAGTTGCTCAAAAAAGTCCCCGGCGATCCAGGTGACGGGCGCTTCCAGTATCCGGGCGTTCTCCCGGGCGATTTCCAGAGCTGTGGGGCTTTTTTCGACGGCGCTAACCCGCACATTGTTGGCGAGTTTACTCAGGGCGATGGCGATGCAGCCGCTGCCGCTCCCGATATCCAGGGCGCTTTGAGGTTGGTTCCCGGTGGTTCCGAGGTGTTCCAGAACGCAATCCACCAGGATTTCCGTCTCCGATCGGGGAATCAAAACCCCCGGTCCGACCCGGATATCCAATCCCATAAAGCTGGTGTGGCCCAGAATATATTGCACCGGTTCCCCGGCGGCCCGACGGGTTACAAAATTGCGGAAATGCTCGCGTTCGTGAGGGGTCAAAAAACGTTCGAATTGAACGTACAGCTCCAGGCGGGTACAGTGTAGCACTTCTGCAAGCAGCAGCTCGGCGCTCAGCCGGCTCTCCGGAATGGCCTTTTTCTCAAAAAAGGGAATGGTCCAATCCAGAATCCGCTTAACGGTCCATTGTTCAGTCATTGCTGCGTTCTGGACTACTTTCCTTCAGTCTTTCAGCCTGATCGGCGATCATCAGTTCGTCTACCAGCAGGTCCACTTCGCCGGCCATAATTTCCTCCAGGCGATACAGGGTAAGGCCGATGCGGTGATCGGTTACCCGGCTCTGGGGGTAGTTATAGGTGCGGATTTTTTCGCTGCGATCCCCCGAGCGGATCATGCCGCGCCGTTGGGAGGAGAGCTCGTCATTTTGTTTCTGCAACTCCAGGTCATAAAGGCGGGCCTTCAAGACCTTCATGGCTTTGGCCTTGTTTTTATGCTGGGATTTTTCATCCTGGCAGGAAACCACCAGACCGGTGGGAATGTGCACGATGCGAATGGCCGATTCGGTCCGGTTTACGTGCTGTCCGCCGGCTCCGGAAGCCCGAAAGGTGTCGATGCGTAAATCATTGGGACCGATGTCTACTTCCACGTCGGCGGCTTCCGGCAATACCGCTACCGAGGCGGCCGAAGTATGTACGCGCCCCTGGGATTCGGTGTCGGGAACGCGTTGCACCCGATGGACCCCGCTTTCGTACTTGAGGCGGCCGAAGGCGCCCTTGCCGTTAATGGCCAGCACAATTTCCTTAAATCCGCCCCGCTCGGCGGGATTGGCGGAGATCATCTCCATGGTCCAGCGGTTGTATTCGCAGTAGCGGGCGTACATGCGCTGCAGATCTCCGGCAAAAATGCCGGCTTCGTCCCCGCCGCTGCCGGCCCGGATTTCCATAATGATGTTTTTCTGGTCCATGGGATCCGGGGGAACCAGCAGGCGTTGGATTTCCTTTTCCAGGCGTTCCACCTGGGGCTCCAGGCTTTCCAATTCCTCCCGGGCCAACTCGCGCATTTCTTCGTCATCGTCGTGCAGCATGGATTTGGATTCTTCGATCCGTTCCAGAACCTGACGGTATTCGCGGGATTTTTTGACGACATCTTCCAGATCGGCGTAATCTTTGGCGAGGCGGGTATACTTCTCGGGGTCCCCGGCGATATCCGGGTCGGCCATGTCGGTGGAAATGCGGGTAAACTTCTCTTCGATTTGCTGTAGTTTGTCCAGCAATTGCATTGTGTGATTCCTTATCCGGACAAGCCGGAAAACAAGAGTGCCAAAACGACAAAACGGAATACCGCCCTCCGGCAGATATCCCGCTCTATCATCATGTCAAAAAACGGTTTAGCGACGGTCGCCGTACTTGCGGAGGAATTTCTCAACCCGTCCGGCGGAGTCGACCAACTGTTGCTTACCGGTAAAGAAAGGATGCGAAGAACTGCTGATTTCCACTTTGATCAGCGGATACTCGTTGCCGTCTTCCCATTTGATGGTTTCTTTGCCGGTTCTCATGGTGGAGCGGGTCAGGAACGTTTCGTTGGTGGAAATGTCCTGAAAAACCACCATTTTATAGTTGGGATGGATATCGTTTTTCATATTCACTTCTCCTGAATTCGGTAATAGCGTCAATCATACTAAGATATATCCGATCCGTCCGAAAATCAAGCCGCAGAAAAAAAAGTCGTTTTTGGTGAAATGGGAATACCGGGGAAACGACGCGGTCGAAGCGCCCCGAAAATGGAAGGCGCTGCGGAAAGCGGGGTAGCGGGCGGATCGAAACGATCTAGGAACTCATGCTGTCCAGAAAATCCTCATTGTTGCGGGTGTTGCGCATCTTGTTGAGCAGGAACTCCATGGCTTCGATGGGATTCATCTCGTTGAGCAGCTTGCGAAGAACCCAAACCCGGGCCAACTCTTTTTTGGAGAGCAGCATTTCTTCCTTACGGGTACCGGAGCTGTTGATGTCGATGGCCGGGAAAATACGGCGATCCGCCAAACGGCGATCCAGCACGATTTCCATGTTACCGGTTCCCTTGAATTCCTCGAAAATAACCTCGTCCATCCGCGAGCCGGTTTGCACCAGAGCGGTGGCGATAATGGTTAAGCTGCCCCCTTCTTCGATATTGCGGGCGGCACCGAAAAACCGTTTGGGATGGCGCAGGGCGTTGGAGTCCACACCACCGGAAAGGATTTTACCACTGTGCGGGACAACGGTGTTGTGCGCACGGGCCAGACGGGTAATGCTGTCCAGCAGGATAATCACGTCCTTGCCGTATTCCACCAGCCGTTTGGCCTTTTCCAGCACCATGTCGGCAACCGCCACGTGGCGCTCCGGGGGCTCGTCAAAGGTCGAGGACACCACTTCGGCGTTAACGTGACGCTCCATGTCCGTAACCTCTTCAGGGCGTTCGTCGATCAGCAGCACGATCATCACCGCCTCGGGATGCTGGGAGGTAATGGCATTGGCGATTTTTTGCATGATCACCGTTTTACCGGCGCGCGGGGGGGAAACGATCAAACCACGCTGACCCTTACCGATCGGGGTTAGCAGGTTCATGATGCGCATGGTGTATTCTTTGGCGTTGATTTCCAGATCCAGGCGCTCGTTGGGGTAAATCGGGGTCAGGTTGTCGAAAAGGTTGATGTCCCGCTTTTTTTCAGGACTTTCAAAGTTCACCGCCTCCACCCGTAGCAGGGCGAAAAATCGCTCGTTATCCTTGGGAGGGCGGATCTGCCCGGACACCGTGTCGCCGGTGCGAAGGTCGAAGCGTTTGATTTGAGAGGGGGAAACGTAGATGTCGTCTTGGCCGGGGAGGTAGTTGAATTTCGGAGATCGAAGGAAACCGTAGCCGTCCGGCAAAACTTCCAGCACCCCTTCCGAAAAAATCAGACCTTCCTGGTTGGTTTGTTCTTCCAGAATCTTGAAAATCAGATCCTGTTTCTTCAGGCCGGAAATACCCTGGATACCCAGTTCCTGCGCCACCTGATTAAGCTCGGCGATCTTCAGGGCCTTTAAAGATTCTAGATCCAGCATAATGTTAATACCCCATAATCATAAATATGGTTGAATTGAATTGTTGGTAGCTTTTGGGCAAATAAGGTTTTTCCACCCTGGGGAAAGACGCTTACTGTAGCTTGGGAAATCTCGCTCGGTTCAGGAGGAGAGGCGATTGCAGACATTATTGTGATTCGCAAAATTAATATAAAACTGCCCTAAACAAAAATCAAGATAATTGAATCAATCGGTATGCTTCTCCTGCAAGGTAGTGGGAGCCCGCAATCAGCCAGGCTTTCCCCGCTTCCGGCGCCTGCCAGATGCCGTTCCAGAAGGTTTCGAAATCGGCCACCAACCGGGCTTTACCACCGCTGTTCCGGACCGCATTTGCCAGGCGCCCCGCCTCCGGAAATTTCCCTTTTTTCAGGTCGATTTCATAAACTTCCCGGCAACTCCCGGCCATCAAACGGCCGATGCCCTCAATGTCTTTATCCGCCTGAAGAAAGGCGGCGATATTGAAATCCCCATCCGGGAAAAAACGCTTCATAAACGCCAGCGTCTTCTCAATGCCCTGGAAGTTGTGCCCCACGTCGATAATGATGGCCGGCTCGCGGCGGACAACATCCAGGCGCCCCCGCCATTGCACCCCGGCCAGACCGCCTGCCACCGCTTCGTCGGAAACCGGAAAAAATTCGGCGATTCCGCGGATGAGTCCCACCGCCAGAAGGGCGTTTTCCAACTGGTGGTTTCCGGCGAGGTTTAACCAGAGGTTCTGGCCGATAAAGTTCTGGAATTGAAGATCAATGCGGTTGCCGTTAATTTGCTCATCCCTGGCGTGGCATTCTCCATATTCGTCACATTTCCATAAAGGTGAATATTTTTTTTGACAAATTTCGTCCAGAATCCCCAATACCGCGGGCTCGCGGTTGTTGGTTAATACCGGGACCCCTTTTTTGATGATCCCGCCTTTTTCGGCGGCGATTTTTTCCAGGGTGTCGCCGAGATATTCCTGGTGGTCCAGGCCGATGGGGGTGATGCCGCAGATTAACGGGGAAACGGTGTTTGTCGAATCCAGGCGGCCGCCCATCCCGGTTTCCACCACCGCCACGTCCACTCCCTCCCGGGCAAAATACCAGAAGGCCATCACCGTGGTCACTTCGAAGAAGGAAGCCGCCAGCTCCTCTACCAAGGGGCGAAAACGCCGCACAAAATCGATGACGGATTGGCGGTCTATGGGAACGCCGTTAACCAGCATTCGCTCGGTAAAGTCTATCAGATGGGGGGAGGTGTACAGGCCCACTTTGTAGCCGGCAGCCCGGAGGATGGCCGCGACTATGGCGGAGGTGGAGCCTTTGCCGTTGGTGCCGGCCAGGTGGATCGCCGGCCAGCGCAGCTGGGGATTGCCCGCGGCGGCCAGAAGGGTCTCGGTGTTTTCCAATCCCAGCTTGATGCCGATACGGTGCAGCCCGAAAAGATAATCGGTTGTTTCCTGGTAGGTGGTCATGCGGTTTCTGGGGTGGGTTTTGGGGCTCACGGCTTGAGACGCGAAGCATCGCGTCTTTACGTCTTGATGTCAGGCATGCCAGACATCTACTATCCCGGTTTCTGCGACAAATGCCGTTTCTTTCCCTCGTATTTTCGCCTTTCGCCCCTTCGCCCTCTCACAGTTACTTGACCAGTTGTTCGCTGATCATCCCGAATCGCCTTTCCCGGCTGGCATAGGTCAGCAACGCCTCGAAAAACTGCTCCCGGCGAAAGTCCGGCCAGTTGGTGCGGGTAATATAAAGTTCGGCGTAAGCCAGTTGCCAGAGCAGAAAATTGCTGATGCGCTGTTCCCCGCTGGTGCGGATCAGCAGATCGGGATCGGGAACGTTGCGGGTGTAGAGGGAGTCGGAAAAAACCTGATCGTCAATGTCCTCGAGGTAGAGCTCCCCGTCGCGAACCTTGCGGGCCACGTCCTTAACGGCGGAGAGGATTTCGGTGCGCGAACCGTAGCTCAGGGCCAGATTGAGGGTAAGGCCGGTATTGTTGCCGGTGCGCTCGATACCTTCCTGAAGCTCCTGAGCGGCGAAATCCGGGAGGTCGGACATCTCCCCGAAAACCTGCAGGCGCACATTTTTGCTCATCAGATCTTCGATTTCGTTGCGCAGGGAGGAAACCAGGAGGCGCATCAGGGTGGAAACTTCGCTGGCGGGGCGCTGCCAGTTTTCCCGGGAAAAGGTGTAGAGGGTCAGATAGCCGATCCCGACCTCGCCTGCGGCTTCCACGATTTTGCGAACGGATTTAACCCCTTCGCGATGCCCGGCGGCCCGGGGCAGTCCGCGGCGTTTGGCCCAGCGTCCGTTGCCGTCCATGATAATAGCCACGTGCGAGGGAACCTGATAACCCTGCTCTATGCGTTTTTTATACTCGTCTTCTTTCGATAAATACTGTTTCATCAATCCGATCATTCTTAGAACCCTTATTCTATCGATCTCTTCGGTTTGGTCTGAATTGGGATTGCCGCATCTCGGAACCGATGGAAGGTGTTGCCACGATTTCCCCCAAAAGCTGCGCAAATCTATTTTGCCTTAACAAAGGTCTTTGTATCACAAAGCAAAAATGCCTTAAAAAAAAGTTGACGGCTTTATGCCTGAGCGGTTTTGATGTTGCCGGGCATCCGGGCATCCCGTTCACTTTCGCTGCCCAGAGCGGCCGCCGCCTGTTTGAGCACCTCTTCCAGGGCTTTCAGATAGTCGACAAAGCCGTCCCGTCCGCTGTCGGTCATGTGAATGGTGGTTCGGGGACGCGAACCGACAAAATGTTTGCGAATATCGATCATCCCCGCATCTTCCAGCGCTTTGAGGTGGCGGCTCAGATTGCCGTCCGTTAGCCCGCATTCGCGCTTAAGTTGCAGAAAGGTCAGCCCGCGCCTTTCCGCGCAAAGAGCGGAAACGATGGCCATGCGGTTGGGCTCGTGAAAAATCCGCTTGAGCGCATGGTAAGGCGTCTCAGATATGTTGTGCATGATTGTCCTCCTTAGACGTAAAAATCCGCATCAGGTCGGAGACGGTAAGGCGTTCGGCTTCATCAAAGTGAAGCACCATGCCACCGGCCCATTCACCGACAAAAAAGACCAGGCCCATCGGCCAGGGATTGGTAAAGGAGACATTCGGTACCAGCAGGCAAATGGCCCCGCAGACGATATAATAAAGGCCGACCATCCAGATGCGCCGGGGCAGGACGTGCCAGGAGGCCAGGTTGGCCAGCCCGAAAAGGCTCATCCAGATCCCGAACAAATACTGGTGGTGACCGTCGTTAAGCATGATGTAAGTGAGCACGCCCCCTACCAGAATTGACGGCAGGGCGTCCAGGGTGGGTTTCAGACGGCGGATATCCCGTTTTACCTTGGGATCGAACAAAAACCAGTGGATCAGGGCGCCGAAGTTGAGGAGCACCCCGAAGAGGGCCACAAGCCCCCAGCCAAGGGCGTGGGAGGTTGCCGTATCGGGATACTGGTCGGTGCTGAAGACCACTGCCGCCAATAAAGCGGCGGTGCCGCAGATGGCCCTTGCGCGTCCCGAATACCCCTTGAACCGCTGCCCTTCCAGGATCTTGTTCTGCAGTTCACGCACCTGTGCCAATGCCTGATGAACGTGATTCACTAACATGCCACTCTCCTTATGTTGGGGGCTAAGATAAGCGGATGGGATTAACTTTGCAAGACAAAGTTGTTTGTGGGCCAAATTAATTGATATCGGTCAAAAAAGCGCCTTACGCTCAATTATCGCGCCAAAACTTAATTTTTTGAAAAATAAAAAACAAAAGGTAATTAAAATGCAGGGCAGACGGCGGTTCCGGTTACGCCTCGTAAGTCAGGATTTCCTCGCGGGACTTAAGCAGAAAGATCCACAGGGGCATCACCATAACCCGCCGCTGGTTCTCTTCGTGGATCTGCAGGCGGTTTTTGCTGATCATCAGGCCCAGCGGCTGATTGTGGGTGTGGAGGTAGTGAAACATGCGGAAAATTTCGCGCTCCTGAACCTCCAGATGGTCGCTCTGGGATACCCCGATCGCCAGGCCGTCCTTCAGCACAAAATCAATCTCAACTTTATTCTTCCAGTAAAAAACCTCCTCCTGCCAGGCAAAGCGCAGTTGCTGAAACACCGCATTGCAAACGCGCTGGTAGTCCGCTTTGTCCCCCCCCTGATGCACCGCGCTGAAAAACCCGTTGTCGATGCAAAAAACCTTACGGGCCCGGGTGGAGGAGAGGCGCTCTTCCAGGCTAAAGGAAAAACTGCCCCCCAAAAAGATGAGATAAACTTCTTCCAGGTAGGCGATCAGGTCCAGAACGGTGTTGCGATTGCTGCCCAGGATCTCCGCCAGGCGGGAAATGTTGAGGGGATTGGCCACGTTGTGCAATAAAAAGATGGCCAGATCCTGAAGCATCTGGATTTTGCGAACATTGTGGCGGCGCGCCACGTCCCGCAGGATGATGTCGCTGATATACTGCTGAAGGAGCAGGGCGTTGCTGCCGGCATCCTGATTTTTGACCACTTCCGGGAAACCCCCGAAGCGAAGGTAGTCTGCCAGGCAGGCTTCGATTTTGTCGCTGCCTTTGGATAAAAAGAGGGTGTCGATCGCCTTTTTGACCGCCCCCTTGTGCAGGGTTTTCTGCCGGTGCTGCAGGGTCTCCGAGAAGGAGAAGGGAAAGACCTCCAGGGATATCTGGCGCCCGGTGAGCAAGGTGGCCAGTTCGTTGGAAAACAGCGATGATGATGAGCCGGTAACGATGAATTTAACGGCCTCATTGTGATCGTAATGGGTGCGAAGCCATCGTTCGAAATCGGTGATTTCCTGGATCTCGTCCATCAAAACGTAAAAACGGCCCGCCGGTTTGTGAAGCTGAAAATAGCTCTGGTAGATCTCGTCCAGGGTATCCACCGATTTTTCACTCCCCAGGCGATAGTCCTCCAAATTGATGAAAAGAATGTCGGTCGCTTTGACCCCTTTTTGCAGTAGGGCATTTATGGCCAGGCGCATCAGGCTGCTTTTCCCGGAGCGGCGAATGCCCTTCATTACCACAATTTCCTTGCGCTCAATAAGGGGCATGAGCTGCAGACGATAATCCTCGCGGGCGATCAGGTCGTATTGGAAAGGGCCCTGCCAATGGGGGTTGTACTCTCTGAGAAGCGCTTCCATTTTTTCCTCGCCTTCCGGTAGACGGTCAAAAACATGCTTTGTCTGGTCGTGACTTCTTGTTCGTCACCCCGGTAGGTTTCAGGCCGGGGTCCATAACCAACGTCCCTATGGATCCCGGCCCAATATCCCGGTATAAATTCGGTCGGGACGGGATGACCACAGGACACACCCTAAAATCCGGTGCTATGGTTTGAGAAAACAGAATTAAAATCAACACCACGCATAACCGTTGACTTTAATTGACAATCAAGTCATCTGTTAATTGTAATTACGAATTTTTGGAAAAGCAAGAATGGAAAGCGGTTTTTTTTGAATGAAGGCGAGCCGAAACTCAGCCGACCCCCTCCGCATCGTCGCGGCGGGTGGTGATCTCCAATTCCTGGTATCCGGTCTGCGGATCATGACGGCGGGAAAAGCGATGGTCGGGAAGGATTCCGATCACCAATTCCGCAGTGGTGAAAATAATGCAGCCTGGCAGGAGGTGGCCGCCAATGGCTTTGCCGTGCGCATCGGCCAGGGCAATATGCAGGTGCACCCCGTTGGGAGAAAGGGTGCCGCCGAGGGAGAGGATTTCCAGAGGCCCGGCGAAAACGGTCTCCCCGGACTGACCGGCCAGGCGAAGGGCAGCATGGGAAAGGCTGCCCACGCAGCTGAGGATAAAGCCGGCCCCGATGTTCTGTCGTGCGGCATGGGATTCGATGGCCCGGCGAAGATCCTCCCCGGGGTTCAGGCGAACAGCGAGCGGCCGGATCATGATTTTCCTCCCTGGCGGCCCATCCAAAGCGAGCGGAAAATAAGGGTCAGCATCATGGGGATCATGGCGGGATGGAGTCGCTGGGGCCACCAGAACCACCCCAGAAGGAGCACGGCAACGGTGAGGGCGTGCAGCACAAAATAGCCGTTCAGCCAGCGCGGCGGGTGGACTCGATAAAGCATAAAAACCACCAGCAGGTGGGTGGGCCATAGCCACAGCAAATTGAGATTGTCCGGGGTAACCTTGTGTTCGGTGCCCCACCACAGGAGGGCGATTATCAGGCCGAAGATGCCGCAAAGGGCGAAGTAGAGGCGATCAAACCATTTTATCGGCCAGCTTTTGGCGACCCCAAATGTGAGCAGCAGTGCGGTCAAAAAAATGCCCCAGGTCAGCACCACGGGAAGGGGGAAGGCCTGGTAGAGGCGATATCCCTCCGGACTGGCCAACAGGGTATCGGTTTGGCTGACAAACGGTTGCCCGACCCCGTCCCGGGTAATGACGGACCCGGAAAAACCCTCGAACAAATAATCCGGCAGAAACATGGCCTGACGGGTGGTGGCGGTGGCGTCGGTTCGCGCGCCCAAAACGATGTCGATGCCCAGATCGCTAAAGGGCAGCGGGGTCAGATACAGATCGATGTAATCGCGAAAGGTGAGGTTGCGCTGATGGGAATAGTCTACTTGAAGGGAATCCCCCAGGGTATTCTCGAAAACGTCCAGAATGCGGGTGGCGCAGTTGTCGAAGAAAAAATCGTAGCGATAATTGCGATTGGCGGGGAGGTGATTCCAGTTCAGAAAGCGGTAGATGCTGTCCCGCTCGGTGCGGGTCAGGTTAAAGCGCTGTTCGGTAACGATGCGCCCTTCGCGGCGGTAGAGTCCGAAGGCATAACGAAAGGGGTAGGCGGAAAGCTGATAGTCCAGCTGTCCCCGGCAAAACTTGAGATAAAACCCCGGTTCGTCAAAATCGAAGGTGCCGTAATTGTAAATGAAATCGAATTCCTGAGCCTTATCGACCACCCGGATGGCGCTGTGCCCAAAGGTTGAATACAGCTGGGGTCCCGGCGAAACGGTGACCAGCGAGATGTAGGCATCCCGGGAGAGGGAGTCCGGGGGAAAGCGGGCTTCCGCGGCGAGGTAGGAGAGCAATAACAGGTTGAACAGCAGGGCCAATTTTTTCATTCGGCCAAAGTAAATCCCGGCGGGGAGGAAGGCAAGGGATTTGGCGAAACAGCGAAACGATGAAAAAGTATGGGGGTGTCGAAGATTCGGCGCTTCGCCGCAGGCGAAAACCATTCAACCCTATGGAATCGTTGCCAATCA
>JAGRBF010000273.1 GCA_020434205.1 Calditrichota bacterium | reverse complement strand
CGGCAGATTATTAAGCCGGGGTGAGCGTGTGTGTGGGCGGATTGATAAGCTAACGGAGGGAATTGATGATTGATGATTGATGATTGATGATTGATGATTGATGATTGATGATTGTTGATTGTTGTTAAATTTACGGCCAACGGCCAACGCCAACGGCCAACGGCCAACGGCCAACGGCTGCCCCTCCGCTTCTCCGTTTCGCCCCGTCGGATTTTCGTACCCTCGTACCCTCGGGATCTACTCTCCGTCCTGAATATCACCCCGGGCAAAAATACTGGCCACGTAGTTGAGCACGTCGGTGGCGCTGGCGTCGTTGTAGCCGAAATCCTTGATCAGTCGGGATTTGACGATGTCGATTTTTTCCTGGGTCTCGCGATCCATCACCGAGGCTACCAGGGAGGACAGTTTGATGCTGTCTTTCTGATCTTCAAACAGCTTCAGCTCCAGGGCCTTGGCGAGGCGATCGTTGCTGCGCCAGTCGAATTTTTTGCCTTCCAGGGAAAGGGCTCCGATGTAGTTCATGATTTCCCGGCGGAAATCGTCCTTGCGGCTTTCCGTGATGTCGATTTTTTCCTCAATGGAGCGCATCAGTTTTTCGTTGGGCTCTTCGTCCTCGCCGGTGTATTTGTTTTTCACCTTTTCGCGCTGCACATAAGCCTTGACGTTGTCGATATAGTTGGCAAAGAGGCGCTTGATGCCTTCCTCATCGGAACTGATGGCCCGCTGGACCTCGTTTTTAACGATTTCGGTGTATTCTTTTTTGACCACCTGGATCAGCTCGCGGTAGCGCTTGCGCAACTCCTCATTGTTGATCAGGCTGTGGTGAGAGAGGCCGCTTTCCAGCTCGTTGAGCACCATGAAGGGATTGACCGTCTCTTCATCGCTGTATTTGACGATGGCGTTGGAAATTTTGTCCTGAACGTAGCGCGGAGAGATTCCTTCCAGACCCTCGCGGACCGTTTCCTTGCGCAGCTCGCGGACGTTGTCCTCGGTAAAACCGGGAATCAGCTTGCCGTCGTAGAGCTTCATCTTTTGCACCAGGGTCAGATTGGCGTTTTTGGGCTCTTCCAGTCGGGTGAGTACCGCCCACATGGCCGCCATCTCCACGGTATGGGGGGCAATAAATTTGCCGCGGATCATCTGATTGTTATAATCCTTGCGGTAAATGCGGATTTCTTCAGTGAGTTTGGTGATGTAAGGGATGTCGATTTTAACGGTGCGGTCCCGCAGCGCTTCCATGAACTCATTGTTCTGAAGCTTGCGGTATTCCGGTTCGTTGGTATGCCCGATAATCACCTCATCGATATCGGTCTGCGGGAACTTCTTGGGTTTGATCTTATGCTCCTGGCTGGCGCTGAGCAGATCGTACAGGAAGGCCACATCCAGCTTGAGCATCTCGATGAATTCCACCAGGCCGCGGTTGGAGATATTGAATTCCCCGTCGAAGTTGAAGGCCCTGGGGTCGGAATCGGAGCCGTATTCGGCGATTTTGCGGTAGTTGATATCGCCGGTCAGCTCGGTAGAGTCCTGGTTTTTTTCATCTTTGGGCTGAAAAGTGCCGATCCCGATGCGGTCTTTTTCGGAGAGCAGGATCCGCTTTACCCGCACATGGCCGAGCACCCGTCCCCAATCCCCCTCATACAAGGTAAAGAGATCGCGGTAAATCTGACGGCAGCTGGGGCACAGGGTTCCCGGGATGTTCACCCCGTCCTTTTTGTTGCCCAGCAGCTTGTCGAGAAACTCGCTGCGCACATCCGGGGTGATCAGATGCAGGGGCTCTTCGTGCATCGGGCAGGGGATATTTTCCTTCTCCGAACCTTCCGGATCGCTGAAATGTTTGGGGATATCGTGCCATTCGAAGGTGTAAAGGGTTCCTGCATCACTGCGGGAATAGGCTTCCAATCCCTTTTTGAGGAGGCGAACAATGGTGCTTTTGGAACTGCCCACCGGACCGTGAAGCAGCAGGACGCGCTTTTCCGTTCCGTAGCGGTACGCCGCGGCCTTAATGGTGTTCATCAATTTCATCAGGTAGGCATCCAGACCAAAAACGGCATCGCGGCCATTGTCTATGGGGTCGGAGAAAAAGTGGTAGCGGATCATGCGTTTACGGGAATCCTCGTAGACCTCGGACCCGTAAGAGAGGATCATATCATAAAGGCGTTGGTAAGCACTGCGGAGAACAAGGGGGTCTTTTTTTACAATGTCCAGATAGTCCTCGAAAGAACCGCTCCAGGTGAGGTTTTGATACTCACGTTCGTAGTAACGTTTCTGGATGTCTTCCAGCAATTGTTTAGTGGCTGCCATAATCGTCGTCTCCCAAGTTAAACGTAAAACTGTTCATGGTGTCACAAACCTCCCGGTAAAGGTGTTATTCATCCTTGAATAAAGCTGACTGAGACCGGATTAGAAGACAGATTCAATTGCCCACGGTATTGCCATGTATTGAATCGAGGCTTTCAGTCCGTATCGATGACTATCTGCGAATAAGCGTCCCCCATGGTAAAAGGTGATGTGGTAAAAAACTGTGTAAAACAGAGATTTCAGGTAAACTTCGCGCTCTTCCTGGTTCTGTGGTTAGCGCTTAATTTAATTACGGATTAACCGGCACTCTTGCAAGAGCTTCACGGTGCAAAATGTCGATCTTACCCGAATTTGCTGCATAATCGTGATGTTGTCGTTTCTTTTTTTGCGGCATTACAACTCCCGTGGGCGCTGCCGACTATTAGCTTCAACTGGTCCCCGAATGAAAAGTTCTGGCAATAACCGGGAAAAATTGCCCTAACCGGTAAATCAAATTATTTGAATTGGGTTGATTTTTCAAGAAAAAATGTTGTGATTGGGAAGCATTCTTTCCCGTTAGGCGGAACCGATGCAGCAAACAGTGGGCAACTTAATTGAGGTATTATGGCGTCTTTAAAAGAAACCCTTGCCGAAAAGATCCCGGTTTGGCGGCGGGAGACCGCCTCGCTGATTCGCAATCACGGACAGCGGGTGATCTCCGAGGTAACCCTGGAACAGATATTCAAAGGCCTGCGCGGGGTTCTGGCCATTCCTTGCGACACCTCTTATGTGGATCCTGAAAAGGGTTTGCTGATCCGCGGGGTCCCGGTGCTGGACCTGATCGACCGTTCCCCGGAAGAGGTTTTTTTCCTGCTGTGCACCGGTGAATTCCCGGATGGCGCGGCCCTTCGGGACCTCCAGGCGGATATCAACCGCCGCGCCAAGGTGCCCTATTACGTGTGGAATACCATCCACAGTATGCCGGATGATACGCATCCCATGGTGCTTCTGAGCCTGTCCATGCTGGCCATGCAAAGGGAATCGGTATTCGTGAAGCGCTACAACGAAGGGATGCGTCGCGAAGACCATTGGGAGGCCACCCTGGAGGATGCGCTGGACATTATTGCCCGGCTGCCGGTGGTGGCGGCGGGGATCTACCGTCTGAAGATCCTCAAGGAACCGCGCATTTCCCCGATGGCCAACAAAAGCTGGGTGGAGAATTTGTCCCGGATGCTGGGAGTCCGTGATGATGAGGGCCATTTCCGGCGTTTTCTGAACCGCTTTGCCATTGCCCACAGCGATCACGAGGGGGCCAACGCCAGTGTGCTGACCAGCCGTCTGGCCGATTCCACCTTGTGCAACCTGTATTACAGCCTTTCGGCAGCCATGAACTGCCTTTCCGGCCCTTTGCACGGCCTGGCCAATCAGGAAATGGTCAAATTTGTGAAGCAGATTTTGTCGGAATTCGGCCGGGTTCCCTCGGACGAGCAGTTGTCCGACTACGTTTGGGCCCATATTTCCAGCAGAAAGGTGGTTCCGGGATTTGGGCACGCGGTGTTGCGTCAGGCCGATCCGCGCTTTCTGGCGATGCAGGAGATCGGCCGGGAGGTAGCCATGGAGGAGCCGGTTTACCAGGTGGTGGAACGCCTTTCGGAAGTGGTGCCGCCTTTGCTGATCCGTCAGGGAAAGGCCAAAAATCCCTACGCCAACATCGACGGCATTTCCGGCGCCATGCTCTATCACTTCGGGATCCGCTCCCTCAATTTCTACACGGTGATGTTCTCCACCGCCCAAAGCCTGGGCATCTGCGCGCAACTGATCATCAACCGGGCCCTGTTCGGCGCCATCATTCGCCCCCGCTCGGTGACCACCGATTGGCTGAAAGGGCAGGTGGGGGATATTCGGACGGAGTAATGAGGGTAGGAAGAAAGGAGGGTAGGAGGGTACGATTTCATTTGATAAGCCATTGATCCGGATTAATTAGCATCTTAATCAATTGGGCCAGAATCTTTTCGTATGAATTGTCCAGTGCTTCAAATTCCTCTTGAGAAATGTAGTTCAATGCCAGTGACAACTCGAGCCATACCTGAACCTCACTCGCTTCGCTTTTGCAGTCTTCTATTTTTGCTTGAAAAGCTGCTTTGTAACGGCGCCTTTGCCAGGCTTCCCCTAAATTAGCACAGACGGATTTGGATGATCGGCGAATTTGATCTACAAGGGCATACTTCTCTTCCCTGGGGAAATTTAATGAGATCTGGTGGATTCGAAGGGCGCTTTCAAATGCAGTGCGATAAACATTCAGTTGCCGAAAATGTTGGATACGAGCAGCCATTTTGCCCTCTTTTATAAATGGATGCCAGAATCCCAAAAATTCCATAAAACCATTTAAATTTCTTTCTTGTGCGTTCCGTCGTATCCTCGTCCCCTCTTAGCATCATAGCTGCCCAGCTTCCCTTCCTGCAGCGTCCTGATATCCTTCTCCCGGCCCATCACCAACAGACTGTCGCCGTTTTTGATGATGTAATCGGGGTGGGGAATCATACCCGGGCGGTTTTCCAGGGAATGTTCGTTGCTCTCCTGGGTGCGGATCAGAATAACTTCAATCCCGTAACGGGCCCGGATGTTGAGCTGCTTCAGGGAACGTCCCACAAACCCATCTGGGGGATCGGTTTCCACCATGCGGAACCCCTTGGCCAGCTCAATGCTACGATCCTTGCTGACCGCGGTAACCACGCTGTGCATTCCCCCTGCCAGTTCGTGTTTGAAAATCTCCTGATTGTAGGCGTCGATCACCTCCTGGCGGCGCACCGAGCCCACCAGCCGCCGGCAGTTGCGGTTTTCCACCACGGGCAGCTCATCGACGTTGTAGCGGCCGAAATGGTGCATGACCAAATCCAGGTTGTCGCGGGGAAAAAGCGCGGTAACCGGGGGATTGGCCAGGTCCGCGGCAATCACCAGGGCGGAGAGATAACTCTCGTCCCGCAGGTGCTCCTTCACCTCGCGCATGGAGAGTCGTCCCACCAGCTCATTGTTGTCGTCTACCACAAAACACTCTTCGTGATGGCTCTTGATGAGCAGGGCCAGAATCTCATTAAACGGAGCACGGCTGGAGATGGTGGCGATATCGGTGCTCAGGATTTGTTTGACCTCGATGCGTCGCAGCACATTGAGGTCCCGCCCTTCGTGGATATTGATGCCCCTGCGGACCAGCTTCATGGTGTAGATGGATTCCTTTTTGAGATAGGTGGTTAAAACCACCGAGACGATGCAGGAAACCATCAGCGGGGGAATGATGTGGTAGTCGTTGGTGAGCTCGAAGATGATCAGAATGGCGCTGATCGGGGCGTGGGTAGCCCCGGCCACCATGGCCCCCATCCCCACCAACGCGTAGGCGCCGGGGTTGGCCACCATGCCCGGATAAACCAGTTGGGCCTGCTCGCCGACGAAAACTCCCGCCAGCGCACCGATAAAGAGGCAGGGGGCAAAAACCCCGCCGGAACCGCTGGACCCCAGGGTGGCCGAGGTGGCCACGATTTTGGCAAAAATGAGGGCCCCCAAAACCCAGGTGGCCTCGGCCCCCCACAAAGCCTCGTTAATGGTCTCGTAACCCACTCCGAATACCTCGGGAAAGGCCAGTCCGAT
>JAGRBF010000272.1:1211-2861 GCA_020434205.1 Calditrichota bacterium | reverse complement strand
CCGACACCCCGACACCCCGACACCAAACTACGCCATTTGCCGTATTGAATTCCCCCCACCGGTTGAGCACTTTTCCCAAAAAGATTACGGAGGATCTCTATGTTGGCAAAAGCAGTTGCGGTTATGTTGTTGTTCAGCACCCTGACCCTGGCCCAGTGGGTGAAAGTGGATAGCACCAATCTGGGCGTTCAGGGACGGATGGCTCTGGTGGGCAATGATGTTTATGCGTATGGCGATCCGGTCGGGACGGTCACGGTGTTATTGAGATCCGAGGACCAGGGGCAAACCTGGCAGGATATTTCCGGCGGTTTGCCGGCGGAGTTATTTTCCCTGATCGAGCACCGTGGGGAAATGCTGGGGGTCCTTTTCGGCAGCGGCGGGGTAGGGGTCTACGTCTCCCCGGATCGCGGCCTTACCTGGAGCCAGCGCAGCAATCCCCACCCAACCGAGGGGGCGATTCTGCAGCTGGAATCCGACGGTGACACCCTGTTTGCGATATCCAACCGCCAGGTGATCTATCGCTCCACCGATGCCGGCTTTAACTGGGAGTCGGTTTTTATCGACACCACCCTCACCAGCGCCAGTCTGATCGATTTTGCCGCCATGGGCAACACCTACATCGCCAGTGTGGTTAACACCGGGAGCATGATCTCCACCGATGCCGGGCAAACCTGGACCCTCATCAATCCGACTTTCATCATTGGGCAGGTTAGCCGGGCCAATGATAATCTGATCGGGTCCACCCTCGGCAATTACCGCTGGGATGCCGCCGCTATGGCCTGGACCCCCATTTTCAATGGTTGGCCGGGCAGTGATCCCTTTTGGGCCTCGGGTTTGAGCGTAACCGGCAACGGACAAAGCATTTTTGCCTATGCCAGAGATCTTTTTGCAGGGGCGATTTATCAATCCGACGACGGGGGCGCCTCCTGGCAGGTAACCGGCAGCGGATTTCCCAGCGCTCAGACCGTTACCCCCAACAACTTTCTGGTGGCCTCTCAGCAATACGTCTATTGTTACCTCTACGGTCTGGGCAACGATTTAACCGGCCTTTACCGCACCCCGATTGTGGCCACCGGCATCGGGGAGGAGAGCATTGCCGCGCGGGATTTTCAATTGCGTCAGAATTATCCCAATCCCTTCAACCCGGAAACCAGAATCACCTTTTCGCTGGAGAGCGCGAGCGAAGTGGAGCTCAGTGTATTCGATCTGCTGGGTCGCAAGGTGGCCACCCTGGCCAGCGGCTTTTATGCCGCAGGCGGGCATGAGGTGAGCTTTTCGGGAACGGGATTGGCTTCGGGGGTTTACCTGTATACCCTGGCCACCCCGCAGGGCAGCATTTCTAAAAAGATGCTGCTGCTGGAATAAGGGCGGGCTTAACCCGGGATCCTCACCTTTGGGAATGGTGTGGGAGCGTGCTACATTTTCCAGCCTCGTTACGAGGTCTCTACGGATGGCGGTTGCCGGGGGCGGAAACCGCCATCTTTTTTTATACCGTCCCCGGTGACCCTTGGTTTTTCCACCAAAACCTTTGTATGTTGCTGATATTAGGGCGTGTTGACAATCATCTGAATTATCGGATTTTGGGCCTTTTCGGGTCTCGCGCTGCTTTTTTCGACCGATACGCAGCATTGCCTCTCAATAAGCGCCTTT
>JAGRBF010000272.1:0-1142 GCA_020434205.1 Calditrichota bacterium | reverse complement strand
TCCGGAAATTTCGCCGACCTCATTGCAAATACTGCGCATCACAATCCGGGAGAGATCATGATCGGAACCGATATCCTGCACTATCGCATTCTCGAAAAGCTGGGCGAAGGGGGGATGGGAGTAGTTTACCTGGCCGAAGATTCCCGCCTTTCCCGCCGGGTAGCCATTAAATTTTTACCGGAGCAGGTGAGCGCAGACCCCGAATCCCGCCGCCGATTCCTGGTAGAAGCCCGGGCCGCTGCCGCCCTCAACCACCCCAATATCGCCACCATTTACGCCATCGAAGAATCCTCCGCCGGCAATTTTATCGCCATGGAATACCTGGAAGGCCGGGAGCTGAAGGATATTCTCCTGGAAAAATCCGGGGGACGGTTGGCCCCGGCCACTGCGGTGGATATCGCCCGGCAAATCGCCGAAGGTTTGCAGGCGGCCCATGCCCGGGGAATTGTGCATCGCGATATCAAATCCGCCAACATTATGATTTCCCCGAACGGTCAGGTTCGCATCCTGGACTTTGGCCTGGCAAAAATTGCCGATGGGGCGTTCCAGACCCGGCAGGGCGCCACCCTGGGTACCTATGCTTACATGTCTCCCGAACAAACCCAGAGCCTGCCTGTGGATGCCCGCAGCGATATCTGGTCCCTGGGGGTGGTCCTCTACGAAATGTTGACCGGCAAGCTGCCCTTTGGCGGCAGTTTTGAGCAGGAATTGTTTTATGCCATTCTTAATGAGGAGCCCCCCGAAGCGGCCGAAGTTGTGCCGGATTTACCGGCCGGGCTTTCCGAAATTCTGAAAGGTTGCCTGGCCAAGGACCCCGATCAACGTTTTGCCGATGGCGGGGAGGTGGCGGAAAAACTGGCCAAAATCCTTCGGGCTATGGATGCCCCGGAAGGCATTCACCTTTCGGTGGAAGACCCCTCCGGAACCCGGATTGGTCCCTATCAGATTCGGGAAATCCTGGGGGAGGGCGGTATGGGGGAAGTCTATCTGGCCGAGCAGCAGGAGCCGGTGCGCCGCCAGGTGGCCCTCAAAATTATTAAGTTGGGAATGGACAGCAAGCAGATTGTGGCCCGCTTCGAGGCGGAACGCCAGGCCCTGGCGGTAATGGACCATCCCAATATTGCCCGGGTATTCGCGGCCGG
>JAGRBF010000271.1 GCA_020434205.1 Calditrichota bacterium | reverse complement strand
CCTGGAAAGACCCCCAGCGCCAGGGTCGCCAGAGGCCGCGGAAAACCAGTAGCAGGCCCAAAGCCCGAAACGAATTGGAAAGAACCATGGCTTGCAACAGGCGATCCAGTCCGGGAACGGTGCCGGGAAGCCACAGCCAGCCCAGTGCCAGCAAAGCCCCTCCTGTTTCCAGAAGTAAGGTGAGCCGAAAACGCTGGTAATAGAGCACCGGCGCGGCGAAGGCCTCGGCGGTCAGGCTGGCCAGGCTCCAGGCGATCAGCAGGGCCCGCTGGTTGAAAGGCAGCGGGGTGAGGATGATAATGCCGGCCAGGGCAAGGATCAGGGGCAATCGCGAAGCGAGGTTATTGCGCCAGATGGCGCCCATCCCGGCCGGTTGGCGGGCGAAGGCGCGGATCAGGTAATCCCGCTGTCCCCAGCCGCACAGGTGCAAACCGAGATTCAACCACAGCAGAATGGCCACAAACTCTCCCCAGAGGGTCTCCGAGGCCAGCCGCACCACGCTCAGGGAGAGCAGAATATTGATGGCGGGACCGGAAAAGGTGTTCAGCAATTCAAAAAAAACGAGGCGCAGCCGTCGGGTTTGCCGGATCTTCATGAGGGGCGGATTACTCCGGTTTTTTTCATCCCGGATCGGATTTTGAATCCGGGTTTGGGGTTTGCTACTGATGCGCCTCGCCGGCCAGCCGGGGAGCCAGCTTCTCGTAGAGCCCGCACATTTTTTCCAGGGTTTCCCGGATGTCGGTTACGATGTGCGGCTCGCCCTGATGCGCCTTGCCGAGCAGGTCCCGCAGGCGGGCCAGCAGATCGCCATCGCCGGAGGCGCAAAACATCTGCGGGCGGTTTTCGGCAATTCCCACCGGGGTGGTTACCACCTCCAGGCCGTAATAAAGGGCTTCCCAAAGCGCCAGACACTGGCCTTCGTAGCGGGCGGTATGCAGTAATATCCGGCTCTGTTGCATCAATTCCCCGATTTGTTGCCGGGATTGCCCGCCGGCCAGGGTGAGATTTTCCTGCAGCCCCAGCCGGGCGATTTGGTCTGCCAGGATTTGCCGTTCCACACCTTCTCCGGCAATGAGACCGCGAAGCCCGGGAACCTGTTCCCGAAGCCGGGCAAACAGGGAAATGAAGCGGCCATAGTTTTTTACCGCCACCAGGGAGCCAACCCCCAGAATGTCTATTTTTTTGGGCGAAACCGGTGCCGGGGCGGGGAGGTGGGGCGGAAAAATCCCCATGGGAATTACCTTCGCCGGAAGATCTGCCGATTGTTTGAGTTGATCGGCGGAACGCTGCGAGCCGCAGGTGATGGTCAAATCCGGACCGAAACGCCCCAGGTAGCGGTTTTGGGGAAGGGCATCCTGACCCAGGACCGAACAGAGATGGGGAATGCCGGATTGGGCCGATATCTTCTGGCCCACCAGGGCGCATTCGCTCAGCCAGAAGCTGTGCAGCAGGTCCAGCGGGTCGCGGCGATGGATATCCAGAAGGGTTCTGCGGGCCTCCCGCCAGGTGCGCCACCGTCGCAAACCCGCCCGGTTTTGTCCCCCCAGGCTGTGTACGGATATGCCCTTCCAGAAATAGTGCCCTTTGCTGAAGGGATACTGGAAGGCCACCAGGGAAATGCGCAGGCCGGGATGGTAATGGCGCAGGGCGGCCAGATAATCCTGCAGAATAGGGATACAGGTGCTGTCCTGCTCATTTTCTGCGAAGCCCGGGATCAGGACCCCCAGATGCCCGTTTAAGGAAGGTGGTTTGGCACTAAAGGGACCCATGGGTATTCCCGTTTGATAAACTGGTGACGTATAACATTGTCACCGCTTTGAGATATTCGTATTCTGTTGTATCGCAGCTTCCGATGGGAGTATTGTTACGTTACCATCGGGAATTCCGGTTTGTTAAGGATCTTTTGAGGAACCCCCGGATATGTCTCTCACATCCGCCAAAGTAACCCAAATGCTGCAAGAAATCCAGCAGGGGAATAAGGATCGGATTAACGATCTGCTGCCGGTCGTCTATCAGGAATTGCGACGGCTGGCCAGCGGATACCTGCGCCGCGAACGCGAAGGCCATACCCTCCAGGCCACCGAGATTGTCAACGAAGTTTACCTGAAAATGATAGCGCGGGACGATCTCAATTTCAACAATCGCTCCCATTTTTTTGCCATCGCCGCCAACGGTATGCGGCAATTGCTGATCGACTACGCCCGCCGGCATAACGCCGCCAAACGGGGCGGTGGTGCTCAGAAAATCGAGCTGGACGAAGGTGCGGTGCTCAGCAAGGAGCAATCCACCCTGATTCTCGCCCTGGACGAAGCCCTGCAACGCCTGGCGGTGCTGGACGAACGGCAGGCCCGGGTGGTGGAGCTGCGCTATTTTTCCGGGCTGAACGTGGAGGAAACCGCGGAAGCCCTGGGGGTGAGTCCGGCCACGGTAAAACGGGAATGGCGCTCTGCCAAAGCCTGGCTGTACCGGGAATTGAAGAGTGGCTAAGTGGTTGGGTGGTTTGCGAATTCCAGTTTTAAGAAAGCGATATGACACCTGAACAGTATCAACGGGTCAAAGAAATTTTCGATGCCCTGGTAGATTTGCCTGCCCCGGAGTGGCCGGCGCGGCTGGAGCAGCTGTGCCCGGATGATCCGGTGGTGAAGGAAAATGCCCTGGAAATGCTGCGGGCGGACAGCCAGGCGGAGGGGTCTTTTCTGGAGTCCTCCCCGCTGCTGGCCTTCGAAGCTCAGGCTTCCATGATCGGCAAACGGGTGGGGGCTTATCAGATCGAGGACCAACTGGGCAGCGGGGGCATGGGCGCCGTTTTTCTGGCCTCGCGCGCCGACGCCCAGTTTCAGAAGCAGGTGGCCCTCAAAATCATCAAAAAAGGGATGGATACCGAGGAGATTCTGCGCCGCTTTCGCAGCGAGCGCCAGATCCTGGCCCGCCTGGACCATCCCCATATCGCCCGCCTCCTGGATGGGGGCATTACCGAAGACGGCGTTCCTTACTTTGTGATGGAATACGTCGAGGGAATGCCTATCGACGCTTACTGCGACCATCATAAACTTTCCCTGGAAAAACGCCTGGCCATTTTCCGCAAGGTGTGCAACGCGGTCCAGTTTGCCCATCAGAATCTGGTGGTGCACCGGGACATCAAACCCGGCAATATTCTGGTAGATGCGGAGGGCAATCCGCGCCTGCTGGATTTCGGCATCGCCAAGCTGCTCAATCCCGACGATAGCGACCTTTCGGTGCCCCTCACCGAAACCCACATGCGTCTGATGACCCCGGAATACGCCAGTCCCGAGCAGGTACGCGGGGAGCGGATCAGCACTGCCAGCGATGTCTATTCCCTGGGGGTTTTGCTTTACCAACTGCTGTGCGGCAGCTATCCCTATTCCCTGAAAAGCCGCCGCCCGGGAGAGCTGGAGCGCATTATCTGCGAATCGCCGCCCCGGCGTCCCAGCAGCCGCATTCTGCGTTCTCCCGATTCCGCTCCCGGGGATGAAAGTGAAGACTGGCGGGAAATTGCCGCCCGGCGCAGTTTGAAGCCGGAGCAGCTTCGCAAACACCTCAGCGGGGATCTGGACAACATTATCCTGATGGCCCTGCGCAAGGAGCCCAACCGCCGCTATGTGTCCGTGGAACAATTCTCCGAGGACCTGCGCCGCTACCTCCGCAAATTGCCCATTCAGGCCCGCCAGGATACCGCCCGTTATCGCATTCGCAAATTTGTTCGCCGCAACCGGGTCCCCGTTTTTGCCGGGGTATTGATCCTGTTGTCCCTGATCGGCGGAATCATCGGAACCGCCTGGCAGGCCCGGGTGGCCGCCGCCGAGCGGGACAGAGCCCGTCTGGAAGCACAAAAGGCCGAGGAAGTGTCCAAATTCCTGACCTCCCTGTTCGCGGCCAGCGACCCCCGGGACACTGCTCCGGACAGTCTCACCGCCCGCCAGATCCTGGAGGAAGGGGCCCGCAAGATCAGCACCGAACTGGCCGGGCAACCGGAACTGGTGGCTGATCTTAACCTGGTGATCGGCCAGGTTTATTCCAATCTCGGCGATTTTGAGGCCGCCGCCCGGCACGTGACCTCCGTCCTGGATTGGCAGCGGGAACAGGCTCCCGGTGGAAGTGTCGGGGTGGCCATGGGCATTCAGGTGATGGCCAATATTCAGGCCAAAAAAGGAGACTACGAGACCGCGGAAAAATCCCTGCGGGAATCCCTGGCCATGTTTCGCCGCCTTCTGCCGCAAAACGATCTGCACATCGCCAATAACCTGACCAACCTGGCCGGACTGCTGCTGGAAAAGGGCGATTATGAGGAAGCCATTGCCCTGCACCGTCAGGCCCTGGCCATCCGGGAAGCTCAGGACAAACCGGATCTGGCAGATATTTCGGAAAGTCTGAACGATCTGGCCCTGGCGCTGAAGTCCCAGGGCGAGTACCCCGAGGCCGAACAGCTGTATCGCCGCGCTCTGGAAATTCGCGAAAAGGAATACGGGCCCGATCATTTTTTTGTCGGGCAAACCGCCCACAATCTGGGGGCCCTTCTGCAGGTAACCGGCAATTACGAGGAGGCGGAGCAGCAGTACCGGCGCGGGCTGAGTATCTCGGAAAGAACCCTGGGTAAGGATCATCCGGATCTGGCGGTGGATTATAACAGCCTGGCCATATTCTTTTACATCAACGGCAATTATGAAGAAGCGGCGAAATTCTTCGGAAAGGCCCTGGCCATCTGGGGGCCCACCCTGGGGGAAAAACACCCCCACTTTGCCACCGGCACCAACAACCTCGGCCTCACCCTGATGAATCTCGGCAGGATCGAAGAATCCCGGGAATATCTGGAAAAGGCCATGAAACTCCGCATTGCCGCCCTGGGGGAGGATCATCCCAATGTGGCCAACAGCTACAACAACATGGGCCGCATTTACCACCAGTTGAAACGGTATGACCTCTCCGAGCGCTATTACCGCAAGGCCCTGGCTTTTTATGAAGAACATTCCGGGCCGGAGCACCCCAATGTGGCCAATACCGCCAATAATCTCGCCAAACTACTGATCGACCTTCAAAAATACCCGGAAGCGGAAACCCTGCTCAACCGCGCCCTGAGCATCTGGACGGCCAGTTTGGGGGAAGAGCACCCCAATGTCGGTGCGGCCCTGAATGGGCTGGGGCTACTGCACCTGCGGCGGGGGGAATATGCCCAGGCCCGGGAATTCCTGCAGCGAGCGCGGGATATTTACAACGCCAAATTCGGCCCGGACCACCCCGGGACCCGTGAGGCGGAAGGGCATTTGGCGACCCTCGCCGAAAAAACCGCACTCTGATTTCCCATATCTCATTCCCGTGCTTTCCTACCTGAGTCACATTTTCCCTGTGGCGAAGCCCTAAATTATGGGTTTGGCAATTGAGGGACAGTCACGTCCTGCCCTGCAAATGGTATTGCGGGTCAAATGGTAGCTGGTGGTTTAATGATTACATTCAAAAAAAGGATTTTTTTATGAAAAAATGGATTCTGCTTGTGGGCTTGTCTCTGGGGTTGGTGAGCATTGCTCAGGGCGCAATTGTCAATGTTCCGGCGGATTACGGGACCATTCAAACCGCTTTGGACAGCGCTGCTCAGGGCGACACCGTTCTGGTGGCCCCGGGCACCTATGTGGAGAATATCGATTTTCACGGCAAACAACTGGTGCTGGCATCCTGGTTTCTGACCACCCGGGACACCGCCTATATTTCGCAAACCGTCATCGACGGCAACCGGGACAGCAGCACCGTTTCCATCGAAAGCGTTAGTCAGCCCGGAACGATCCTGGCCGGCTTTTCCATTACCAACGGGCTGGGAACCGGAGATTGGCCGAGGGTTCGCGGTGGCGGGATCCACATCAAGGTCGCGGCACCGGAAATTCGCCACTGTTATATCTACGGGAATGAGTCGGTCGGAAATTCCAATCGCGGCGCCGGGATTTATGCCTCCTCGTCCAATATTGTGATTTCCAATTGCCGGATTTTCAACAACACCTCTACCTCCGGCAGCGGGATTACCATCGGCAACGGGGCTACCGGCACCCGGGTGGACAGTTGCTGGATTTCCAATAATGACGGCGGAGAAGCGATTCTGATTGCCTACAGCAGCCAGGTGACCATCAGCCGCAGTTATATCGTCGGCAATTTGCACCGGGGGATCCGCAGCTTTGCTTCCAACGAAGCCCTGCTGATCAACACCACCATCGCCGACAACGCCGAAGAGGGACTGTTGGTATCCGGCAACCTCAACGGGACGGATTCCACCCGCATCGTAAACAGCATCATTTATGGTAACACCCCTTCCTACTACATGCAGAACGACACCCTGGTGGTGGCCACCTATTCGCTGATCGAAGACGCCGATACCACCGTTTTCTTCGGTGCGGGATGCCTGGATACCATTCCCATGTTCGCGGAAAATTACCAGCTTCAGGAAATGTCCCCCGCCATTGATGCCGGAGACCCGGCTTCCGATCCGGACCCGGATGGCACGGTTTCCGATATGGGGGCAGCCTATTATTTTCAGGACCTCACCGGGATCGGGGGAGAGCGCAACGGCCTGGCCCTTACCCCGCAACTGTTCGCCAATTATCCTAACCCCTTCAACCCCGCAACCACTATCGCTTTTGAGTTGCCTCAAAACAGCCGGGTTCAGCTTCAGATCTTCAATATTCTGGGAGAATTGGTGAATACCCTGGTCAACGGCAACCGGGCCGCCGGATCCCATTCGGTGCGTTGGGACGGTACCAACCTGAGCGGCGAGCAGGTGAGCAGCGGTATTTATTTGTATCGCCTCAAAACCGGGGAACGCGTGCAAACCCGCAAAATGATGCTGGTGAAGTAAGTGCTAAGTGCCGAAAAAATGAGCGGTTCAAAAAAAATGTGATCCCGTTTTCAGGAAAACTGCGCCTTATATCATGAAGGCTAAATTTCCCCTGAAAATAACGGGGGATGGAATGGCACAGGCGCGAAGGGGCGGGGCGGCTCCTTCGCGCTTTTTTTTAGGCCCGCTTGCGGAAGCAATACAGCAGATGGTCCCCGCCCCACGCTTCCGGTATCCACCGTCCCCCCAGGTAATCCGGCACCATGGCCAGGCGGCTCAGCCCGGCCAGAAGGGGAAAACGCCCCGCCTGTTCCGGGGTGGGCAGCAACCACCCCAGGGATTGCCGGCCAACCCATTCCAGTTCCGGCCCCGGTTCCGGTCGCCCTCCGTAAAAAACCTCGGTACCGTTTGCCAGGATTACCTTCCCGGCCAATCTCCCATTGGCAACCGCCTTTTTCCCGGCCAGAAATTTTTCCAGCCAGAATGCCAGATGGAAGGGGGGCATGGCGACCACCAGCAGGTGCCCACCGGTATTCAGCCAATTCCCGGCGCGGCTCAGAATCGGGTTGGGATCGGAGAAGAGGTTGATAACCCCGAAATTCAGGAGAATCAGGTCAAAATTTTTTTGGGGTTGAAAATCACCCAAACCGCCCTGCTGCAAATCGACCGCCAACCCCAGGGCGGTCGCCTGCCTGGCGGCGGCACGGAGCATGCCCGCCGAAGGGTCCAGGGCGGTTAAATGCACTCCCAGGTCCCGCCACAGAGGGAAGTCCGAACCCGGCCCGCACCCCCCGTCCAGAACTGTCTGTCCCGGGCCGACCAGAGTTCTGATATGGCGGTGGATCTGCCCGCGCTGGTAGCGGGCCACCGGATTGGCGTTAAAACGGGTGTGGTAATCCCGCGCGTATTCGTCGAAAAGGGCCCGGGTAACTGCCGGGCCGGATTTTTTCTGGTTTTTGGTCATTTGCTCCATGTTTACCCTGGGGCGTGTTGACAATCATCTAAAT
>JAGRBF010000270.1 GCA_020434205.1 Calditrichota bacterium | reverse complement strand
CCTGCCCGGAGGTGCAGCCGCGGGCCATGCGGGCTCCGAAGCCCATCAGGACGCCGCCGGCAACGGCCATCATCCAGCGGGTTTGCACGGAAATGTTGGGGCCTTTGCCGGTTTCGAAATGGCTGCGTTTGTTCAGCAATCCGGAAACAAACCCGCCGATCAGGGTTCCCACGGTCAGGTAGACGATCCAGTGGTTGAGGGGATTGGTATCCCCACCGGCCATTTTCAGCAGATAGGGGGTGCGGTCGACGTGGGCCGGGGCAACCTGATCTTCTACAAAAACCAGCATACGATTCAGTCCCCCGGACGCTCCCAGCCCGTTTCCGGTCAGCAGGAAGGCGCTAAACAAAACCACGCCCAGTATGGCTCCCGCAGCGTAGGGATTCATATACGGCTTGCCTTTGGGTGAACTCATGCTTTGCTCTCCTTGTGATCCTCAGTGGCGGGAAGTTCGTCCCACCCGGTGATCATCGCTTTGATGTTGGCCATCGGGGTATGCCCGGTGGTGGTCAGGTAAATATGCATAATTAGGAATGCCGCAAAAAGCCAGGCGGCGAAGGAGTGGATGGGCACCAGCACCGTCAGCCCGCCCAGGGCATTGGAAATCTGCGGCCAGGTTTGCGCACCCCAGATTAGTACCCCGGTGACGATCTGCACCGGCAGCAGGATATTGAGAATGATCAGGTAGATAACCCGCTGCAGGGGATTGAGTTTTTTACCCGGCTCTTTTTCGAAGGGATGGGGTGCATCCTTGAAAATGCCCTGCAGGTAGTAGAGGGTCTGGGAAATGGCCTGACTGAAAAAGCCGCGCGGTTCCGGCAGGTATTGGCGAATTTCTCCGCCGGCGAAGTGGTAGAAAGCCGAGAAAAAGGCGTTGGCCAGCAGGATAAATCCGAGAATGTTGTGCATGTGCACGGTAAAGGCGTAATCCAGCCAGCCGTAATGCTGCGGGGCGTGGATAATGATCCCGGTGAAAATCAGCAGCATAATCGCCAGGGCCTGCAGCCAGTGCCAGAAGCGCTCGTAGGTGTGGTACATGTAGACTTTTTTGACCGGTTGTTCCTGGTGGCCGTGTTTGCGGGAGGCAATTACCCTTAGTCCGCCGTGCAGGGCAATACCCAGCAGGGTCATCAGGAAAAGGGCGATGCCGGCTATGTTGAGCCAGGAAAGGGTGTCGTGGCCCAGAACAAACAGGCCGTGGGCGCGGGGCGCCGGTTTAAAATTGAAGCCGCCGCCCTGGCCGGAGAGGATCGCCCCTTCCACCACCGGGGCGATATTGTCCGCAAAAGCGGGCGCCGAAGCCCCGGGACCTTTGCCGGAAAGGTTAACCGGCTGGTAGAGAATGGAGTTGTCGCTGTGGCAGGTGGTGCATTCGCTGATCACCCAGCGGTAGTTGCTGACCCCGTGGTTGATGGCATAGGGATGAACCTCGCCCTTCAGGCGGGGATTTTCCACCCCCTGCCCGGCAAGCAGGTCCTGCAGGAAGCGAATCGTTTCCTGATCGGCGCGGGCGCGTTCCCCATCCTCAAGCCGACCGTCTTTATCCTGGTCCAGGCGCTCCATAACGTCCCGGCGATAACCATTGCCGTTCAGGAATGCCGCTTTGAGGACTGCCAGGGGAACCGGTTTTTCGTCAGGACCCATCACCCAGAACCATCCGGTAATGAGGTTGTAGGGGCGAAGGCGCGACAAACCGTCCTCATCCATACGCGGCAGCAAAACCGGCCGGAATCCGGTGATCAGTTTGGTCGGATCTCCGGGGGCGCCGTCGATACCGCGGTAGTCGACCCGCGGTCCCCCTGCCGGGGTAATCAGGGTCCAGTCCACTTCCCGAATCGCCGGGGTCAGCTGGCGGGGTATATGGCAGGACTCGCAGCTCATCACCGCGAAGTGACGATCCTTGTAAGGTAGCCAGTCGTGAGATTGATCCGCCTGGTGGCAGGACTGGCAGGAAACCACCGCGCCGCTGCTGTTTTCGTGGGGGCCGGCAGCCAGCTGGTGGCTCGGTTTTTCCAGATAATTGCGCAGGCTCATCCGCCGCGGATCAAATTTGAGGTGATCGGGGCGGGTAGCGTCCGATTCCGCATAATAATTGGGGTGATTGGTGGAAAAGTGACAGTCCACGCAGGCCACCAGCCGTTCGGCATGGACGTCCCAGGCCCGGGCCAGGGTGTCTTTGCCGGCGATGTTCAGGCCGCTGTCGAAAATGCGTTGGGAAGAAAATACCTCCCCGGTTTTGGAGACGTTCACGCCGGTGGGTTGCCCCAGGGTAAAGGGCTCCAGGGGGTTGCGGTGGACATGGTCGTGGCAGAGAGCGCAGTTGGCATCCGAGGGGGTGCTCATCTGGCTGTAGGCTTGCTTCAGGTTGCCTTCGCCATCGAAGGCGGCGCGCTGCCATTGCCAGCCGCCCTTGTTTTCTACTATGCCGGTTTGGGCCAGGGTGGCGGTATTGGCCCAGGCGGGCGCATCCGACCTGAGGGCTTTGAGGCGGGCCTGGTTGTCCGGGTTGGGAAGGTGGCACAGGAAACAGTTCATCTCCACCGTTTGCAGGGCGGCTTTGTCGAAAGGTTCCCGAGCCGCTGCGCCGCCGCCGGCGTGTTTGCTGCCGAAAACGGTGCGCCATTCCGTGAGGCTGAGGTCCAGCTTGTCCCGGTCAAAATAGCGAAAGTCCACGGGATTCCAGCGACCGTAAGGCCCGCGAATGGCGCTGCTGTCCATTGCCGCCAGATCCTGCATGCCCAACCAGCTGTGCTGGCTGTGTTTCTCGATAAAACGGGTATCGTGGCAGGTCTGGCAGGTGGTCATGGTGGATACCGGTTTCCCGGAATAAAGGACGTTTTGCCCGTCCCCATCAAGAAGGGGAAAGGTGGGGTGAAACTGGCGCTGCTCCTGGGCAAAGAGCAGCGTGCCGGCCAACATCATCCAGAAAATGGCGATCGAAGCGCGTTTAATTGACATGGCGACCTCCTCCGGCATTGCTCAGTTTGCCGGTTCGGTCCAGCTGGCGTCCGCCGTAGTAAATCGGATCTCCGGGATAGCCAAGCTGTTCCCAGTTCATCCGGGCCCGCGGGGATTCCCCGTGGCAGTCCACGCATTGCAGCGCTTCTTCCTTGCCGGAAACCATGTGGGTGATGGGCCAGAACATCTCGGTATCCGTGAAGCCGTAATGACCGCTGTATTCCAGGCCGACTGCTTCCGAACCCAGCCGTGCCGCTTTGTCCCAATCGAAGTCGGTCCAGTAGCCGCCTTTTCCGACGGTCTTGGGTTGGATGAGATAGTTGTTTTCGGCGTCGTAAATCTGCCGGGCGCGGTGGACCTTAAAGGGCCAGATTTTGGCGTCGGGGTCGCTGATATCGCCGCGGGGAGAGGTGATTACCGTAATGGTGTCCGGATTGATGGGATCGCCGAGGATGTAGTGGTCGGCCAGCCCGTTGTACCAGCTGTACTCCGGCAGGAGATCTTTTTGATACTCGAAACGCCCCTTTTTCTTGAGGTAGACGTGGGGGTCTTCGGGAATGTCCTCGCCGGCGGCCGACCAATCCCAGTGGGTTTTGGTGGCGTGTTGTTTGGCGGAGCTGGGGATATGGCAGGACTGGCAGGCGACGCTGGCGACGTGACTGTTGATGCGATCGTCTTTGTGCAGATTGGGAGCGTGGCAGTCCGTGCAGGCCACCTGATTTTCATCGTCGAAGCTCACCGATATGGCCTTGCCCTTCATGTTGTGATCCTGACTCTGGTGGCAGTCCGTACACAGAAACTTGTATTTCCCCATGTGGACGTCGATGCGCTCCGAGGGGAAATACAGGCTTTCGTCCAGGTCCCCGTGTTTAACGGCATTGCCGCCGCCCCCGCGAAAATGGCAGGTGCCGCAATTGGCCCGGGTGGGACCGCCCACGCTCTGCGCTGCGGACACCAGGTCCACATCCTCCTTGGGGAAGCCGGCGTTGCCTTTGCTGTAGGTGCCGGAATTGTCGTGACACACCAGGCAGTCGACATTTTTTTCCTGCTTGAAGTCGAACTGGGCATCTTCCCAGCCGTAGCCGGCGTGGCAGGCGGTACAGGGAGGCCAGTTGGAGCGAATGCCGATACAGAAATTGTTGATGGCGTTTTTCTTGCCGAGGCGAACCGGCTCGTCGTGCCCGGGAAGGGTAACGGGCTGGGATTCCCAGGTCCAGTGAGAGGTTTGCATAACCTGATGAGCCGCTTCCTGATGGCAGGCCAGGCAGGCCTCGGTTACCGAAGGACCGTCCGGAAAAGGTCCCTTCATTAAACTGCTGTGGTCCGTATGGGGTGGCCTTTCCGGGAGGAAAGTCCAGGGGTCAGCATGTTCCCGTTGAGAAGGTAGAAAAATAAACAGGGGAAGAATGATGGCCGCGAATACCAGTCCCAGAAGCACCAGCCAATAGGCGTTGGTCTTGCGCATGTCGCACCTTGTATGAGTAGATTTTTAAGAATGCGGTGGGTCTCGGGGACCCGGATTTTGCGTTACCGCTACGATTCCCTAATTTGATGCTGCATAAAACTAAAAATTTCACAAAAAATAAAAAATATAGATGTGTGTATATGTGGGGAATTACATGGCTGCATGGTTATTCGGCTTCGCCGAACAACCATGTGAGAGTTTGGGCGTGTCGAAGTTTGGGGGTAAAATACCTCCCACACTCCCACACTCCCACTTCCCCTACTCCCTCGCTACCGCCCCGGCCGCCGGCCACCTGGAATCCCCGATCCGGGTCAGGGTCATCTCAAAAAAGGGAACCGGCTCCTGATTGGGCATCACCCGCACCCCGGTTTCGGTCCACTTGCCATCCGTAACGACCGCCTTGTATTTGATGGTCATCGGCCCGGCTTCAATCTCCCATTCGAATCCGTCTTCGGTAAGGGTTACCGGAAAATCCCCCGCTCTTCCCTGGGCATAGGAGCGCATGCTGTAACTTCCGGTGGCCACATCAAAGGAGATGATGCCCAGCGCGTTGAAGCTCTCCGTGCCGTCTGCTTCGTACCCTTTTCCTTCGATCACCCGGACGGACCCGTCCAGAAAAGGGCCTACCCGCTCGGTCTGGGTGATGGTGTGTTTCCCGGTCGGGGTCAGAATCCAGGCTGCTCCGCGCCATTCGCCGTCCAGGACGGCCAGTTTGGAGAGCGCTTCCTTTTGAGCGGCGATCAACTTTGCCGGATCGTGGCCGGGTTGGGCGAAGGCCCCTGCCAAAAGACCGGAAAGGAGCAGCAGCGTTAAACACCATTTGGCACCAATAATCGTCATATTTTTCTCCTGACTTAAATTGAGGTGTGGGAAGGGCTGCCGGTTTTCGGGCGGGGAGAACAGCAAGGCAATGGGGACACTGCCGGCAGCTTATTTTTTCAGAATAACACCGGCGGGGAAAAAAGAAAACAGCTATCGGGGTTTGGGCGAAAAAAAGGCCTGGGGCGTGTTGATGATTAGAAAATTGAGTGAATTTTAGGGGATTTTGGGGTCTCAAAAAGCGCTTTTTGAGAGGCGAAACAGCGTATCGGTCGAGAAACGCCCTAATCCACGGGAATCAGATTATCGCCGCGATTGCGATCGATGCGCAGAATTTCAGGGTCTATGGCGATGTAAGCGGGTTTGCGTCCGACCCGGAAGGTGAGCGAACTTTCTTCCCGGTTAAAAAAATGCGCTTGATGGTAGAGCGTGTTTGCGGACGGATCGCTTCCGTCCGGGTATTGGGAATAACAGGCAATCTGCAGGGATTCGTTTATGGGCAGAGGCGTTTCGTTTCCCAATCCGTCGGAAAGGTGTCGCCGGGTAACCAGTTGAACGGTAACGCTATAACTTCCGTCCGAATTTTCGGTCGCGCGGGACCCGGCAATCTGCAGATCGTAAAAAACAATACGGGTCATCCAATCCTCGACAAGCCGTTGCTGCGCCGCGGGGAGCTCGGCCGCAAACCAGTCGAGCAATTTCCGGGTATTCACCCCTTCCTCATCGGGGGAGTGGGCCACCAGCTTTTTCAGAATGCGGTTGAGGGTCTCTTCCCCGACCAGGTCCGCAATGGCGTAAAATACCAGCGGGCCTTTGGAATAGGCCAGATAAGGTTGCCTTTCAGAGAGAAAGAGGGGATTCTCCGCTTGCGATTCGCTCCCGCGCCCGCGCAGGTAACGATCCAGCTCATAAGTGCGTAAATCCCGGGCCGCCGCCTTGCCGAATTGATGCTCCAGGATCATCATTTCGGTGTATTTGGCCAGCGATTCCACCAGAATTTCTCCTCCGGGCCGGGCGTCCAGATTGAGTTGGTGTCCCCACCATTGATGGGCAACCTCATGGGCAAAGCGACGGTAGGCCAGATGTGCGGACGGATGCTGGATGTCCGCCAGAAATCCCCGGTTTTCCAGCACCCCGACCATCCCGGGCATGCCCACCCCGGAAAAGAAATCCCAGTATTGGGAGCTGTTCATTTCGAACAGCCGGAAGTTGGTTCGGGGATATTCGCCGAAAGCCCCGGCGCAATAATCCAGGCTGCTCCGGATCGCCCCGGTAATCCAGGCGACGTTGCTTTGGTGTTCGGGATGGTGATAAATCTCCAGCTTGATGCCCTCATGGACGCTCCGCGATACCGCATAGCGAGCCGATGCGTAGCCCAGAAAAAGTTTGATCGGTTTTTCCGACAGGTAGTGGAAATACTGCCTGTTCCCCTCCTGCCACTGGCCCTTCAATTCGCCGGGCGCCAGGGCGATCTGGTCTCCCTCCGTGGAAATGACGGTTTCGAAATCGCAGTATCCGTAGGCGGCGCTTCCGGCATGTTCGATTTCCGTGTCCGGATTTTCGTCCAGAGGCGAAAGGCCGCGTTTCTGACGTTCATAGGGGCTCTGGATCCGGTAGGAGTCGCGAAATCCCAACCAGGGGATCATATCCCTTAGCAGGATAAAACTCCCGTTTTCCACAATGGCGTGCTGCGCCCCGTGATTGCGGAAGCCGCGATGGGCCACCCGGAAGTTGAGACGAACTGCCAGAGAGTCCCCGGCAGCGAGGGGGACGTCCAGGCGATAAAGGTACTGTTTGTAAAGCGAGTCGGATGATAGCAGCTCTGCGCCGGGAATTTCCAGGTGTTCGATTTCTACCGGCTCCCGCACGCTTAACAGCAGGCTGTCGATGGGGTGGCGGTAGAGATTGCGGAAGCGGTACACGCCGCGAACCCGGTAACCCCTTTCTTTGGGAAATAAGTCGACCTCCTGCCGGATCCCGACCAGGGAGGGCTGGGGGCGATGGTCCCAGCCCCGGTAGCGAAGTTCATACTTTGCTTGAAAATCCAGACGGGCTTCTTTGCTCCGGTAGGTGTTCACAATATTGGTGTTGTAAAAAATATAGATCCCGCTTCCGGCGAACAGCGTCAAAGAGACCGTCATCAGGAATCGCGCCGTTTTACCCAGATTGGCGCCAAGTTGCCGCAGGCGGTTGCCGAAGGACACGTCGCTTCCCCTGCGCCACAAGGCAAAAGTGAAAATCCCCAAAATCAGGCCCAAACTTCCCCAGTAGCACATAAACCAATGGAAAGCCTGCCAGTGGAAACCGTATCCGTTCATTTCGGAATACAACATCTCCGGGGCGGTGGCGAAGCGCAGTAAATGATGTTGGATGCCGCTGAAGGACGTGGCGGTGAGTCCGAACCAGAGCAGCAGGGTCACCAGCATGGCCAGATACTGGTTGGGAATCAGGCATTGCAGGAGCAGAGCCGCTATCCCGATCAACACCAGGGGTAAGCCCTCGCTGTAGAACATCGTGAAATAGTGAGGCCATTGGAAATCGAAGTACCCGTTAAGCGTTTGAATAATAACCGCGGCGGCGATGGATCCCAGGATCAGCAACAGCGGTATGGCCGCCAGCGTGAGCAGTTTGGCGGCAAAGAAGATCCGGTTGGCGGTCGGGGTGGCATCCAGGATTTCGTGAAAGCGATGGGTGCGTTCCCGCCATACCAATTCCCCGCAGACAAAAATGAGGATCAGGGCTCCCAGTTTGGAGATAGGGTCGCGAATTAGCCAGACCATCAGGCTGGTGGTCGGGCAGCCTGCCCCGGGGCTGTTGGCATGGGCGATCCCGGTGATCAATTCCGAGAGGACAATGCCCAGCCACAGCAGCAACATGCCCAGAAAAGCGGGGTTGCGGACCAGGGCCCGGAGTTCCAGGCGGACCGAAGAGAACAGGCCCGGCCATGCGGCGGATCTTTCCCCGCGGATAACAACGGGGACGGCGAGTCCGGCAGGTCGGGATTGGGGTTCGGGGCGGGATTTTTCGGATCTCCGGCGTTTCTTCTCGTTTTTGACGCGAAAAGAAAAAAGCCGCCCGGTTGCCCAAAAAATAGCGGCGCCCACCGCCATCCACAGCAGGCGGTTGATGAGAAACAGGCCAGAGAAGGACAGCAACCGGGTATTTTTTTCCGCAACGCTCCAATAATACGTCTGAGCAGCGATTGCCGACTGACCCAGAGGGTCCAGCAAGGCGGAAAGGGTCATACTTTCCGGGGTTCCGGGGGTGGCGCCGACCAGCAGTGGGGAGTTTAGCAGCGCTGCCGCAACAAAATAGAGGGCGTAAACCACCATGCCGCCGAGGTAGGTCGCCAGAGTGTTGCGGGAAAGGGTGGCGATGGCAAATATCAGGGCGCTGCCGAAAAACAGATTGGGAATAACAATGATGCCCAAATGATAGAGATAATTAAATGCGGATAAGGGCGCAATCCGGGCCGGGTCCAGCGGGATGAGATACAGGGCGGCGACAAGTCCGGCGATTGCAGGCAAAAAGAGGGAGAGGCCGGTTAGCAAAAAGCCGGCGAATCGGGCGGTCAGGAAGGTCCATTTTCCGACGGGGGTGGCATAAATAAGACCGCTCATCCGGAAACGGTCGTCGCGAAGCATGGCATTGGCGGCAAAAACGGTGATCGGCAGCAGGGCAAACAGGGACAGAAGCCCAACGTCAAAGGCGATGGCGGAGGGAGCATTGTAGAGCAGCTTTTCGCTGCCGGGCGCCTGTGCTCCTAACTGCAGGGCCAGCAGAAAAAAGGCCAGCTGGGTAAACCAAAAAAGGATTTGGCGGGTCTGGTAACGATACTCAAAGCCCGCCAGGTTAGAAAATCCGGAAAAGTATGCTTTCATGCACTTTTCCCGTCGGCGAGGCAATTGAAGTAGACATCTTCCAGATCGGGCGTTGCCGGGAGGAAGGT
>JAGRBF010000269.1 GCA_020434205.1 Calditrichota bacterium | reverse complement strand
ACCATTCAACCATCCAACCATCCAACCATCCAACCATCCAACCATCCAACCATCCAACCATCCAACCATCCAACCATCCAACCATCTTTTTTAATTTTTTCTGAAATAAACCGGTGGGCAGGGACGTCACAATTGCGAACAGAATAAGATCATCCGGAAGCGCATAACAACCGTTTGCCAACAAAAAGGAGAGCTTTTATCGAATTTTGCGACCGCGACTGAACTCTTAATAAACCCATGCGGAGGTCGAAAACCATGCGCTTCACCCTCAAATTCCCGGCTTTGGCCGGCCTGCTTTTTTTATTGTCCCTGACCCTCTCGGCGCCTGCCCAGGTGGGGTATTACTTCGGCCAGAACAAGGTCAAATACAAGGATTTCGACTGGGCGGTTTTCCAAACCGACCATTTTGACGTTCATTATTACCCCGAAATCGAAGAATCCGCCCGGGATGCCGCCCGAATGGCCGAACGCGGCTACGCCTACCTCAGCCAAACCCTGGGTTGGAAAATCAAGGACCGGGTCCCCCTCATTCTCTACGGATCGCACAACGATTTTCAGCAGACCAACGTGGTGGGCGGGATTCTGGAACAGGGCACCCGCGGGGTAACCGAAGGGCTCAAAAACCGGGTCACCCTTCCCCTAACCGGCTCTTACCGGGAATTCAACCACGTTCTGGTCCACGAGCTGGTGCACGCCTTTCAATACGACATGATGCTCGGGGACAGCCTCAGAAACAACCGCTTTAATCCCCCTTTATGGCTGGTGGAAGGCATGGCCGAATACCTGTCGGCCGGCATGGACAACACCACCCGCATGTGGGTTCGGGACGGGCTGCACCAGGACAAGCTGCTGTCCGTAAAGGATCTCAACACCACCTATGATATCCGGGTCTACCGCCTGGGACAGGCCCTGTGGGAATACATCGGCGCCACCTACGGCAAGGGCAAAGTCGGCCCCATTTTCCGCACCGCCATTGTTACGGGAGACCTGGAGAAAGCTTTTAAATCGCAGATCGGGGTGGATTTTAAGACCCTCACCGACAACTGGCATCAATATGCCCGGGACAACGACCTGCCCTCAGACAGCACCCTGATTTACACCCAATCGGACAGTCTGCTGGAACAGCTTTCCCAGCATCGCTCTTTTTTCCACCGGGTCAACATCGTCCCCTCGCTTAGCCCGGACGGCAACCGGATCGCCTTTATCGCCAACAAGGGATTTCAGGACGAGCTGATGTTGCTGACCCGCAATGCGGACGGCAGCTATCGCTCCGAGAGCCTCCTGAAGGCCGGTTCGGGGCGCCAGTTCGAGGCCCTGCGTTTCTTCGACACCGGGCTGGGCTGGTCTCCGGATGGCAAACAGCTCGCCCTGGTTTCCAAAAGCGGCGCCAACGACGCCATCGACATTCTGGACGTGGACAGCAAAAAAGTGGTTAAAAACTACGTCTTCGAGGAATTCGGCAGCATGCTCTCCCCCACCTTTTCCCCCGACGGCCAGCAGTTGGCCTTTGTGGGCATTCTGGGCGGAATCAGCGATCTCTACGTCCTCAATCTGGAAACGGGCCAGAAACGCCGCCTGACCGCGGACAAATACACCGAACTGCATCCCCAGTGGTCCCCGGTGGATGAGCGTATTCTTTTCGTGACCGACCGCGGTCCCGATGCGGACCCCGAGCGCCTGCTCTTCAGCGATTATGATGTGGCCATTCTCAATCCGGTCACCAACGACATCCAGATGGTCACCAACCTGCGCGGGGATGTCACCAGCCCCCAGTGGGGCCCGGACGGCCAGGAAATCGCCTACATTTCCGAACACCAGGGCATTCCCAACCTCTATCGCCAGCATCTGGATTCCGGGGAGCGCATGCCGCTAACCCGCTTTGCTAACGGGGTATCCGGGATCACCAACACCACTCCGGCGTTCAGCTGGTCGCGCAACGGACGGGAAATGGCCTTTTCCGCTTTCCAGAACACCAGCTGGCAGCTTTTCCGGCTGGATCCGGCGGACAGTCTGCGCGAAGCCGCCCACCAGTTGGTTTCCACCCAGGAGGATCTGCCGCTTCCGGGATCCGCCGGGGATTCCACCTTAACCGCCAGCGCCTGGCTGCCGGCCAATGCGGACCCCAACGCCCTGTATGCCCAATACCAGCTGGCCCCGGAAGATTCCGTGGTGGAAAAGGACTATCGCAGCCGCTTCAAGCTGGACGGGGTGGCCATCGGGGGCGGCTACAACACCTTTTACGGCATTGCCGGCGGGGCAACCATGCTTTTTACGGACATGCTGGGCAACCACAGCCTCTATTTTTCCAGCCAGCTTCAGTTCCAGAATCCCCTGCACGCCAACGCCTCTCTGACTTACTTCAACCAGGCAAACCGCACCAATTGGGGCATTCAGGCCTTCAATCTGAGCGACCAGTATTTGTACGGGTTTTCCGGAAACCAGCTGGGTTTTATCCGCAATACCTACCGCGGATTTAACGGCCTGGTAGCCTATCCCTTCAGCCGCTTTGCCCGGGTGGAGCTTTCCGGCGGCCTTACCTGGATCGATCAGGATGAGGTGGTGGAGACCTATTCCTATTTCAATTTCGACCGCAAGGCCAACGACATCGCCACCTACAATTATTCTCAGGGTGGGCTGGCTCTGGTGTACGACAACGCTACCTACGGATTCCTGGGCCCCAACGGCGGTTTCCGGACCCGTTTTGGGGTAGACCGGACCCTCGGGGACTTTGTGCAGACCAATTTCAGCGCGGACCTGCGCCGTTACTGGGGTCTGGGGAGTCGCTCGGTGGTCGCCTGGCGGGTGATGGGCGGGGCCAGTTTCGGCGACAACCGCCAGTATTTTCAGGTAGCCGGTCCCTACGGCTATCGCGGGGCGGATGAATACGCCATGTTCGGTCCCAAATTTTTCGTCAGCAATCTGGAATACCGCTTTCCGCTGGTGCCCTTCCTGCCCCCTCAGGCGGACTTTATCAGCGGGGCGGCCTTTGTGGATGCCGCCGGTGCCTGGGGCGCCAGCGTGCCGGGTTATGTGAGCTCCGCCTTCAAGGCCTTCGATAACAGCGACGGCTTCCGCCTGCAGGACCTTCAGGCGGCGGTTGGGGTGAGCGCCCGGGTTAACCTCGGCTACTTTGTGCTACGCTACGATGTGGCCTGGCCGACCGATCTGCAACAATTCGGCGACACCATCGCCCGCTTTTCCATCGGCACCTTTTTCTAAACTTCTCCTCTCACCCATCGGCCCCGGCCTTTTCCTCGCGAAAGGGCCGGGGTTTCTTTTTTTAACCCACATGCTTATGGGGGAGGGAGTCCGGCAACCGCAGGGGTAATAGCCAGTAAAGGAATGTGATTCACCTGCGGAGGCATCATGAAGTTCAACATTATTCGTTTGCGGTTGTTGCTCCCCTTGCTGCTCAGTTGGGTGGTATTGCCGGCCTTATCCCAGGTGCGTCTGGACTGGGAAGCCATTTACACCAGCGACAACCCCACCTCCTTCGACCGGGGCGAGGCTATAACCGCGGATCGCAACGGTAATATTGTGGCAATCGCCAATACCGGGGAAAACGGCAACACCAATTTTTCCCTGCTCCGCTTTCTGCCGGACGGCACCCGGGACTGGATTCGCCGGATTCAACATTCCTTCTTTCAGGAAGCCCGCCTTGGGGTAGCCGATCAAAACGGCAATATCGCGGTAGCGGGGATCACCCTGGACAACACCGCCACCCTGAATCTGGTGATTGCCAAAAGCGACCCGGCCGGACAGCAACTGTGGACCCGGGAATTCAACACCGGTTTCGGGATTTCCGAAGAGCCCTGGGGAATGGCGATCGGGCTGCGCAGCCGCATCCACGTGGTGGGGGATGTGGCGGGGGCCATTGGCAGCTCCCCCAACCTCTTCACCATCACCTATAGTACCAACGGGGACAGCCTGTGGTATCTCCCCTACATCGCGCCGGACTCCCTCTTTACCCGCCGCGCCACCATGACCGTCGCTGAAGACGGCACCCTCTGCATGGCGACCGGCCTGCTGGATAACCAGTTTCGCTTTTGGGGGAGTGTCTATGTTCAGGCTGATACCGCCGGACGGCAATTGGCCGAGACCATCGTGCCCGGCCACTGGATCGACACCGGTAACCGCATCCTGAGCTATGGCAAAAACGGGCATCTCTTTTCGGCCGGGTGGGATCTGAGCGGATTTAAGGTGGTGGAAATCGACCGGGGCGGAACAGTGGTGCGAAATTACTTTTCAGCACTCCCGGACAGCGCCTTTAACCCCCAGGCCTGGGCGGTGTTGCTGACCAGCCTGGACCATCCCGTTCTGCTGGGCTCGGTTAACCATAGCCTTACCCGCCGCGCCGAACAGGTGGTGGTTAAATTTTTGCCGGATGGGCAAATCGACTGGCAGTGGCGGGGTGCGGTGGACAGTCTGGGGCTTAGCGAGGGACGGGTTTTCGGGGGGATCAATCGCGCCAACGACATTTTTTTGGCCGGCGGCGGTTGGGAAGCGGGAGTGGTAAAGCTGGACGAGCAGGGCCGGGAGCGCTGGCATATTCGCCAAACCCCGCCTTCTCTTAACGAGGCTTACGAGGTGAGGGGCATGGTTCTGGTCGGCGAGAACAGCCCGGTCCTTACCGGCAACGCCCGCAACCCGGTTACCAACTTCGACGTTTTCGTATTGAAATTCAGCGAAGACCCAACCGGACTTCCGACCCTTTCCGGAAACCTGCCGGGGAGCTTCACTCTTTCGGCCCCCTACCCCAATCCCTTCAACCCGGAAACCGGATTTGCGATTACCCTGCCGGGCCGGGCAGCGACCATTGCGGTAAAGGTGTACGATCTGCACGGGCGCCTGGTAAACACCCTTTTCGAGGGAAGTCTGAATGCCGGCTCGCACCGCTTCACCTGGTCCGGGGCGGATCAGGACGGCCGGGCGGTGGCCAGCGGGATCTATTTTATCCGGGCCCAATCGCAAAACACCGCCCGGACACGCCGGGCGGTGTTAATAAAATAGGTCCGCGGCAGCCCGTGGACCTAAAGCTAACGTAGTTATGCTTTTTCGCCGCCGGCGTTTAATCCCATCTTGGCTTTGAGGGCGGCCAGGGAATCGGAAACTTCTTCGGCTTTGGCGCCTTCCAGAGCTTTGTCGATTTCCTCATCTACGGAGGCTCCGGCGTCACCCAACTCGCCATAGGCTTCCGCCAGCGATTCTTCCTCGTTGACCTTCTCCTTCATGCGCTCCAGCATGGCAACCGTGCTGGACGAATCGATGCTGGCCATCTGCTTGTTGATTTTCTTCATCGACTCGGCGGTTTTGGCGCGGGCTTTGAGGGTGATCAGCTCGTTTTCGTATTTGCCGATGGCCTGCTTCAGTTTATTGACCTTGCTCTGCAACTGGTCGGCCATTTTCTGCTGATTTTCATAGTTGGTCAGATATTCGCGGGCCCGTTTGTCGGCTTCTTCCTTGCGCGAAAGGGCTTCGGTAGCCAGGCGATCGGCTTCGCCGCCGTCCAGGTCCCCGCTTTGGGCGCGCTGCAACAGGGCCATGGCCTTGCGTTCGTAGTCCGTGGACAGGCTTTTCTGGGCGGTGCCGTCCTTCTTCATCCGGATGGCGCTGGCTTTAACTTCGGCCAGGCTTTTCATGGCGCCCTGCAGATCCAGCTTGAGGTCGCGGATGCCCTGCTCGGTCATTTTGATGGGATTCTCAAGCTTGTCGACCACCGAATGGCTCTCCGCCTGGGCGACCTTAAAAATTCTGGAAAAAATACCCATGATGTTCTCCTTTTACGTGTTTTTCGCTCAATTTTAAAGTGAATGGATGGCGCTTCCCCTTTAGCGGATGTAGCTCAGCAATTCTTCGCCGTTTTCCGCCAGCCCGAAGGAAAGGGCCTGGATGGACGCTTCCAGTTCGTTGAGGTCCAGATTTTCCAGTTGCAGGGTATCCCGGAAAATGATGCGCTTGCCCTCATCGTCGATCACGAAAGCGCCGTGCACCAGGGTGCGGTTGATCTGCAGCAGGCGCTTGAACAAATCGCGGGGCTGAGCGGGCACATCCATGATCATCTGCTCGATAACCAGAATGGGGGCTTCACAATCGACAAACATATTCTGAATGCCGTTTTCCACGTCTTCGACCACCACCAGCTCTTCAGCCGCATCTTCGCTGACGATTTTCAGGTCGAGATCGGTCAGATAGTCCTTTACCAATTGAAATTTGTCGGACATGGTTTTGCTCCTTTGGGTTGATATGAACTTGGGTTTACCGTTTTTGATGTTCCAGATGATGTTTCAGGTAATCGTAGGCCCGGTTTAATTCCTGGACCAGTTGATTGGCAATCTGCTGTTTTTGGGGATCGGTGGAATGCCGGTCCGGGTGATACCGTTTGAGCAGCCGTTTCCAGGCCGCGGTAACGGTCGGAAAATCCGATCCGTAGGGCACCTCGAGGTTGGCGTAATATTTGGCCAGCAAATCCGCTTCCGGGGAAGAAGGACGTCGGCTTTCCTCCTGCCGGGAGTCGGACGGCTCATGCCGCTCCTGCTGCCCTTCCCGCTGATGCCCGCCGGAGGTCAGGGGCTCCCGCCGGGAGATCAATTCTTCCACATTGGCCCGGATAATGCGGGCGATTCTGCCTAATACCGACATGGGTTGTTTATCCCGGATATTACTTTGGTTTTGCCATTTATTGAGCCGTTGGCCGTTGGCCGTTGGCCGTTGGCCGTTGGCCGTTGGCCGTTGGCCGTTGGCCGTTGGCCGTGGGCCGTGGGCCGGTGGCCGTGGGCCGTTGGCTTTTCGCTACTCGCTTTTCGCTACTCGCTTTTCGCTTACCGAATCCTCTTTCGGGGCGATCTGGATCAGGAAATCGCCTTTTTTCAGGACCATGTCCCCGGGGGGATTGGAAACCACCCGCCGGTCCCCGCCGCGCTGCACCGCCACCACGGTCCGGTTGTGCTGCTTTTTCATGTCGACAAACACCTCGAAAAAGGTCTTTCCGTCGAAGGCCTCCGGCAGGGCCCGCTTGTGCAGATCATTGCCCTGCTCGCTGCTAACCAGTTCGGTCAGCACCACCGAGATGCCGTGGTCCATGGCGGCCCGGGCGATCAACTTGCTGCTGAATTCGCTGCCCACGATAATTTCGTCCACCCGGGCCCGCTGGCAGTGGCGAACGTTGCGTTCGTTCACCAGTTCGACAATGGTGTAGACCTCGGAATTGAGGTTTTCGATGGCCAGGGCCGCCAGCACCACCTGGGCGTCGCGGGCATTGGGATCCAGGGAATCGTCTCCCAGCACCACCGCGGTATCGGCGCCCTTAAGGTTGGCCCGCTTCATGTTCTCTTCGGTAATGTCGCCCTGGATAAAATAGAGGTTCTCATCCTCGACCGGCTTTTCGGGCAGGTCGGCGATCAGCAGCACTGTCTTCTCCCGGGTGCGGGGATCGGCGCGCAGGCTGCTGAGGATTTCCCGGGCGCGATAGTTCCACTCGCAAATCACGATGTGGTTGTTGAATTCAAATGAGCTCATACCGCGATTGATCCGTAGTTTTTTTTCCACAAATACGCTGGCGATGCTGGCGGTAAACATACCCAGCACCCCAATCCCGAACAACATGGTGATGGCCCC
>JAGRBF010000268.1 GCA_020434205.1 Calditrichota bacterium | reverse complement strand
GAGGCCATCTCCTGGCACGTTCACGAAATCCTCAAGAAACGTAAACTGCTCAAGGACCTCCCGGTGCACCGGGTGGTTTTCCACGAAATTACCCAGAGCGCCATCAGCGAGGCCATGGCCCATCCCCGCGACCTGTCCATGGAACTGATCAACGCTCAGCAGGCCCGCCGGGCCCTGGATTATCTGGTGGGTTTTAACCTCTCTCCGCTGCTGTGGAAAAAAATCCGGCGCGGTCTCTCTGCCGGCCGGGTACAAAGCCCCGCCCTCCGTTTGATCGTCGAGCGGGAAATGGAAATCGAAGAATTTGTGCCGCAGGAATACTGGACCATTGAGGCGGATGTCCGCAAGGAGCAGCAGCCTTTCGTCGCCCGCCTGACCCGCTTTCAGAATAAGAAGGTCGAGCAGTTTACCGTGGTCACCGAAAAAAATGCCCTCAATGTTCGCCAAACCCTGCTCGACCAGGCCGCGGGTAAGCTGACCGTTACCGCGGTGGAGCGCAAAAAACGCAAGCGCAATCCCTCGCCGCCTTTTATCACCTCCACCCTGCAGCAGGAAGCCTCCCGCAAGCTGGGATTTTCCGCCCAGCGCACCATGATGATCGCCCAGCAACTATACGAAGGTGTGGATGTGGGTTCCGGGGAAGTGGGGTTGATCACCTACATGAGGACCGATTCGGTCTCCCTTGCCAAGGAAGCAATTAGCGAGATTCGCCAGCTCATCAAATCGCGTTTTGGTGAGAAGAATCTGCCCGCCAAGCCCCATTTTTACCGGACCAAATCCAAAAACGCCCAGGAGGCCCACGAAGCCATCCGGCCCACCTCGGTGATGCGCAGTCCGGAAGCGGTTAAATCCCACCTCAAGCCGGAACAGTATAAACTTTACGAAATGATCTGGAAACGCACCGTCGCCAGCCAGATGATCCATGCCACCATCAATACCGTGGCGGTGGACCTGGCCTGCGGTCCGGACAGCACCTTCCGCGCTACCGGATCCACCATCGAGGACCCCGGTTTTATGGCGGTTTATATGGAGTCTTTCGATGAAAAGGGCGATAGCGACGAAGGCCGCATTCTGCCGGATATGAAGGAAGGGGATGTGGTCGATCTGGAGGACATCCGCGCCGATCAGCATTTCACCAAACCGCCCCCGCGCTTCACCGAAGCCAGCCTTATCAAAATGCTTGAGGAATACGGGATCGGTCGACCGTCGACCTATGCCTCCATTATCTCGACCCTGCTCAACCGGGAATATGCTATTCTGGAGAGTCGCCGCTTTTTGCCGACCGACGTGGGGCGAATCGTCAACCGCTTTCTGACCCAGCACTTCGAACAATACGTGGACTACGACTTCACCGCCAATCTGGAGGATCAGCTGGACGAGGTTTCCCGGGGGGAAAAGGAATGGATTCCCCTGATGAGCGAATTCTGGAAGTCCTTTAATCAGCAGCTCGAAGAAAAAAGCCAGCTCTCCCGCGAGGAGGTCATGGACGCCCGCAATCTGGGGACAGACCCCCGCACCGGCCGTCCGGTGAGCGTGCGCCTGGGGAAATTCGGCCCCATCGTGCAGATCGGCACCCGGGAGGACGAGGAAAAACCCCTTTTTGCGGGATTACAGCCCGGGCAAAGCATGCAGTCGATTACCCTGGAAGAGGCGCTCAAACTGTTCCAACTGCCGCGCAACCTGGGCAAAACGCCCGAAGGAGAAGAGGTTTCGGCCAGTATCGGGCGCTTCGGTCCCTATGTGCGTTATGGAAAACAGTTCGCCTCTATAAAGGAAGACGATCCCTATACCATCACCCTGGAACGGGCTCTGGAGGTTATCCGGGAGAAAAAAGAAGCGGATGCCAACAAAACCATCCAGGAGTTTGACGGCACGGAAATAAAGGTGCTGCGCGGGCGGTACGGCCCTTACATCACCGATGGGCAAAAAAATGCCCGCATTCCCAAGGGGAAAGAGCCGGAAGCGCTGACGCTGGCGGAATGTCTGGCGTTGTTGGAGAAAGCCCCTGCGAAAGGGGCGCGCAAACGCGCCCCCCGCAAGAAAAGCAAGTAAGGGGAATTACTGAACGGCCTTTTCGTCCAGGTTCATTTCCTGGCGTCCCCCCAGATGGCGGGAAAGGAAACGTTCCATGGCGCCGTAGAATTCGAAGCGATTTTCTTCGTTGTGGAAACCGTGCCCTT
>JAGRBF010000267.1:5379-11195 GCA_020434205.1 Calditrichota bacterium | reverse complement strand
GGCGACGCCCTGGCGATTCGCCTGCGCACCCGGCTTTCGGGTCCCACGGCGGTGCGTCCGCAAATGTATCTCCTCGGTTTTTTTGTTCCGGGTCAATGGCAATCTCTCAAAATTGATTATGATAGGGGCGGAATTCGCATTTCCGGGGAAAAGGAGCTTCGCAGCGTCAGTTTTGAGCTCTCCCCCACCCTGTCTCTGGCGTACCGGATATTGCCCATGGATTACAGCAGCCTGGTGATCAACTCCCGGTTTAACTGGCTGTATCCCCTGTTTTTTGCCGCCCTGTTTTTCTTTCCGGTGGGAGTGAGCCTGCACCTCCGCCAAAACGGGGCCAAGGGCTCCCGGTGGCAGACCCTGGCGGGCGTCGTTTTACCGGCGATTCTCTTTTGCCTGATCGCCTGGGGGCTGAACGCCGGTCGCCTGCCAATCGAAAACTGGTTTTTTAGCATCTTGATGACCGGATTCAGCCGGTTTTACCTGGGCGCACCACCGCAAACAGCAGGTGAACGCTCCCCGGCCGATGCCTCATAGACATCATCAAACGACAGTGAAATCTCAAGGACCGTTATGACCGCTTCCGACAGCCCCTTCCAACACAGCTGCCCCTCCTGTGGCGGCAGCAGCCTTCGAAATTTTTACCAGGTCGGGCAGGTGCCGGTGCACAGCGTTCTGCTGATGCCCAGTCGCGACAAGGCCACCAGCTACACCCGCGGCGATATCGAACTGGCTTTCTGCGACGATTGCGGGTTCATTTTCAACCGCCGCTTCGATGCCAGTCTGCACGAGTATTCCCAGGAATACGAGGAAACCCAGGGTTTTTCCGGGACCTTCAACAAATTCCACCGCCGCCTGGCCACCGATCTGATCAACCGCTACGACCTGCGCAACAAAGAGATCGTGGAAATCGGCTGCGGCAAAGGGGAGTTTCTCACCCTGCTCTGCGAAATCGGGGAAAACCGCGGCACCGGTTTTGATCCGGCCTTTATCAGCGAACGCCTGGTGCCTCCGGCCAAAGGGGAGGTCAATTTCGTCAAGGATTTTTACTCCGAGAAATACAGCCACTACAAGGCCGATTTTTTCTGCTGTAAAATGACCCTGGAGCACATCCCGGATACCGCCGATTTTATCCGCACCGTGCGGGCGGCTGTGGGCGACGACCCGGATAATATCGTGTTTTTCCAGGTTCCCAATACCGCCTATATCCTGAAGGATCTGGCTTTCTGGGATGTTTATTACGAGCATTGCTCCTATTTCTCCACCGGATCCCTGGCGCGCCTGTTTCGCAATTGCGGATTCGACGTCCTGGACCTGGGGCTGGATTACGACGATCAATACCTGATGGTGGAAGCGCGGCCCGGGGACGGCCAAGGCACTCCGCCCCACCCCTTAGAAAACGATATGGCGGACCTGCGCAGCGGTCTGAGCAATTTCATCGAAAACGCCCCCATTTCCATTGCCGGCTGGCGCAAGCGCCTCAACACCTGGAGGGCCGAGGGCAAACGGGTGGCGATCTGGGGCTCCGGCTCCAAGGGCGTTTCCTTCCTGACCACCCTCAAGGTCAGCGACGAAATTGCCTTTGGGGTGGACATCAACCCCAACAAACACGGCACCTTCCTGGCCGGCAGCGGTCATGAGATTGTCGGGCCGGAACACCTCAAATCCTTTCCCCCGGACGTGGTAATCGTGATGAACCCCATTTACTGCGAGGAAATCGGCCGGGATCTGGCGGCGATGGGCCTCAATCCGGAGATGGTGGCGGTGTAGAAGGAGGGTATGGGGGTGTCGGGGTGTCGAAGTGTGGCCGTTGGCCGGAAAACAATCAGCAATCAGCAATCAACAATCAGCAATCAACAATCAGCAATCTGTAATCATTCATTACATCCAAGAGGTTTGATCATGAAAGTTCTCATCACCGGCGGGGCCGGGTTTATCGGATCGCATCTTACCGACGCCCTGCTCCAAAAAGGGCATCAGGTTACCATCGTTGACGATCTCTCCACCGGCAGGATGGAGAATTTTCAGCATGTTCGCCACTATCCCAATTTTCACTTCGTCATCGAATCCATCATGAACGAAACGGTGATGGACCGCCTGATCAGCGAATGCGACGTGATCTACCACCTCGCCTCGGCGGTGGGGGTAGAGCTGATCGTCAACCACCCGGTAGAGGTGATCGAACGCTGCGTTATCGGCACCCACATCGTCCTCAAGATCGCCAACCGTTACAAACGCAAGGTATTGCTGACCTCCACTTCCGAGATCTACGGCAAAAACAGCAATCCCCCCTTCTCCGAGGAAGACGACCGGGTTTTGGGTCCCACCACCCGCAGCCGCTGGAGTTATTCCTCTTCCAAAGCAATCGACGAATTCCTGGCCCTGGCCTATCACAAGGAAATGGATCTGCCGGTGGTGATCGTGCGCCTGTTCAATACGGTGGGGCCGCGCCAGAGCGATCAATACGGCATGGTGGTGCCGCGTTTCGTTACCCAGGCCCTCAAGGGCGAGCCGATTACCGTTTACGGGGACGGCGAACAGTCGCGCTGCTTCTGCCACGTTAAGGACGTGGTGCGCGCCCTGACCACCCTGATGGAGCACGAAGCGGCGGTCAGCGAAATTTTCAACATCGGTAGTCAGGAAGAGGTGACCATTATGCAACTGGCCAAGCGGGTTATCGAACGCACCGCCAGCAAATCCCAGGTGGTCAAAATTCCTTACGAGCAAGCCTACGAATCCGGTTTTGAGGACATGCGCAGCCGCAAACCCAACCTCAACAAGATCAAGAAGGCGATCAACTGGCAGCCGACCTATTCCCTGGACGGGATTCTGGACGACATCATCCAGGAAATGACCGCGACGGGTTCCAATGGAAAAAGCGCCCCGGCCCGCACCGCCAAAACCGCCAAAACGCGATAAAGGATACCGCCATGGCGCATTCTGATGCCGCGCAAGACAGTTCACGCGAAAATTACTGCTGCCCGGTTTGCACGGGAACTGACGTGGAAACCTTCTTCTCGATGAGCGAAATGCCGGTGTTGTGCAACGTGCTCTACGATTCCCCGGAGGAGGCCCGCAAGGCCCCGATGGGCGACATTACCCTGGGGTTTTGCGAAACCTGCGGGCACGTTTACAACGTCGATTTTGATCCGCAGCGCATGGTGTATTCGGACAATTATGAAAACGCCCTGCACTTTTCCCCCCGCTTCCAGGCTTATCAGGAAAATCTGGCGGAACGCCTGGTAAAAACGTACCAGCTAAGCGGCAAAAACATCGTGGAAATCGGCTGCGGCCAGGGGGAATTTCTGGCCCTGCTGTGCCAAAAGGGCGGCAACCGGGGCACCGGTTTCGATCCCTCCTACCGCGGGGCGGAAAAAATCGGGGAATCGGTGCGCATTTTCCCGGAATATTTCGACGAAACGCACGCCGATTTGCGTCCGGATCTGGTGGTTTGCCGGCACGTTCTGGAGCATATCGACCAGCCTATACCCTTTATGAACATGCTGGCCAAAACCATCGCCGATGTGCCCGACCCGGTCATTTTCTTTGAAGTTCCCAACGTCCTGTTCACCCTGCGGGACCTCTCGGTGTGGGATATCATTTACGAGCACGTTTCCTACTTCAGCCCGGATTCCCTGCGCTATCTTTTCCGCCGCCACCGCCTGGAAGACGTGCAGCTCACCGACCTTTACGACGGTCAGTTTCTGGGGATCGACGCCCGCAAAAGCGCGACAGAGTTTGACCTCAGCGACCATTCTCCGGATCAGCTCGGGGCTTTTATCGAGCGCTTCACGGAGCGCTTCGGCCACAAAAAAGCCACCTGGGCCCGGGAGCTGAAGTCGCTCAGTAAGGAAGGGCGCACCGCGGTGGTGTGGGGATCCGGCTCCAAGGGGGTCACCTTTCTCAACCTGATGTCGCAATACCCCTGCATCGAATACGTGGTGGACATCAACCCCCGCAAACACGGCAAATTTGTGGCAGGAACCGGCCATCCCATCCATCCCCCCACCCGTTTGCAGGAGGCGCCCCCGGCGGTGATTCTGGTGATGAACCCCATCTACCAGGACGAAATCACCGAAATGGTGCGCGAGCAAGGCATTCAGGCAGAGATCATGTTGGTTTAGGGCAAACCCGGGGACACGCAAAACGCGCCACTTATGCTGAATCTGAAAAACAAAACCCTTTCGGGACTTTTCTGGAGCCTGCTGGGCCGCTTCGGCGAGCAGGGAGCCCAGTTTATTATCTCGGTTATCCTGGCCCGGCTGCTGCTGCCGGAGGACTTCGGGATTGTGGTGATGGTGCTGGTGATCATCGATTTCTGCAACATCGTCACCGCCCATGGGTTCTCCGCGGCCCTCATCCAGAAAGCGGAGATCACCGAAAAGCACATTTTTTCCTCCTTCTGGATGAACTTTGTCATCTCCATTGCGCTGGCGGCCGCCCTGGGAATGGGGGCGGAACACATCGCCGCCTGGTACGGGGATGAGCGCATTACCCCGATCGTTTATGTTCTGGCAGGCAGTTTTGTGCTGCAGGCGTTGATCACCGTGCCGCGCTCGGTTCTGGAGAAAGAGCTGGCCTTCAAAAAAATCGTGGTAGCGGAAACGGGTGGAATTGTGGTGAGCGGGGCTACCGCTATTTTTATGGCCCTTCACGATTTCGGCTACTGGAGCCTGATCGTGCAGCGGGTGATCCTGGGGACCAGCAGCTCGGTTTTTGTGTGGATTGCCGCCCGCTTTTTCCCGCGCCTTATTTTCGACTGGGCGGCGGTGAAGGAGCTGATGCAATTCAGCCTCAACAATCTGGGCAGCATTATGCTGGCCTTCTGGTCCGACAATATCGAAAAAATGATGATCGGGAAAAGCATCGGCTCGGCCAGCGTGGGGATTTACAACCGCGCCCTCAACCAGATGCAGCTGGCCACCTCGCAAATCGACACGGTTCTGCTGCGGGTGATGTTCCCGGTCCTTTCCTCCATTCAGGACGAAAAAGAACGGGTCAAACAAATTTACCTGGAGGCCATCGGGGCTATAACCATGATCGCCTCCCCCATGATGCTGGGACTGCTGGTGAGCGCCAAACCCTTTATCGTAGGGGTTTACGGCCCCAACTGGGCCCCGGCGGTACCGGTGCTGCAGATCCTTTGCCTGGCCGGTCTGCTGATCAGCATCAACAATACCGCCAAGTGGATTTTTATGTCCCAGGGGCGCGCCGACTGGATGCTGCGCTGGGGGTTGGTCTCCAGCTTCGTGCTGATCGCCGCCAAAATTATCGGGGCCAGCCAGGGTTCGGTTATCTGGGTGGCGGTAGCCTTTGTGGTGGGCTACTTTCTGGTGTTTTACCCGGGCATCACCATCGCCGGACGGCTCATCGGGATGAATTTTACCGAGGTGATCGTGGCCGCGGCCGGCCCCTTCTGGTGCAGCCTGATTATGGCTTTGCTGGTGTGGGGGATGGACACCCTCATTCCCGATACCGTGCCCCATTTGCTGGTGCTGGGATTGAACATGACCCTGGGCGCTTTTTCCTACATCGCCATGCTGCACCTCTTTCGCATCAAGGCCTATTTGCGCATCCGCAACCTGTTGGTCGAACGCCTCAAGGCCCGCGGGAAGCAGCCGGATACTCCCGGCCAGGACGAGGAGGAAAAACAGCCCTGACCGTTTTTAATCCCCTGGAAATCTCCGACTGGAACGAACACATCCCCCTGGGCAAACCCGGGGAGGTTTTCCTGACCGCCAATTGGTGCCGGGTTTTGCACAACAGCTACGGCTACCGCCCTTATTTCCTGCGGGATACCCGCGACGGGCACCAGTGGCTGC
>JAGRBF010000267.1:0-5368 GCA_020434205.1 Calditrichota bacterium | reverse complement strand
TGAAAAGCTGGCTCACCGGCAACCGTGCCGTGGCCCTGCCTTTCACCGATCGGGTCCCGGTTGGCAACGGCGCCAACGGCGCCCGGGAAGAACTGCTGGAACAGTGCCGGGTTCTGGGAAAATCGCGGGGCTGGAAAACGGTGGAAGTGCGCTGCGGAGAGCTGGCCGGACAAGAGGCGGCCCAGTATTTCGGACACCTGCTGGAACTGCCGGACAACGAAGGAAGCTGTTTTGACGCGGTGAGCGGCAACCACCGCCGCAACATCCGCAAGGCCGCCAAAGCCGGGGTTCAGGTGCAAATCGACAACTCACCGGCAGGTATGGAGCGCTTTTATCGCCTCAACGCCCTCACCCGCAAAAGACACGGCCTGCCGCCTCAGCCGCGGCGTTTCTTTCGGGAAATTCAACAGGGCATGCTCGATTGCGGCCTGGGCCACATCGGCATCGCCACCCATAACGGGCGGGACCTGGCCGCCAACATATACCTGCACTTCAACGATCAGGTGGTTTACAAATACGGGGCGGCAGACCTTCACCAAAGCGCCGCGGGCGCCAGCACCCTGCTGATGTGGGAGATGATCCGCTTTTTTATCGGGGAAGGCTATCGCCAGCTGGATTTCGGCCGCACCGACCTGCACCACGACGGTTTGCGGCGCTTCAAAAGCGGGTGGGGAGCAACGGAGCAGCCCTTTTCCTATCTGCGAATCAACATCAAAAACGGACGGCAGATCCGGGACAGTGCTTCCCAGGTCAGCGGCAGGCACAACGCCGTTTTCCGGCTGATGCCGGTAACCGTGCTGGAGTTGGCCGGCCGGCTGCTCTACCGTCACATGGGGTGAGGGACGTTTATAAAATGAGAATAACCATTTCACCGGGCAATCCGAGGCGGGTGGGCAATTGGAAAATTGTCACCACGCCCGGCCCAAACATCGGGGGTATCAGATTATGGCATTGAACATTGGCGTTATCGGGGTGGGCTATTGGGGCCCCAATCTGGTCCGGAATTTCACCGCCAACCAGCGAACCCACGTCCTGGGGGTTTCCGACCTGAATCCGGAGCGCCTGGCCTTCATTGCGGCCCGCTTCCCCGGGGTGGAAATTACCGAGGACTATCGCGACCTCATCAACAATCCCAAAATCGACGCCGTGGCCATTTGCACCCCGGTGTTCACCCATTTTGAAATTGCCAAAGCTGCCCTGGAGGCCGGCAAACACGTATTGGTGGAAAAACCGATGACCTCCACCTCCTCCCAGGGTGAGCACCTGATGGACCTCGCCACGCAGAAAAACCTGGTGCTGATGGTGGATCATACCTTTTTGTTCACCGGCGCGGTTCGCAAGATCAAAGAGATCGTGGACAGCGGAGAACTGGGCGATCTGTATTACTTCGATTCCACCCGGGTTAACCTGGGGCTCTTCCAGCACGACATTAACGTGATCTGGGATCTCGCACCGCACGACATTTCCATCATGGAATACCTGATCAACGCCCGGGCGGAGGCGGTGGTTACCACCGGTGCGGACCACGTGGGCAACGGGATCGAGGACGTCGCCTATCTCACCGTTTATTACCCCGGCAACGTGATCGCCCACATCAACGTCAACTGGCTCTCCCCGGTTAAAATCCGCCAGACCCTGATCGGCGGCACCCGCCGGATGGTGGTGTGGGACGACAATTCCCCCAGCGAAAAAATCAAGGTCTACGACAAGGGTATCGAGGTGCTGCAAACCAAGGAGAAACTCTACGAAACCCTGATCCAGTATCGCACCGGGGACATGTATTGTCCCAAGGTTCCCCAGTTGGAAGCCCTGATGATGGAGGTCGACCACTTTGCCGATTGCATCGAAAAAGGGGAAAAATGCCTCTCCGGCGGAGATCTGGGACTGAAAGTGGTGCGGATTCTGGAGGCGTCCGAAAAATCCATCAAACAACGCGGCAAGGAAATTCGCCTGGGGTAATCTTTAGGCCGGCATCAGGAGCTGACGGAATCATCAGGCTTACATTACAGGACGGGTAAAGATATTTCCACAGGGTAAAATGGTGGGCAATGTGCAGCAAAGTGTGTTGGGAGCGATTAAATGAACCGGCTGATTAACCGAATTTACTACCGGATCAAGCCGCTGATTCCCAGGGAAACCCAGATTCAGTGGCGGCGATTGGCGATCGCCATGCAGAAGCAGAAATTTCGGGAGGTGTGGCCCATTCTGGAAAGCGCCAAACAAGCCCCTTCCTTCTGGAAAGGATGGCCGGAAGGCAAAAAATTTGCGGTGATTCTCACCCACGACGTGGAACATCAGGGTGGGCACGACAAATGTCGCCAGCTGTTGGAGCTGCACCGCAAGCACGGTTTTGTTTCCCTTTTCAATTTTGTGCCGGAGCGCTACACCGTGGACCCCCAGATGCGTAAATTCATCACCGACAACGGCTTCGAAGTCGGCGTCCACGGCCTTAATCACGACGGGCGTTTGTTTTCCTCCCATCATCTCTTCCGCGCCCGCAGCAAAAAGATCAACCGCTATCTCCGGGAATGGGGTGCGGTGGGGTTCCGGGCCCCGGCCATGCATCACAATTTGAAATGGATTCACGAGCTCGACATCGAATACGATTTGTCGACGTTTGATACGGACCCCTTCGAGCCACAAAGCGACGGGGTAGGCACCATTTTTCCCTTTCCGGTTTCCGGTAAAACCCCGCAGGAGACCTATGTGGAAATGCCTTATACCCTCAGCCAGGATTTTACCACCTTCATCCTGATGCAGGAGAAATCCACCGACCTGTGGCGAAAAAAGGCCCGGTGGATTATCGAAAACGGAGGCATGATCCTGCTGAATACCCATCCGGATTACATGTTTTTCGGCGATGGCGAGCAAGGGAGCGAAGAATTTGATGTCTCACTCTATGAAGATTTTCTGCTGTTTCTGAAGGAAAACTACGCGGGGCAGTACTGGAATCCCCTTCCCCGGGAGGCGGCCCGTTATGTGCGCGGGATGGCGGAAAGTCCCCCGGACGCCAGTCCGGGAATTAATACGATGTTGCTGCCGTTTATCGTCAATCTGCGGGAAATTCTGAGTTTCATTCCCCAGGAAATTCTGATCGGTGCGGCGTAAAGGGAACCGGCCGGATCGGCAATCCGCCCGCCGGCCCCACCCAAAGGATTTGACTACATGCTAAAGACCAAAAGCACTTTTTCTGCCGGAACCGCCATGCGCAACGGCCGAGCGGCTAAAACCATCTGGATCGACATGGACAATTCCCCACATGTCCTGTTGTTCGATCCGGTGATCAAGGCCCTGCGGGAACGCGGGCACCAGGTGGTCCTGACCGCCAGGGATGCCTTCCAGGTGCGGGGGCTGATCGAACAATTCGGCATGGACGCCCAACTGATCGGCCATCACAGCGGGAAAAACAAAATCCGCAAGATTCTGGGCCTGGTTCACCGCGCTCAGCAACTGAGCGGCTACATTCGCCCCCTGCGACCGGACCTGGCTATTTCGCACGGCTCCCGCTCTCAGCTGATACTTTGCAAGGCTTTGAATATCAACACTTTATACATGACGGATTACGAATTTTCCAAACTGTTGCCGTTCGCCATGCCCCGGCACCTGCTGCTACCGCGCATGCTGGAAGGCCTTACCTTCGGGGTTCCGGATTCCCGGGTGGCCTATTACGACGGCATCAAGGAAGATATTTACGTTCCGGGATTTCAGGCGGCGGCGGATTTCCGGCAGCGCATCGGGGTTGGCGAAGAGGATATTCTGGTTACCATTCGTCCCCCGGCCACGGAAGCCCACTATCACAATCCCAAAAGCGACCTGCTTTTCGAGGCCACCATGAAACGTTTGGTGGCGGAACCCCGGGTGCGCATTTTTATGCTGCCGCGCAGCGATCAGCAGAAGGATGAGATCCGCCGCGACTGGCAAAACTGGATTCCGGAAACCATCATCATCCCGGAAAAACCGGTGGGCGGACTGGACCTGATCTGGCATTCCGATCTGGTGATCAGCGGAGGCGGCACCATGAACCGCGAGGCGGCCGCTCTGAACGTTCCGGTTTACAGCATTTTCCGGGGACATATCGGGCGCATCGACCAGTATCTGGCCGAGGCCGGCAAGCTGGTTTTGCTGGAAAATCCCGAGGACACCGCAAATATTGACATTCGCAGACGCGAGCACAGCCCGGCCGGCGCCCCAGATGCCGCCCCGGTTCGCATGCAGGTTGTCGACCATATCGAATCCCTGTTGGAGGTCCGTGCATGACGCAAGCAGTTCATCAGCCTCAATCCTTCGAAGCTTTGCGCCAGTATTTTATCGATATCGCCCTTGCCGGGCTGCCGACCCTCTTCGATGAAAAAAACCAGCGCTTTCATTTCCGCGCCCGGGAAAGCGCTACCGGCATTGTGATCGAAGGCGATTCCTTGCGCTACACCCTGATTACCATGCTGGGGTTGATCAAATTTCGCAACGGCGGGCAGGAAGTCCCCTTCGATCTGGAGGCCATTCACGAATCCCTGCTTAAATCTCCCGGGTCTTTCCTGACCCTGGGCGACTGGAGCCTGATGCTCTGGCTGACCGCCCTGATGGGAGATGACGATGTCCTGGACAAATTCTACCACACCTACTTTCGCAGTCCGGATATGGTGGAATTTGCCGGAGAGTTTAAGGACGCCGCGGACCGCTGCACCATGGAAATGGCCTGGTATCTCACCGCCATGGTTTATACCGGCCAGAAGCTGGGGTGGAAAACCCCCAACCTTTCCAAACACATTGAGGGCATTTACCGGCTGCTTCTGGAGAACTACGGTGGGCAGGGCGTTTTTGGGCATCAGGCTTTAAGCGGGTTCAAGGGCCGGTTGCGCGGCAATATCGGCACCTTCGCCGACCAGGTTTACCCCATCTATGCCCTGTCCGCGCTTTCCCGCCTGCAAAACCACGGCCAGGCTTTGGAGATCGCCAACAGCACCGCCACCAAAATTTGCGCCGTCCAGGGAGACCTGGGACAATGGTGGTGGCATTACCATCGCCCCGGCGGTCGTGCGGTGGGCGGTTACCCGGTTTACGGGGTGCACCAGGACGCCATGGCGCCCCTGGCCCTGTATGCCAACGAAGCCGCCGCCGGCCTTTCGCATCACGAGGCCATTTACAAAGGGATGCGCTGGATAGATCGTGAAAATGAACTGGGAACGGATATGGTGGATGCCTCCCGCCGCTACGTGTGGCGCAATATCCTGATTCCCAAAGGCAAACGATTTGCCACCCTGTATCGCAACCAGTTTCTGGGCGGAAATCAGCTGGCATTTGGCAGCGGCCTGAGCATCACCAAAGAGTGCTGGTCCTATCACCTGGGCTGGATTCTCTATGCCTTTTCGCC
>JAGRBF010000266.1 GCA_020434205.1 Calditrichota bacterium | reverse complement strand
TTGGCGTCTTGGTGGTAAAAACCGCATTATTGGAGAAATATAGCATACCTGCCGCTAAGGACAAAAAAGAAACCCCGGGCCGAATCGGGGCTTTTTAAGGAAAGATGAAGCCGGACGGAGAGTAATTGTGGATGGGTGGATGGGTGATTATTGGGCTGCGCCGAACAGGTGTGGGCGTATGGATGTGTCGAAGTATGGGAGTGAAATACCTGGACACCCCGACACCCCGACACTCCAACACTCCGACACGCGCCTCCGGCGCAAATCCAGGGGAGAGTTTTAGTCGTTTTTGGTCCCGCCGGAAATACCGGAATTGGCGAAATCGTACCAGTTGATTTTGCGGGTGAGATACATGATCAGCCCCAGCACCGCAAACAGCCCCAGGCTGCCCATCAGCAGGGCCAGGTCTTCCAGTTGCAGAACCACATACAAATAACCGTACAGGATGGCCAGCACCCCGAAAACGATACCGGTGAGCCGCAAACTGCCCAGTACCGCCTTGGCGTAACCGGAGATCAACCCCACAATCCCCAGCGCGGAGATCAGATAAGCCCAGCCGAAGCCGATTTGCTCCGAGAAAGATAGCAAAAGGGTATAAAAAACCAGCAGGGCCAGCCCCACCAGCAGGTACTGAATGGGGTGCAGGAGCTTGCGGTTCAGCAGCTCGATCAGGAAAAAAGCGGTAAAGGTGAGCACGATAAACATGATCGCGTATTTGCTGGTGCGCATGGTTTTTTGATAGTGATCCACCGGCAGAATCATGCTCACCCCAAATTCCGAGCCTCCCAGGGCAAAGCGGGTGCCGCTCCAGCTTTGCGGGTAATTGCGGTTAAGGTGCAACACCTTCCAGGTGGCCTCGAATCCCTGCTCGGAAACCTCCCGGGAATCCGGAAGGGAGGCGCCCACCGCAAATCCCGGCGAGGGCCAGGAGGATTTCAGGTGAACGGTATTTTCCTTGCCCACCGGGGTAAACATCAGGTTGTCGCTGCCGTTGAGGTGCAGGGAACCCGAAAAGGGGTAGCGATCCCGCGAGGTGGAGAGATCCACCGGGGCGCTGACCCCGGTATACAACACATCCCGGGATTCGATGCCCGGATTGTATTCCAGGATTTCATCTCCCCAGTGGATTTCCACCAGATCCCGGATACCGGTCATATCGCTGATGCCGATGGCCAGAAAGGCGTCCTTCCAGCGAATGGCCCCGGGGGGAATGTTGAAACCCGCGGCATCCGGCTGCAGGAAATAGCCGCTGATCTCCAGATCCGCTTCGTAGAGCACCACCTCGTAAATCCCCAATGGACGCACCTCGGGAAGGGCTTCGCCGTTGATCTTCAGCTCCTCCGGCAGAAAATGCAGGTATTGGGTCTGGGTATAGGATTTGTTGTCCGGGCCTACCAGGGTTACCTCGTAGGGTACCGATAGCACCGGGCCGGCGATGGTCTGCGCCTGCCCCCATTTTCCGGTAACCTCCTGAATAGCCTGGTCCCGGTAGGCCTGGCGGTCGTAAATCAGGTCGGATACCATCACCGAGGGGATCAGCAGCCCCACGATCAACAGGGTGATAATGCCCAGCCGCACCCCCAGATTATTGCGAATCAAACTTTTTTCCTTCATGCCTGTCTCCAGTTCCACAAACGCTTCGATTAAGGAATCCGCTTCCGAATGATTCCGCTCCGTTCAGACACCTATTCCCGGGCAACCCCGGTTTTTTGAAAACAATTTAGCTTATTTTCTGGTGTTAATGCTATTTCTCAGTAGACTGTTGAGCGTGTTGAGTCTATTTGAGCCTCTGGACCGTCACCCCGGTAAGTCTTAGGCCGGGGCGGGATGACGAAGTAGCCTTCAACCCGTAAGCCCGTTACTCACCGGCGAGGTCCCGCAAGGCCAGCAAAATGGCCCCGATCCCGGAATTGATCGAATAAACCGCCAGCTCCGGGAGCAGCACATTCAGGCCGATCAGGGCGATGCCGCCGATTCCCGAGGCAATGCCGCGGCGG
>JAGRBF010000265.1 GCA_020434205.1 Calditrichota bacterium | reverse complement strand
TTCGGTGAGTTTCTCGATGGCCCAGTCCATTCGGGCCGGGCGGATGGTGGAGAGCGCCACGGTAAGGTTGTGATTTCGCGAGGGGGGCATACGGCGCACTTCGGAGATGGCGCAGACTGTTTCCCGCCTTCCGACATGTTCCACCGTGCCTTCCGCCACCAGACCCTGACCGTTGGTGAGGGTGAGCGGGGTGCCCGGCCCGGCCCGCAATACCGTCAGCAGATGGCGGTGTTCTCCGGGACTCAGTTCGATGCGGGTTTGATCCCCGCGCAAATTTTCGGCATAAAACCAGGACATAATTTTTCCTGCGAAAAGCGGCTAGCGGGACACGATCGTCACGGCACAGGGGCCGTGCCCGCCTCCCCTCAACCCGTACCCTCGTACCCTCGTACCCTCGTACCCTCCTGTCTTCCTACCCTCAGTCCTAAAACGCTACTTCGGCCTCAATAATAAACTGTCCATCCCCCTGGTCGCTCCAGGCCTGCTCGAAACGCATCAGGTAAACATAGGGCAGATGAAGGTGAATTCCGAAGCCGTACCCGCTGAAAAAGTTGCGCAGAGCCAGAGGCGGATTACTGCGAATCAGATCTTCCTCTTCAAGGTGATAACGAATTCCCCACAGGGTCCCGCTGTCGGCAAAAAGGGCCAGACTCATCCCGTACTTCAGCTGCTGGAAATAACGGTGCAGGAAGGGGGCATTTTTCCAGGAAAAGTAGCGCACCGGCAGCAGGGAAATGCGTGCTTCCACGCTGTTGAGCATGCGGTTTTGCCCGTTATCGCGATCGAAGTAGTAGCCGCGCACCCGCTCTCCGTATCCCAGAAAGGTCCAATCGCTCAGATTAGGCTCGTCGCTGGTGAGGGTGGTCAGGTTGCGAACCCCCAGGCTAAAATGCTCTTGAATCCGGAAATACTTGCGATGGTCCAGGTGCAAGCGCCAGTAACGGTTTTGATCCGCGGTAAACCCGGAGCGGGTAATAACCCACTGCAGGTAATGGCCCTGGCGCGGGTATTCGAAAAGATCGCGCCGGTCGTCCCGCAATTCCAGCTCGGCGCGGGGGTAGGTATGGTATCCGATGTACTCCGAAAACGCCGCCGGCACATCCTCGTCAAAACGGATGCGGCGGATATCCAGATTGGCGTTGATGCGGGTGTAATGGGAAAGCCGCTTGCCCAGGGAAAGCCCGAAGGCCAGTTGACGTCCGTCCACCGTAAAGCCGCTGTATTCGTTTTCGTAAAAATCGGCCCGCTCGGCACTCAGGGTTTCCGGCTCGGGATCGAGGGTTTCCACCAGGGGATTGCGATTTTTGCGCCAGTAGAAAGAAAGGCCCAGGGTGTAGCGGGCTTTGGTAACCCAGGGATTGCTGTATCGGACGTAAAAGGCCGGGTTAAATCCGCCCCAGCCGCCCACGCTCAGGTATTCGCCGCGCCCCCGAAAATTGATGTGGGCCAGTTGGAAACCGTAGCTGATCCGGTCCCAGGTGCGGTCGTGGCGAAAAAGCACCGGCACCGGGTAGATGTAATAAATCTCCGCCACCTCGATATTGAGGATATTGCGCAGCCCGTCATTGACCACCGTGACCATCACCCGGTTGAATAAAAACAGGTTGGAAACCCGGTTCTGGATCAGCTGAACATCTTCCAGGGACAGCTCGGCGGGGAGGGTAAAGGGGATTTCCCGGGTAATCACCTCGTCTCTGGTCTTGTCATTACCGCTTACCCAAACCGTATCGATGCGAATGGGGAACTCAACGTATCCCTGCACCGCATCGCGCTCCTGGGCAAAAAGCCCGGCGGCAATGGTCAGGGTTACAGTTGCGGTCAGAAAGATTAGGCTTTTAAGGTGATTTTTCATTGACGAATCATAAGTGGATTAAAGCTGATTCTACAGGGTTACAGGGTTATTCGGCTGCGCCGAATGGGTGTCGAGGTGTCGAGGTGTCGAAGTGTGGGGGTAAAATACCTCGACACTCCGATACCCCGACACGCGCCGCAGGCGCTCCGCCGCAGGCGCTGCACAGCTTACACTAACAACGCGGTCGGAAACGTCGCCGCAAAACTTAAAGCGAACCCGCTGGTAAGTCAAGGTGTGATTGGGGAACAACCGTCCAGCCTTCCAGCCACCCCATCCTCAACCCACCCACACCGGGTTGCTGTAACAAAAGGTCCGCCAGCGCCCGTTTTCCGCAAAAACGACCAGGCGCAGGTAGCCGGGCGCAAGGCCCTTGGGAAGGGTCAGGGTATGGCGGAAGTGGAAGCTCTCCGCGGATATCTCAAGGATCTCCGGGCGTTCCTGCTTTTGCTGAAGGTCGCCGATGTGAAGTTCGATGCGGGTGAGGGGACCGTATTCGGCGGTGCTTAAGGCCTCGATCCGGACCTCGGTGGGGTGATGAGCCCTGGCGCTTGCCCCGATACCGAATTTGCCGTCATCCTGCACAAGGGTGAGATTGCCGGCCGGGCCGCAGGAGACGATGCTGGCTTTGGCGGCGATGGCCTTCAGGATATTGGCCGGGGTGGGTTCGCCTTCCGCCCAAACCCCGGTGCGGATCTGCCCCAGCAATTGCTGCTGGTTGCGCACCATCTTCCACATGGGAATGGTGATCTGCCGGAAGGTGTTGAAGTTGCCGTGGGCATCGGTGCCCCCCAAAATGCCGATGCGCCTGCCATCCAGCAGGGCTTCCACCCAAAGTTTGAGACCCTCCCGAAAAGCCCGGTCCCCCCGCCCGTTGAGGATTTGCCAGTGCCCGATCCCCGGCTGGTGCAGATCCGGGCGGTGCCAGCGTCCCCGCCGCAAAATCAGGCGATGGAAAAAGGGCGGATTGTCCCGGGGATGGGCGGCGGCCACCACCGCTCCCGGATGCCGTTTGGCTTTCAGGATCAGCTCCGGAAGGAAAAGGGTGGGATGGTTAAAGGGAGGGATTTCCCCGCCGTCCCCTCGTCCCGGGAAAAATTCCGGGGCGCCCAACACCAGGCAATGCACATTTTCCCCGCGCACGTTGCCGGTGGAAACTTCCTCGCCGGGGAGGATCACCGGGCCGGCGGCCGGATCGGCATACTGAAGGCATTCCGCCTGGAAACGACCCCAGTTGGTCAGTTGCGGATCGCGCTGGCGGGAAAAAGGGGCCCGGCGGTCCAGATCGAAGGAATGGTCGGTAACGGCCAGGAAGTCCAGATCCAGGGTTCCGGCGCAGCGAACCAGATGGGGGAGAGGGGCCCCGAACTCGATCTGACTGTTGGTGTAATTGCTGTGGACGTGCAGATCCCCCCACTTCAGGCCTGGAAGACGGGGAAGGTCGCCTTCGGCAATAAAAATTTGGAAGGGGGCGTGGGGAATCCCGGGATAGTTGTCCTGGGTCAGGGTTCCGGAGCGGCCCTTTACCGCATAATCCAGGGTGATGTTCACTTCCCACAGCCCGGGAGCATCAAAAAAATCGGGCGGCAATTCGAACACCGGGGCATGCCATTCGCGGTTAACCGTTGCTGCAGCGGAGAGGATCAGCTTTTTGTTAATGCCGCCTTCGGTTGCGATGGCCTCGATCCGTATCTCACCCAATTCTACCGGATAGCGATGGGCGTCCTTGATCAGCAAAAACAGGGGAACGGATTTGCCGATGCGGGCGCGATGGGGAAGGTCGAACAAAATTTCCGGTTCCCGCTGAAAGAGGCGGCTGGGTAATCCGGCCAGCCGGTAGTGGATTTCCGCGTAGGCCAGGGATCCGCTCAGCAGGGCGATTGCCGCCGGGGCCAACTCACCAAGCCGGGAGAAGAAGGAAGAGAGGATCATGCCGGAAATTCCAGAATCGCGGTCGTGCCCTGCCCGGGACTGCTGTCCAGGTGAATGGCGCCGTTCATTTGTTCCACCAGCTGGCGGGTAATGGCCAGCCCCAGTCCGCTTCCGGTGGCCCGGGTGGTGTAAAAGGGATCGAAGGCTTTGCCCAACACCTCCGCGGACATCCCCTCCCCGCTGTCGCGCAGGGAAATCCGGTAGGTGCGCCCTTTTTTACAGATAACCTCAATCTGCCCCTCCGGCGGGGTGGCCTTGCGGGCATTTTCCAGCAGATTCAGCACCACCTGCTGGAAGGCGTCCTTGTTGAGGGGAATGGCGGCGGAATCCGGCGGGCTCTCAAAGCGGATGCGGGGGTCGTTAATGCGGCTGACCAGATCGCCGATAAGCCGGGCCGGATCCAGGCTTTCGGTCGGCAATTCTTTCTGGCGGGCGAACTGCAGAAAATCGCTGACCAGCCGGTTAAGGCGATCAATTTCTTCGGGGATGAAGTCGAACAGCTCGTTGTTTTCGCCGGCGTATTTTTTCTTGAGGACATCGGCCGAGCCCTTGATGATACTGAGGGGATTGCGGATTTCGTGGGCCACCATGGCGGCCATCTGCCCCAGCTGGGCCAGGCGTTCCTGCCGGCGGAGGCGGCTTTCCGAGTCGAACAGGCGGCGAGTGGCCAGAATGATGATTCCGCCGAA
>JAGRBF010000264.1:1344-5113 GCA_020434205.1 Calditrichota bacterium | reverse complement strand
ATTGTTCTGGAGGGGGAAATTACCGCCCAGTTGGAGGACGGTAAAGGCGGGGTGGTGCGGTTGCGGAAAATGGGACCGGGAGCCATTATCGGGGAAATGGGCTTATACATGAACACCCCGGCTTCGGCTTCGGTGATCGCCAACAGCGAAGCGCGGGTGCTGTTTATCTCCAAAGCCGTTTTCGAAGAAATGGAAGAAAGTTATCCGGCCACCGCCGCGGCCGTTCATCGCTGGGTAATCCGGATTTTGGGAGAGCGCCTGGCGGCGGGCAACCGCACCCTGCAGGCGTTGCTGCGCTAGTATTCCCGCGTCCCGATCATCCCTTCCACCGATCCGCAGTGCAGCATTTCTTCCCCGAAATAGGGGTTTTCCACTTTTTTTTCCCGGCTAACCCAGCGCGCCCCGCCTTCCCCGATCGCCATGGGACAGTGGAGCACGTAGAGGGTGTATTCCGGGGCGCCGGTTTCCAGAAGGATGGGCACCAGAGCAGCGGAAATCCGCGAAAAGGACGCCCGCAGGCTGTCCAATCCCACCTGATTCCGGGCGATACGGGTTTCCTGCCGCAGGTGAACCACATTGGTGATTTCCAATTGTTCGATGGAAAAAAGGTCGCCTTTTTCCAGAGATTCCATCATCAGGCTGGCGGCCTCCCCTGCCAGGGGGGCGTCGCCCTGGATCAGGGCGTCCTTCATATCCAGGTAAAAGGTGACCGGGCGAATCAACTCCTGACGGGCTTTGTACATCGGCGATTTCAACATCTCGGCGGAAGGTTCTTTTTTACCGTCCCCGCAACTCGCCAAAACCGCCATTACGCACACCAGAAACAGATATTTCACAGAGGGTTCTCCAAAATGAGGTGACTTTTACCGCTGCCGGCGCAGCGAAGCCGGGTGAGATCCTTGGAAGGATGGATCCTTAGATGTTTACATCACAAAGCATCCGTTACTTAATAGATGCAAAATCGGGCAAAATTCCATAAGGTTTTTTGCGCATTATCACCCGGCGGCAACCTGGCGGGCTTCCCCGCCGAATTCGATGCCCATTTCCCGCATAAATCCAAAGGGCGGAATTCCCCCTGCAAAGATAAAGACGTAGTCGTTGGGGATTTCCTCCAGCCCGTGGTCGGTGTTCAGCAGAACCGTTTTGTCGCGGATTTCCACCACCTGGGAGGACCAGATCGGGCTAATTCGTCCCTGTTTGATAAGCTTGCCGACCCGCTCTTCATTCTTTTTCTTGATGCGGAAGAAGCGCGGTTTGCGGTAGGAAACGGAAACCTTGTTGCCCATCTGTTTGCCCAGACCAATTGCGGCTTCCACGGCACTGTCCCCGCCCCCGACCACCAGGATATGTTTTTCGTTGTAGGACTGGGCATCCACCAGTTGGTAGGCCACCTTTTCCTTATCTTCGCCGGGTACCCCCAATTTGCGGGGCGAGCCGCGGCGGCCCAGGGCCAGGATCACATTGCGGCCCAGGAAACTGCCGTTGGCGCTGAACACCTGGAATCCGCCCTGAACGGGGGTAATCTGGTTAATGCGGTGCCCGGACTGAAAATTGATGCCGTAACGCTGAAAAATATCTTCCCAGATTTCCAGCAGTTCTTCCTTGGAATATTCGCTCTTGCGCAGCCGGCCATACAGGGGCACGTCCACCTTTTGGGTCATCACCAGTTTTTGCCGGGGGTATTGCAGGATGGTGCCCCCGGCCTCCTGCTGGTCGAGCAGCACATAGCTCAAATCGCGCTCAATGGCGGTCAGGGAAGCGCTCAAGCCGGCCGGCCCGGCACCGACAATCACCAAATCCCGGAAATGGGGATCCACGCCACCCAGGCGCTCCTCGGGAATGCGCTCCACCGCCTCCCGCCCCTGGGAAATAGCGTTGCGGATCAGTGAAATACCGCCCAATTCCCCCACCACATAAACGCCGGGGATATTGCTCTGGTAATCATCATCCAGAATGGGGATGTCGTCCCGGGTGGTAACATCTCCCAAACCGACCTTCAGGGCCATAACCGGGCAGGCCGCTTCGCACAGACCGTGCCCGATGCAGCGCACCCCGTTAATGATGGCCGCTTTGCCGTAAACAATGCCCAGCACATCCCCTTCCGGACAGGCCCGGATACAGGCCCCGCAGCCGATGCACAGGCTCTGGTTGATCATTGGGAATTGGGCCAGCGGCTTGATAACCCCCAGCATTTCCGCCTCCTTGCGGCGTTCGATATCCTCGCGCTGCTTGCGGCGAAATTTGATCCAGTAGGGCAGAAAAATAATCAACATCAACGCCAGGGTGATGCCGTAAATAAGATGCGATTCCATGATTCCCCTCAGAAACGATATCCCAGCTCGACCCAATAACGCCGCCCGTCCAGATCTTCACCGGAATTAAATTCGATTTCTCCGGTGAGGAAGAACTGCTGCATCAGGTCAAAATAGCCGTAGATTCGATGCCAGCGGGTCAGGCGTTTTCCGCCGCCATCCCGCAGTTTATAGTAATAGTTGCCTGCGCTGTAAGAAAACCAGTGACCGCTCCGGAAACTTTGGCGCAGGGTAAAACTGCCCTGGTTTCCCTGGTTGATCCGGTTGTCGAATCCGCTACCGCGCAGCGAAATCCCAAAGCCCGGCCACAGGAGGCCGTGCTGACTAATCCCCCCGCCGTAGGACCAGGCTTCCCGGCTTTCTCCGCTGCGTTTGCGGAAACCGCCGTTAGTGTATACGCGAATGCGCCCGGGCAGCTTAAGGCTGGCGTTCATCCGCATGCCGCGCCGGGTGGCGTCATCAAAGAGACTGTCCGCCAGGGAACGGGTCGAGTAACTCCAGAAATTCTGACGATCGTCGTAGGAAAGCCCCAGCGCCACACTGTTGTTAAGGGCCACCCGCCCGGAAATGAACAGGTTGGAGAGGGTCGCGCTTTCCCCGGCCAGTTCTTTGCGCCACCCGCGATTGATGTCCAGCTCGCTGCTGTGATACAGCGAAAACCGGCTGCCAACCTGGTAATTGGTAAACAAATACAAAAATTCGCGGTTGATCTCCCCTTCCGCGTAGGACATCGCCCCCGCCAGGGTAAGCTGCAGTTGGCTCTCCCGCGGATCCCCGGTCTGAACAGTGGTATAAACCCCGTATTGCTGGATTTTGGAATCGAAGGCGGAGGTGCGGCGGTTGGGCACCGTTCCCGCCAGAATTCCCATTCCCAACTGCGGGGAAAGGTTACCCTGCAACTGCACCCCGTCCAGATAGCCAACCGTGCTGATATGGTTGGAATACATGCGTCCCAATCGCCAATTGAAGGGGACGTTGCGGTCGTTGTAATACAGCGACAATTCGTAGAGGCGATTGTTCCACTCACTGGCGGGAATGGTTTCGCTGAGGGACTGCTCCCGCTGATCGTAACGGCTGCGGGTGCGCACCCGGAAAGCAATATCGCGGTCCCACATCTGGCGGGCGCGGAAGTTTAGGCGGAAGGTCGGCTGGCGAAAATCCCGGTTGCCGGGGGTTTTATCGTCAAATGCGTAATACTGGGCGGAGATGGAGCCACTGGTGCGCATCCCGCGCCGGCGACCCGTGGTTTTCCGGGTGTTGCTTGCCGCGGTATTTGCCCCGTTATCCGGGGAAGCCGCCAGGCTGTCTGCCGGCTTTTCCGATGGCGCCGCAGACGGTTCCGGATCCTTGACCGGGATGGCCTGGTCCCCAACCCGAATGGTGTTGAGGGTTTTGATAATCCGGCATACCGCCGAGTTGTCCGCCACAAATTCGATCTGCAGGTCGGCCACTTTGCG
>JAGRBF010000264.1:0-1275 GCA_020434205.1 Calditrichota bacterium | reverse complement strand
CCGGAAATATAGACCTGCTCACCGCGCATGTTGGTAATTTTGAACGTTTCGGCAAATCCACTGCCCGCCCACAAAACGATCAGCAACAGCAGGATTTGCGGCAAACCAATCCGTTTTTTTCTTTTCATCATCCTACCTCACCCGATCCAGTCTTTCGTCAATCAGAATTTTGGGAATAATTCCCTCCCGACCATCGGGGTGACAGTTATAGCAGGCCGCGCTTTCGTAGACGTAATTCCGAACACCGCGGTGGTTATCGTCTTCATTATTGCGGTTATGCTCGTGGCAAAAAATACATTCGAAGGTGGCGTAATTATTGGCGATATGGCAATCGGAGCAGAGGTTCCACTCATTGCGGTGCTGGCCGCTGTAGATCGGGAAATACTGGTTATCGTGGTCGAAGGTGCTGGGATCCCAAAGCGAGGTGCTATGGCACTGCTCGCAATCGGTGGGGAATCCGGCCGCCTGGTGATCCGGATTGGTGGTGTTGTTGAAATTATCCTGATGACAGGCAAAACAATCGCTCGGGGTATTCTGATAACCCTGGTCGTGGCAGGCAATACAATCCAGAGGAATATGGGCCCCGGTAAGCGGGAAGCCGGTGTTGGAATGGTCGAAATCCGCATCGTCCCAGGTATTGGTGTTGTGGCAATCCAGACAGTTATGGCTGAAGTTGTTGGCCACGTGATCCGGATCCGTAGTACTGGTAAAGTCCGGTTCGTGACAGCTGAAACAATCCGAGGGGGTGTTCACATATCCCTGATCGTGGCAGGAAATACAGTCCAGGGGAATGTGCGCCCCGGTCAACGGGAAGTTGGTATTGGAATGGTCGAAGTTGGCCGGGTCCCAGGCGTCGGTGCTGTGGCACTGCAGACAGTCGTGGCTGAAGTTGTTGGCCACGTGGTTGGGATCGGTGACCCCGTTGAAGTCGGTGTCGTGACAGCTGAAACAGTCCGTGGGAGTATTCACATATCCCTGGTCGTGGCAGGAAATACAGTCCAGAGGAATATGCGCCCCGGTCAACGGGAAATTGGTGTTGGAATGGTCGAAATCCGCATCGTCCCAGGTATTGGTATTGTGGCAATCCAGACAGTTGTGGCTGAAGTTGTTGGCCACGTGATCCGGATCCGTGGTGCTGGTAAAATCCGGTTCGTGACAGCTGAAACAATCCGAGGGCGTGTTCACATATCCCTGATCGTGGCAGGAAATACAGTCCAGCGGAATATGGGCCCCGGTGAGCGGGAAGCCGGTGTTGGCATGGTCGAAGTTAGCCGG
>JAGRBF010000263.1:11444-15487 GCA_020434205.1 Calditrichota bacterium | reverse complement strand
TTGCCGGTGGGCTGATGGTCGGTGCTCCGGTTGGCGTAATGATCGGCGGTATAATTGGTATGTTGGTCGATCTGTCCCGTAATCCCGTGGGCCCCGGGTGGTGAAAGGGGTTCTTCGGTGAAGGGAAGTGAAAATGCGGATCGGCAATGCGGTGCAATATGGAAGCGAAAGGGACTTGTTATGCGATGTTTGTTGGCAATATTTGTTTTATCCAGTTTTTTAGTATTGAACACGACAGCTCAAACCCAGTTGAATCTCAGTGCCAGTATGGGTCCGAAGGGTGGTGCTATCGGGGCTCCTTATGAGAACCCTCTCCTGTGGGGAGGGCTTTTCTTTGAGGTGGAAGTGGAACGTTTTTTGGCTCCAACGCGGAGTTTGTCCTTTTACGCCAGGCACGGTGGATATCGCAAACGCGAGCTCTCAGACACGGAAATTTCTTCCAGTGCTCTTTATCTGGGTGTGGCATATAATCTCTCCGCCCGCAAGCCGGAATTCAAGCACCTCTTTTTTGAGCTTTCACCGACCGCGGCGTTGGGGCTGGAAAAAATTTCCTGGGAAGGGACGGGGTTGGATGGCAGAGATCACCTGAAATACCTGATGCTGGGTGCCCGCTTTTCTGTTGGCTTGAATAGCCAATTTGGTATTTTCAAATTTAGTTTGGTGCCTGCTTACGATGCACTGATTGCCGATGACAGACAGATATTATTGAACACGAGCGATATAGAGGATCCTCGCCTGATTGAAAATCCGGACTACAAATCCGAGGTTTATCTTCAGGCCAAAATTTCCCTGGGATTAACATTCTAATCGCTGCTCGCCAATCGCTATTCGCTAATCGCCCTCACCTGCTCCACAATCACGTTGGCTTCTCCCGGCAGGCGGGACTGCACGGTGCCGCTCAGGATGTACGGTCCCTGCCCGTTGATCTGCCCGCCGCAGCGCCGGTAGACATCCGGAAAAAGGACCGCCTCGCACAGTCCCCAGTCGTCTTCCAGAGTCAGAAAGGTCATGTATTCTCCTTTGCTGGTAGCCACCCGCCGCCGCGCTACCATCCAGCCGGCAAAGGTGATGCGCCTGCCCCGCCAGCTTTCGATCTCGATGGATCGCACCGGACGGATCGTTTGCAGGTGTTGGTCGTGCCGGCGCAGGGGATGCCCGCTGACCGCCAGGTCGAGAATGGCCAGTTCCTGCTCGATGCGTTGCTCCCGGCTGTAGGGGAGCATCACCGCCGAGTGCATCATGGTTTCGGTGAGGCTGCGGCTGCGTTTGTTCTTGAAGTAAAGGCGATTGCGGGTCAGCAACCCCGGCTCGTTGCCGTCCAGACTGCGCAGGGCCCCGCATTTGATAAGGTTCTCCGCCTCCCCGCGCCGCGGCCGGGCCCTCAGCATAAAGTCGTAATAATCCTGAAAGGGCCCCTCCTCCCGCCGCGTTTCCAGCAGGCGGGCCAGGGTGGCTTCGGTGAGTTCCCGCACCGCAGAGAGTCCGCAGACAATGCTGTCGCCCCGGGCGGTAAAGTCCCGCTCGGCCCGGTTGACGTCCGGCGGTTCGATGCCGATTCCCATGCGCCGCGCCTCTTCCACGTAAGCACCGCGGGCGTAAAACCCGCCCTGATTGTTCAGCACCGCCGCCATGTAGGGCACCGGGAAATTGATCTTCAGGAAAGCGGTCTGGTAGGCGATGGCCCCGTAGGTGCAGGAATGAGCCTTGTTGAAACCGTAGCCCACGAAGCCGCACAGAAACTGCCAGACCTTACGGGCCTCCGCGGCATTCAGCCCGTTTTGCCGGGCCCCTTCGACAAAGCGATTTTCCAGATCGGGCAGGGTATTACCCCCTTTGGCCTTGCTCATGGAGCGCCGTAGCTGGTCCGCCTCGGCCAGGGAAAGGTTGCCCACCGCCGCGGCAATCTGCATCACCTGCTCCTGGTAGAGGATCCCGCCGTAGGTGTCCTCCAGCAGCTCTTTGAGGGACGGGTGCGGATATGCCACCGGCACCAGTCCCGCCCGGCGCTGAATGTAGAGATCCTTCATCCCGCTGTCCGCCGCACCGGGACGCACCAGAGCCACCGCGGCGATCACATCCCCCATGCCGTCGATCTGCATCTTGCGCAGCAGTCCCCGCATGGAAGGGCTTTCGGTCTGGAAGCAGGCCATACTCAGCCCGGCCCGGAAGAGGGCGATCACCTCGGGATCGTTCTCCGGCAGATTGCGCAGATCCAGGGGCGAGATGTGCCGCTCCCGATGGCCGAGAAAGGGAAAACGCGCCGCGCTCAGGTAGGCGGACTTCTCCTGAGGCATAATGCGCCGCTGTTGCACGTCGAAACGAGCGATGTTTTCCGCATCCTCGTGCACCTGATTTTGCACCGCCTGCAGACAGTCGTTAACCACGCTCAGCCCCCGCACCCCCAGCAGATCCATCTTGACCAGTCCCAGCGGTTCGATGGTGTACATGTCGTATTGGGACACCACGATGCCCTTCCCGGCTATTTCCAGAGCGGTATAATTGCGGATATCGTCCGGGGCGATCAGAATTCCCCCGGCGTGGATGGAGAGGTGGCGCGGAAAATCGGCGATGCGCTCCGCATAGTTCAGAACCTCCTCCAGCATGGAGAGGTTGCGGCGGATGTGGCGGCATTCGGGGATGCGCTCCAGAGCTTCGCCGAGGCGTTTGATCCCATAGTGGGGCAGGTAGCGGGTGAGGGCGGCGATCTCATTTTCCGGAAAGCCGAAGGTTTTGGCCACGTCCCGCAGGGAAGAGCGCAGTTGAAAGGTGTTGAAGGTGCAGATCATGGCGGTGCGGGTTTCCCCGTATTTTTGATAGACGTAGTCCAGCACCCGGTCGCGGCTTTTCCAGCAGATGTCCAGATCGATATCGGGGGGATCGCTGCGCTGGCGGTTCAGAAAACGCTCGAAATAGAGGTCGTAGCGCAGCGGGTCTACCTGGGTAATGCCCAGCACATAGGAGACCAGACTGTCCCCGGCCGAGCCGCGCCCCACGCAGGGGATGTGAGAGACGTTGCAGAAATCCATGATGTCCTTGACGATCAGGAAGTAGTCGGTAAAACCCAGCTCGTGGATAACCTTCAGCTCTTCGGTAAGCCGTTCGATCAGCTCCGGGGTGAGGGTCCGGTAACGCTCCTGGACCCCGTGGAAGGCGCTTTTCCAGAGAAAAGAATAGCCGCTTTCCCCATCGGGCAGTTCCAGCTTCGGGAAAATCGCTTTGCCCAGTTCGAATTGGAAGCGGCATTCCCGGGCGATGGCGGCGGTGTTGGCGATCGCCTCCGGAAAGGCCTGGAAAAGTTCGCTCATCTCCTGAGCATTTTTGAGGGTGCGGGCGGCAAAATGCTGCTCCTCGACCTCGTTGAGCAGGGCGTTGCGGTCGATGGCGTGCAGCACCCGGCGCAGGGGGGCATCCTGGGCGTTCAGCAGGTGAACGTCGTTGCTGGCGACGATGGCAAGCTGGTGCTGAGCGGCCAGATCGCGCAGGCGCAGACAGGTGAGCCGGTCGTTTTGCTGAAAGATCTGCAGCTCCACAAAAAATTGATCCCCGAAGTAGCGTTTTACCTGCCGGCAATACTGTCCGGCCGCCTCGAAATCCCGTCCGGCGACCAGTTGCCAGAGCCGTCCTTTTTGCCCGCCGGAGAGGATGGTCAGTCCCGGTTTATGGGCCAGAATGTCCTTGAGGGTTAATTGAAATTTGAGGTGCCCGCCGCGCAGCCTGCCCGTAGAGACGATGCGGCATAAGTTGCCGTAGCCTTCCCGGTCGCGGGCCAGCAGCACCAGCGAGCTGCCGTCCTCCAGGTCTACCTGGGCGCCGATAATGGGGTGGATCCCGGCCTGGCGGGCCAGCTGCGCAAACATCACCGCCCCGTACAGCCCGTTGTGATCGGTAAGGGCCAGCTGCCGGAATCCCAGCTGCCGGGCTTGTTTGATCAGCAATTCCAGGGGAATGGTGCCGTCCAGGAGGCTGTAAACGCTGTGCGTGTGCAGATGAACAAAGGCCATGATTCTGGTGATGTCAAAGATTGCGTACTGCAGGACCGAAGG
>JAGRBF010000263.1:0-11388 GCA_020434205.1 Calditrichota bacterium | reverse complement strand
AAGATCCTAAGATCTAATATTCTAAGGATCATAGGATCTTCTTGTCCTCCGCTGCTCTTTCTACCGCGTTAAGGCCGGAGCGTGCAGCACGTAGCCGTTTTTTTCGATGCGGTAGCGGCTTTGCAGCACCAGGGTATCGGCCGGTAGAATGGCCATAAAACCGAAGCGCTCCCGGATATGGTCCACCGCCAGATTCAGCTCCTCGCTGCGCCGGTCTTCTTCTTCAAAAGTCAGTTGTGGTGTTTGCCATTCGATCTCCCGCACTGCGATGCCCACGTGGCGGATGCGCAGGCGCCGGAGATGGGTTTTGTCCAGAAGCTTACGGGCTTCGGTAAAGATGCAGGCGGCGCTGTCGCTGGGGGTTCTCAGGGTGCCGCTGGCCTGCTGGGCGGAAAAGTCCGAGTAGCGGATGGAAATTTCCACCTTGCGGCAGCGCTGCTGCTGGCCGCGCAGGGTGGCGGCGATGCGTTCTCCGAGATACTGGAAAGTGGCCATTACCACCTCGGTTTCGGTGAGGTCTTCCTCGAAGGTGGTGGAACGGCTGATCTGCCCGGGCAGAATGCGTATTTGGACCTCCCGGGGATCCCGCCCGTTGGCATATTGCCAGATCTTGCGCCCGTTTTCTCCCAGCAGCTGGCAGAGGATTACCGCCGGCATTTTGGCGAGCTGACCAATACGTTCGATCCCCATATCGTTGAGCAGGGCGCGGGTTTTGCGCCCCACCCCCGGCAGCTCGCTGATGCACAGGGGCCGCAGGAAATCCCCCTCCTGGCCGGGAGGGATGGCGAAAACCCCGGCCGGTTTGTTTTGCCCCGAGGCGATGCGCGCCAGCAGCTTGTTGGCGGCAATGCCGATCGATACGGTAATCCCCAGCGCCGCGCCAACCGCCTGCTGAATCTCCCGGGCTATCCCTTCCCAGGAAGAGTAGAGGCCCTCGCAGCCGTGGAAGTCCAGATAGGCATCGTCCAGAGAGGTGAATTCCACCGCCGGGGTGTAGCGCAGATAGATTTCCTGAAGGGTACGCGAAGCGGCCTGGTAATGCTGATAATTGCCCTTCAGAAAAACCGCTGCGGGGCAGAGGCGCTTGGCGGTGGCCAGCGGCATACCGGTGCGGATGCCCAGAGCGCGGGCCTCGTAGCTGGCGGTATGCACCACCCCGCGCTGATCTTCGCTGCCGCCCACCACCACCGGGCGGCCCCGCAGCGCCGGGTTAAATCCCTGTTCTACCGCCGCAAAAAAAGCGTCTGCATCGATGTGAAATACCGGCATTGAGGGGTATCCCTTGGTTCAGTGTTTAGTATGATTGTTCGGCTTCGCCGAATGGTGGTATCGTAGTTGTGTGGATTGGTGGATTGGTGGATTGGTGAATTGGTGGTTAAGAAAGAATGAGAACCTAACTACCCAACCACGCACCGCAGGTGCAGGCCACGCGTCGAGTACGCCTGCTACCCAACCACGCGTACTCTTATTCCCGAAGTTCAACTTCGGGGATAAGAGTACGCTCTACGCCCCGTTCATATACACCCTGGCGATCTGCCAGGAAAAGTCCCCGGTATCGAAGAGCAGCTCGCAACAGTCGCTGTTATCGGTTCGGACGGAAAAGTGAATATGGCGGTGGTTTCCCAAACGCTCCTGCCAGGAGGCGCTCAATTGCCTGATGCGGTAGGTGCGCCCGTTCCAGCGAAAGCGCAATGGGGATATGGTGCCGTCGTGAAAGTGGGTGATCACTTCAATGGGTTCGAACAGATCCTGGTAGGCCATGATTACTCCCTTAATCACTTGATAAAAGACAATAAAAATCCTCAGCTCCGGAAGCGTTTCTCGGGCCGCCGGGCTTCCCTGATCATCGACACAAATGCTCAAAATGTAAACATTTGTTCACTATTTTAGGGTAGAAGAAGGGATTTGTCAACCAAAATTTGCGGTCAATTTCGTTAGACAATCAACCAGCGAATGGCCTCGAATGCCTCGGCGTAGTGGGTGCCGCCCTGCACCCCGCGGGTACGGGCCAGGCTGCGCACGAACTCTTCGTTGGCGTAGTTGCGACCCGCGTTGATCTGGGACTGGTAGCAGGCGATGGCGTTCAGCTTGGTCTGAATATGGCGTTCCTCAACGTGAACCAGAACATTGGTGGTAATGCTGAAGTTGTTCCAGGGCATTTCGTAGCTGAGAATGCGGGTGAACTTGAAGGCCCGCAGCCCTTCCTGGTAAATGGTTTGATGATCCTGGTGAACATCGTGTTTGGAGGGCAGAAAAACCAGATCGGGCTGGATCTCCCTGCGCAGCTTGATCAGGTCTTCCAGAATATCCTGGCGGTAATGGGGAAAATGCCGTACCCGATAGCGGTAGTTGATGAGGTGCTCCGGCGAGATTCCCAGAGCTTCGCTGGCCGCCCGGACCTCGGTGAGCAGGATGTCCCTGGGCATGCCTTCCGGCACCGATTCTTCCGCGCAGGAAAAGGTGGCGTAGTAAATGGTTTTGCCGGCTTCGATCAGTTTGGCGATAGTGGCGCCGCAGCCGAATTCGCCGTCATCCGTGTGAGGGCCCAGCACCAGCACCCGCTCAATGTCATTCATTTTATATCCTTTGCTTTACGAGGAAGGCCCAAAGAGGGACCTGAAGACCAATGGACCATATGACCAATTGACCTTAAGATCGTTCTTTGTCCATCGGTCCCTAAGTCCATCGGTCCCTAAGTCCATCGGTCCCTAAGTCCGTCGGTCCCTAAGTCCATCGGTCCTGTGGTTTTCCTACGTTAGTCGTTCAAACAATTCCACCAGCTTTTCCACATTGTAGCGGGTGGTGTAGGGTTCCAGGGCATCCAGATTGTCCAGCATCAGAAAACCCTTTTCCCGCCAGAGCCGGTGCTGCCTCTCCATAAAGTCGGCAATTCCCGCTACGTCATCATAGGCGAATAATTCCCCGCTGCGCGTTTCGCTCAGCATGGTCTCCGAGAAGCTGTTTTTTTCGCCCAGGGTAAGGATGGGGCGCCGCAGGGAAAGGTACTCGCTGGTTTTGGCGCCCACGCTGGTGGCGGCATAGCTGGTGCGGGCGATGGGGCGCAGCAGCACACTGGCGCTCTGGGCAAAATCCATCAATGCGCGGTGATCCATATAGCCGCGGATGTCGATGCGCAATTGCTGCTGGTAACGCTCAAAAATGTCGGCGAAACCCTCAAAAATCCGCCCCACAAAACAGAACTCCAGGTCTTTGCGGACCGCTTCCGGCAAACCGGCTGCGGCGGCGAAAAGGGTTTCCGGATTCTGGTGTTTGCTGAGGTGACCGATAAAAAGGAGGCGAAAGACGTCCTGTTTTTCCAGCACCGGCTCCACCGGTTCGCAGCCGTTTTGCACCACTGCGTAATGATTGGGAACCTTGGTGCTGAACATCTCCGCGATGCCCGCGCTAACGGTGGTGGCGGCGTTGCAGGTGCGTAGCACCGATTTCTCCAGGTAGGCATCCAGCTTCCGGACCAGGGCGGTTTTGCCGACGTCGTCGGCCCAGAAGGCCTCCGTCCACGGATCGCGGAAGTCCGCCACCCAGGGCAGGTCGCTGTAGGCGGCCAGCCTTTTGGCGATCAGCTGCAGGCTGTGGGGCGGGGAGGTGGCGAAGATCAGATCCGGTTGCTGCTCGGCGATGATGCGTTTTCCGTGGGAAACCCCGTAGGGGATCCATCCGATCCGGGCGTCCGGCACAAAAATATTGCCGCGCACCCAGCGCGCTACCCGGTCTGTTATGCCTTCGTTTTTCTTTTTGCTGAGGATGTAGGTCGGCAGCTTTTCGTCTTTTTTCTTGCCGGTAAAGCGCCGGTAAAGCTGGTAAGGCTCCGCTACCGGGGTCCGGTACACCACGCATTCGGGGGGAATCTGCTCCACCAGGCTTTCATCCACGGCCGGATAATCGCCGTCCTGAACGGTCATGATTATGGGCTGCCAGTTCATCCGCACCAGGTAGCGGACAAAACGCAGCACCCGCTGCACGCCCGGCCCACCTGCCGGCGGCCAGTAATAGGTGATGATGAGGGCCTTTTTCAATGTCGGATCAAATGGTTAATTGTTGGATGGCTATTCGGCCTTGCCGAATGGTTGATTCATGACAATTGATTGGTTACAAGATGTTTTTCTTCGCCGGAGGCGAAAACCATCCAACCATCCAGCCATCAAATTATCTGTTACTCTCCTCATAAAACGCCAGCAATTCCCTGATGCGCGCTTCGGTGAGTTCCGCCATACAAGCCAGGTGCATCATCGCGTAAGCGGTGCCGCCGCGGTAGGACTCGCTGCGCGCCATGCAGTTGGAATCCCGAAAGGTGATCCAGTCCCGCTGCGCCTGACGCAGTTGCCGGGCCGTTTCCACATCCGCTTTCTGCATGATCAGCTGATAAAGTTCTTCCAAACGGTTATTGGCGCGGATGTAGCGTTTCTCATGGCAGTCGTTCAGCTCCATCTGGGTCATTGCCCCCTCGCAGGGATCATCATAAGCCGGCTCGGCGAGGGCCTTGGGCTGGCGATCGCAGTAATCGCCGTAGATCTTCAGATAATCGATGATAATTTCCCGGGCCTCTGCTTCCATATCCCGGGTCAGATTGGCATTGTTCTCCACTGCCTCGGCCTTGCGCCAGACCTCGCACCAATCCTGGTCCATAATCGCCTGAGCGTCCACAATTGCGTAAATGATATGCGCGGTATAACTGTCGGGCAGGGCCTCGCGGGCCTTTTCCAGGTAATACAATGCCGGCGAGGGATTGTGATAATCATCCATGGCCCGCATATAGCCCATGCACAGCCACTCCGCCCCGCTCAGGCGCCCCGGCCAGTTTTCCTCCCCCCCGTACTGGCCGGTTAAATAGTCGTGGAGACGCCGTGTATTCTCATCGCCGCTGTTATCCCAGGAAAGGGCGTTGATCATCGCGGCCTTCACATCGACCGGCTCATAGCGGTTGGAAATAAAACGCAGCATCTCGCTGTCCAGAAGGCGGGTCTCCCGGGCCCGGCTGACCAGTTTATTGTCCTGATAAACAACGTAAAAATCGGTGGAGGTGATCGGGGAATCTGCCCAAAGCGGCGTTAAAAGAAGGATCGCCGGCAGTAAAAAGCGCAAGATTGTCATGAAGCATCTCTCTATTGGTAGCGGACCATATTTGGACCTAAATGTAAGGACTTTGAGGTGCCCGGGCAAGGTATTGAAAGGTTCGCCGGTGCGGCCCTTTTTTGTCCCTTGTGCAATTGTGCCCCGGGCGCTAATATTCGTGATGAATGATACCATGGCGGTTTGGGAACTCTCCTATGAAAACTCGGTGACTTTCCTGCGGGATTTGGCGCAAAACCGCGATTTGACACTGCGCTTCCAGGCTCAGAAGCAATATCTTTATGCGGATGATGAGAGCGGCCGGCGGGTTCTGGAGTTTCGTTATCCGCTGGTATTTCCGCATCCCGGAGAGCGTTTCGATCCCGAAAAATTCGCCGGTCTTGTCCCGGATTTTCCGCCCGCTTACCTGATGTTGCTGGTCCAGGCCGGGAATGCTGCTCTGGGTATTTTCGAGGGGTGGGAGGTCCTGGAACACAAGGTGATCCGCAAATACATGGTGCGCAAACAGCAGGGGAAAGCCCAGATCAAACACCTCAAGACCAAAGGTAAGTCCCGTCTGGGGTCGCGAATCCGCCTGCGCAACAGCGAGGCTTTTCTGGAGGAGATCAATCAGCGTTGCGAAGACTGGCTGATGCTCAATCCGGTGGAGCGGATTTTGTTCAGTTGCTCGGAAAATCTCTGGCATTTGCTCTTTCAGGCGGATCCCCGGCCGCCTTTCGACCGGAGCGATCCGCGCATCCGCCGCATTCCCTTCGATGTGCATCCCCCCAATTTTGAAGAGCTGATGCGCATCAACCAAAAAGCGCTCACCGGTTACCTGAGCATGGACCCGGACCTCGATGTGGCGGTCCCCGGATAATCGAGGGCACTGCTTTCAGGTTTTGTCAAAAAAAAGCCCCGAAATGCGGGGCTTTGCGCTGGCGCTGCCGATCGTGATGATGCGAAACAATAAACGAAACCACATCCGGGTTAAACTGCAACCAACCTGCCGGTTAGATGTGTCTTCATCCCGTTCGCATCATCAAAAACGGAATCGCCGTAGCGATGGGCGTAAATGCCGCAAAAATGTTTGAGATCCTCTCCGAAGGTAATGCTGGCTGGCGGTCCGCAGACGCGAACAATCGGGCCAAACTTACAGTATCGCCGTTCCGAATTCAAGGGAGATTTATTCTTTGCAGAATCCTGCCCAACAGGCCGTCAGTGAGGTGAACCAAGCAGTTCCTCCGGCGGTATCCGGAGAGTTCAACCCGCCTCAACTGGGTCGGCTAACCCTCTGGCCGCCGGTGGTTCTGGCCCCCATGGCCGGGATCACCAATGCCCCTTTTCGGCGGTTGTGCCGACACTTCGGTGCCGGGCTTTATGTGAGTGAAATGATCACCGCCCGTTTTTTGGCCTCCCGAGAGCCGCGTGCCCTGCGCCAGGCCGCTTTCCATGAGTCGGAATCTCCGCGCAGTATTCAGCTGTACGGGGTGGATCCCTATCACGTCGGTGAAGCGGTAGCCGTTCTGCGCGAGGAAATTGGGGTGGATCATATTGATCTCAATTTCGGATGTCCGGTTCGCAAGGTCACCAAAAAAGGCGGCGGGGCGGCCATCCCCCTTAAACCACGCCTGCTCGGGAATATTGTGCGAGCCGCGGTGTCCCGGGCCGGGGAAATTCCGGTAACCCTCAAATTCCGGGTCGGGATTGATGATTCCCTGCCGACTTACCTCAGTACCGGTCGGGTTGCCGAAGAAGAGGGCTGTGCAGCGGTTGCCCTGCATGCCCGGACCGCCGCCCAGTATTACGACGGGGAAGCCCGCTGGGATTTTATTCGCCGCCTTAAGGAAACGGTGAGAATTCCGGTTCTGGGCAATGGCGATATCTGGGAAGCCGGCGACGCCTTGCGCATGATGCGCCAAACCGGCTGCGACGGGGTGGTGATCGGCCGGGGATGTCTGGGCCGGCCCTGGTTGTTCCGGGATCTGGCCGCCGTTTTTGAGGGGAGAAATCCCGGGAATCCCCCCAACAGCGGGGAGATAGCCAAAATTATGCGGCTGCAATTGCAAATGTCCGTCGATTGGTTCGGCGAGCGCCTGGCGGTTTCCACCTTTCGCAAGCATGCCCACTGGTATCTCAAGGATTTTCCCGATCTCAAACCCTTGCGGGATCGTCTGGTGCGCATCACTGCTCAGGCGGAACTGGATACTTTATTAGGGGAAATGAAACCGGATATCCCCTTCCCCGTAAATGCCCTACGGGTCCCACGGGGCAAAACCAATCCCCCGCAAAAAGTACAGCTGCCGCCCGGATATCTCGATCAGTTGGATGATGATCGACCTCCGGGCGCTGATGCGGAGGACATGACCTCCGGGGGATAGGGCCCGGGCCGTTTTTGAGGTTATGGGTGGGCCCTCCGGCGAAGGTTGCGAATGCCGACCCTTTTTTGTATGTTTATAAGTTCGTCTTAGCCTGAAGCTCCCGGGGTTGCTTTTTTACAGGCTGTCGCCGCTGATAATCCGCGAAAAGAGTATTTGTGACAAGGTGGGTGAAGTATGATTAACAGTTTCTCTCCCGAGTTCATCAAAAATTTTATCAAAAACCCAACGCACGTCGGTGCCATCGCGCCAAGCTCCAAGGAGCTGGCCCGGGTGATGATCCGGGGATTGGCGCTTAACGAGGGAGAAGCTGTATTGGAACTGGGACCGGGAACCGGTGCTTTTACCTGCCAGATTCGCAACATTATTCCCGATAGCAGTGCTTACATCGGGATTGAACGGGAGGCCAGTTTTTGCCGGTTTCTGGAGCGCCGTTTTCCGGAACTGCAGTTTGTAAACGGCAATGCCGCGGAATTGGACACCATTTATCCCGCGGTTTCCGACAAGCCCGCCAAGGTTATTATCTCCGGTTTGCCCTTCGCTACGCTGATGCCCCGTGTTCGCGACAGCATCATCGACTGTCTGGACCAGCTCATGACCCCGGGCACCATCTTCCGAACCTTCCAGTATGTTCACGCCTATCCTTTTCCCACCGCGGTGGAATTCCGGGAACGTATGTATCGCCTTTTCGGGGAACACCATCGCAGCAAGGTGGTGTTCCGCAATTTGCCGCCTGCCTTTGTGCTGACCTGGCAGCGTTAGAGCGTGTTGATCATCATCTAAGTTTTCGAATTTTGGGCCTTTTCGGGCCTCTCGCTGCTTTTTTCGACCGATACGCTGCATCGCCTCTCAACCAGCGTCTTTAGAGACCCCAAAATTCCCTGAAATTCACTCAATTTTCTAATTACCAACACGCCCTAGTGAGCCCCAATACGCAGGTGAGCCACCTGCCCGAAGCGCATATCGCGTTCCCGATACAAATTTTCCCCGGGGAAAATCCGGCTGATGCCCAGGATATCATCCAGAAGGGGATCGAAAGGCGCCGGACAGGGTTCGGAATCTTTTTCAATGACCATCAGATAAACATCCCGCCCTTCCAGGTCTTCCGGGGTCAGATAATCGTTGTAGCGATGGGAATAAAGGCGCGCATTGGTTTCGTAGAACACATCGGAGCGGTCGACGTGCCGCAGGCCGTCTTCATGGCCCGAGCAGGCAATCAGCCGTTCGGTGTTGGCGTCGATCAGATGGACCTCAATTTCCATGCGTCCGTTGTAGGGATCGGATTCATTTTCAATCAGAATTTCGGTGATGTAGATGTATTCGTTATCCGGGTCCCAGTTATCCACATTGATGTAGCAACCGCTCAGAAACAGGGTGCTCAGCATCAGCCAGAACAGAAAATGGAATCGTTGCTTCTTCATGACAGTCTCCTTTGAATGGTTACGAGAGAGTCTGTCACAAAGGGAGTGCCAGATGCCAGGAGGGCCTTTTTGTTAACCCGGTTAGAGGTATAAAAGGAGATTTCGACATTTTTGTCGCGACAAGAGGCCTGGCGGGATCAATCTTTCCAATGCCACCATTTCAGGCGTTCCGGATCGGGATTTGCCGTTTCGGCGTAATAGATGGCACAGCGGAATACATACAGCATACACCGGTCTATCCTCAGGCCCTGAAGGGCACACAGCTCCTGGTAAAGTTCCTCGGGATCTTTGCCCTTAAGTTGCTCCACGGCGGTAATGCCCAGGTTCCGGAGATCTCCGGCAACCGATTTCCCCACCCCGGGGATCACCATTAATGCCTTGAGGCTTTTCGCTTTTTGGGAATCCATAGTTGCTCTTAGGGATAAGGATCTGAAGGGTTTTTCCACCCTACCAGACACCTGCCAACCGTGGTTTTCTACCCGATTGTTTTAACTTCCCGGTATCGAAAACAATCCGTGGTATGGTCATTGACCAGCCCGACCGCCTGCAGATAGGCATAGATGATGGTGGAGCCGACAAAGCCGAACCCTTTTTTCTTCAGATCCTTACTGATCCGGTCGGAAAGCTCCGTTTTAGCGGGGACCTCTTTTATGGTATTCCAGCTGTTTTGAATGGGTTTTCCCCCGACAAAATCCCACAGGTAATTGCTGAAAGAGCCGTGCTGCTCCTGAACCGCCAGAAAAGCCCGGGCATTTTTTACCGATGCCCGGATTTTGAGACGGTTGCGGATAATCCCCGGATTGCGCAGCAGCTCAGCCTCTTTCAGGCTGTCGTAGCGGGCCACTTTTTCCGGCACAAAACCCTCGAAGGCTTCCCGGTAATTTTCGCGCTTGTTGAGAACGGTTACCCAACTCAGCCCCGCCTGGGCACCCTCCAGGATCAGAAATTCGAAGAGGGTGAGGTCGTCTTTTACCGGAACACCCCATTCCAGGTCGTGATAACGGCAATACAATTCGTGATTGGGATCTACCCAGGTACAGCGGGTGGGGGCCATTTGCCGGATTTCCTTATTTAGGATGTCGATTCAAATTGACTTTTCTTTGAAAAACACAGGCTGCTATTGATCGGACCAAACGGCCAGTTCGTTGCCATGGGGGTCCAGGAAATGAAAGCGCCGCCCACCCGGGAAACTGAAAATGTCGGTGGAAATCCGACCTTTATTGGCCACTACCAGATCGCGGGTCCCTTCCAGGTCGGTCGCATAAAAGGTGATCAGGGCCGCCCCGTTGTCGGTAGAAGAGCGTTTATCGGACTGATAAAATCCCCCTTCCAGGCTTTTATCGGTAAAGGCGCGGTATTCCGGGCCGTAGTCGGTGAAGGTCCAGCCAAAGGTTTGGGAATAAAAACGCTCCAGGGCATCAAAGTCATTTCCCGGAAACTCAACATAGTTAATACTTTTATCCTGTGCCATTCGGGTATCCTACTTTTTTAGGGTGAAGATAATTGCGATTATCAAAGCTGCCTGGCGCCGCGCGGTTGAGCGGCCAGCCAGTGGGGGTCAGCTCCTGCTGCCAGGTAACAAGCCGGTTGCTACTTGCGTTTCCATTGACTTTGAACCGAATCCCTTACAATTATAAGTAAACCAGCCCACTCGGATTCTTGAGTAGAAGATATTATTCGGATAACCCGATCGTGAATTCTTTGTCGATTGGGACGTTTAAGACGAACAATTAAAATGCCATGGTGATCCAACTCCCGTTAGTGGGCAAAACCTTTGTCGGTAGAAATTAAAAGACGCTTTTCTGACTGAGTGATCTCCCAAACTTGGGTGTCTGGGATACCTTCACGAACGGTGCCACGAATATCCAAAACATCATGCCCCAATTCCCGAAGGGTCTCAACGGTCATTCGCGGGATATTCTCATCAGCAAAAATTTTCATCAGAGTTCTTCGGAGAAAGGAGAAACCTGCTCTTCGGTAAGAGAGGCGGCGTAATCCAAACAGGCCAGAATATCTTCTCGTTTCAGGGTAGGATATTCGCCCAGCAAATCTTCAAAACTATCACCTGAAGCAAGCATGCGAATGATTTGATGAACCGGGATTCGGGTTCCTTTAATGCAGGCTTGCCCGTGGTAGACATTGGGATTAACTGATATTCGTTCATTCATCATCATTACCTCCAGACAAAAAGTATCTCCCCATTCACCTGAAAGCAAGTGATTCAACCTATGGGCTTGCTAACTTGATTTGTAAAGTGATGTTAAGTGTCCACTAATAAGAAGATCGCGAAATCACAAAATCACATAACCGTATGCAAGATAAATCTGTACAAACCGCTTCTCAGGTAGGCCCTACTTTGCAAGGGGGCCTGGTAGACTGACAAGCGTTCCTGGTTTATTTGCGATCTCTTATCCGTCACTCCAGTATGTCTTAGGGCGTGTTGACAATCATCTAAATTGTTGAATTTTGGGCCTTTTGGGACCTCTATTCGTTGCTTTTTTCGACCGATACGCTGCATCGCC
>JAGRBF010000262.1:1295-10732 GCA_020434205.1 Calditrichota bacterium | reverse complement strand
TTACAATTGACAGTCTGTCAGGGCGTGTTGATCATTAGAAAATTGCGTGAATTTTGGGGGATTTTTGGGTCTCTAAAGGCGCTTTTTGAGAGTCGATGCAGCGTATCGGTAGAAAAAAACAGCGCGAGGACGGAAAATCGCCGGATACCGGCCAAAGAGAGATAAAATGAATCTGCGAGAATTTGCCTGGCTGCTCCTGCTGGCCGGCCTGTGGGGACCTTCCTTCCTGTTTATCAAACTGGCAATCCACGAGGTGCCCCCGGTAACGGTGGCCGCCTTGCGGGTAAGCCTGGCCACCCTCCCCCTCTTCCTGTTGCTGAAGTGGCAGGGCAAAAAGCTGCCGCGGGACCGGCAAATCTGGAAGCACTTTTTTGTGGTGGGTTTGTTCAATCACGCCATTCCCTTCACCATGTTCAACTGGGGTGAACTTTTTGTGGATTCCGCCCTGGCCGCCATCCTCAACGGCACCACCCCGCTGTTTACCATCTTTTTCGCCCATTGGCTTACCGGGGACGATCGCCTTTCCCGGCGCAAACTGGCGGGTTCTCTGGTGGGCTTCCTGGGACTTGCGGTAATTGTCGGTCCCGCCTTGTTTGCCGGCGCCTCCGGTTCCGGGATGGGGATTATTGCGGTAACCCTGCCGGCGGTTTGCTACGGCTTTTCCATCGTTTACATGCGCAATCACCTGCGGGGCCTGCCCGCTCTGGTGGGTCCCACCGCCCAGTTGCTGGCAGCCAGCGTGATCATGATTCCCGTGGCCCTGCTATTCGACGATCCTGTCGGATTGCCGCTTCCGGGCGGCCCGGCCATCGCCGCCATTCTGGCCCTGGCCTTTTTGGGAACCTCCCTGGCCTTCATCGTTTTTTACCGGCTTATGGAAACGGTCCAGGCCAGTTCCCTCTCCATGGTTACTTACCTGGTGCCGCTGTTCGGGGTGGCGTTGGGGGTGGCCATTCTCGGCGAAAGAATCGATTGGAACGCCTACCTGGGCTGCGCCCTGATATTGGTGGGGATTATGATTGTTAATGGAGTCCTGCGGCGGCCGCGGGGGGGATTTTCGAGCGGTTTCCGGCGAGCCGGCTGATCAACAGGCTATCTAAACTCCTGGAAAACCGATATTTGCTGAAAGCGGCTTTTTTAAGCGGTTTTACTGGACATCATCCAAATCAAGTCAATAAGCTTGATTCTCCAGGGATCAACGATTTGGCATCGCGCCTTAAACAGCAATGTGCTTTTCGATGAGAGCGGTGAGAGTTTTGGGCATAACCGGTTTCAGCAGCACCCCGGCCGCTCCCGGAATATTGGCCAGGTCGCTTTCGCCGGAGAGGATAAACACCGGCAATCCCGGCCAGTTTTTCTGGATTACCTCCAGAATCTGGGTTCCCTTGACGTCCGGCAGGTTCATGTCCAAAAAAACCAGGTCGGGCTTCCCGCTGCGGAGGTGCTGGGCGGCCTGGGCGCCGCTGTTGGCCAGGTTTATTTCCACGTCGTCGAAAACCATCTCAATCATGGTTTCCATCCCCGACAGCAGGGATTCGTTATCATCAACAATCAGTATTCTCTGCGACATTGTTATTTCTCCGTAAAAACGTGCCGGCGCCATCCCGGGCATTCTGAAACGCTTCAGTAAAAAAAATCAAAAAATTTCCCCAATCACCCAATCCGCTAAACCGGATCGATCGTTATTGGAGCAGAAATGATGTGGGGGAACCCTCATTCCCTGGCAAAAAGGTAAGACATTTGACCGTTAACCACGGTGACCAGCGGCAACTATGCCATTTCGCGGAATTAACCGCTTTGGCGCCGCGGAAAATCCGTCAAAAAAAATGGCGGCTATCCGGGTCGAACAGCCGCCATACCATTCAGGGTAGGTGATGGGTGTGGGGTGTGATCCAATATGCAATTCCCCCGCGCTTTGGGCAAGAACAGCCCGGTAACAAATTCATGTCAATCCCATTGAAAACCCAATGCGGATCGGGTTCCGGGACAAACAGCCCGATTAAACTGTAAATCATCATACAAAAGAATGCCACCTTGTGACTCAAATCATTCTAAACCCGGATCGACAGCGCTATGATTACCCTGTATCTTGGATAACTTTGCCCCGATTAAAGCTCTTCCCGGTTTTCTCCGGATGGCGCGGATTTTCGGCAGGATTTATTCCAGCGCCGGAATGCGGGTCCCGGAACCGGACAGCACCATTGCTTTAGCCACAGCTTTCTTAACTGACGTTGCGCGCCAGAAGCAATTTCCGGCCCATTAACCGCGAAATCGCGAAATCGCGAAAACTGGAACCGGAGTGATCTGACCCTGCACCGGAAAATCTGCTCGTCCTGCGCTTGTCCGCGGACCATTATGGATAGCTGGTTTACTTCCGCTCCCCAAAGCAGGTGTGGGCACGGAAATTATGTTTATGGCAAGGACCAAACACATTAATTCTTCGCGCCTTCGCGTCTTCGCGGTTAAGTAACAGAAACGGGTTTGGTTGCGTAACATGAGTTTCTTAAACCGAAGTTTAACGCTTGGAGATTTTTCGTGAACGCCACGCCCACGATTTCAGGACGATTTTTGGCCATTCTCGCCGCCGCAATTTTGTTGGGGAATCTTTCCCTGTCTGCTCACAGCCTCGGGCAAAGTTACGTGTTTTTGAATATCACCGAACAGAATATCTCCGGGCGTTTTGAGATTACCCTGCCGGATTTGAACCGGGTGGTTCAGCAGGATTACCCGGATTTGGTGATCACCCCCGAGAACCTGGCGGAACACCGGGACCTTATCGAGGCCTACTACCAGGGCAAGGTCTCCTTTGCCGCGGAAGGCAGAAACCTGCCCTTTTCCTTCACGGGCACCACCTTTCTGGAAACCGACATTGCCAACTACGCCGGTTTTAATTTTGACCTGGAGAATCCCGGCGAAAAAATCCCTGATCTCCTCACCATCGATTACCGGGTCTTTTTTGAGCTGGACTCTCAACACCAGGGACTCCTGGTGATCGAGACCTTCTGGCGGGCCAATTTATTCAACAACGAACGGGTGGTTTCCCTGTCCTTTTCTCCGGAAGATCCCGTCCAGGAACTGGACCTGGCCCACTTTTCCATCTTCCGGGGCATTGGCGGGGTTATCAAGCTGGGCATCAAACACATTCTGATCGGCATCGACCACATTTTGTTTCTGATCGCCCTGATCCTGCCCAGCGTTATGATCCGGCGACGCGACGAGTGGGAGCCGGTAAGCGCTTTTCGCCCCGCCCTGCTCTACGTCGTCAAAATCGTCACCCTTTTTACCATTGCCCACAGTGTAACCCTCAGTCTGGCCGCGCTGGGTATTGTGGAGCTGAACAGCCGTTTCGTGGAATCGGTGATTGCCCTGTCTATCGCCATCGCGGCGCTGGACATCCTCTTTCCCATTTTTCACGGCCGCATCGGGGTGGTGGTTTTCGTTTTCGGCCTGTTCCACGGTTTCGGTTTTGCCAGCGTTCTGGGTCACCTGGGGGTGCTGGGGGAACACCTGGCCCTTTCCCTGTTCAGCTTTAACCTGGGGGTGGAAATTGGGCAGATCGCCGTTATTTGTCTGGTTTTTCCGCTGCTGTTTTTGCTGCGCAAGCTGGTGATTTACCGCCCGGTTTTGATGAATGCCGGATCGGTGGTATTAATCCTGATCGCCATGATGTGGTTCGTAGAACGCGCCTTTGCCATGTAGGCTTGCCTGCCTGATCCATCAAAACAGTTGATGATTCTCAGGGCAGAGAACCTTACTAATTCCAAACCCATGCGGTTCGCGGTGAACTATTTAATTTTGCAGGGCACATTTTTCCGGAGACATCCCCTTCCGGGGGATTTTCTGAAGCAGGGTTTCCTGGTGGGAACGATGCTCCTGCTGTTCCGCCTGCTTTGGGTGGGATTGCAAAATGCCTGCTATTTGCCGGAGAGCGCTTATCGGGAAAGCTCTTTCCTGGTGGCCTTCTTTACCGGCAGTCTGCCCGGCAGTCTGCTCCTCGCCACCATTCTCACCGCTTTTTTGCTGCGCAAACGCCTGCGCCTGGCCGAAACCTGGCAGGAATTGGATTCTAACGGAACCACGGGAATCCTGATGCGGGTATTGGTGGGGCTGCTGGCCTGGTTTTCCGCCGCTTACGGCTTTAACGCCCTGTTCGGGCACTGGCACTGGGGGGAACGCCTGCTGGCGCTGCTGCTGGCCGTTTTGTGCCTGCGCAAGCCTGCTGCGGTGTTGCCCTTAACCGTTCTGGTCTTTTTGATCGCCGGGCAATTTCGCTATCCCTTCGGAATGGGCTACGAGCGCCCCATTCTGGATTTGCTGACCGGCGGGCTGGTGCTGTTTTCGGTTTTTTTCCTGCTCTCCCGCTTTTCCCGGGCCTGGCAGCCCCGTCATTTCCTGTTCGCTTTCGGCTGTCTGGTGGCCACCCATTACTGGGTGCCCGGTTGGGAAAAATTGACCATGGGTTGGTGGCCCCGGGCCCAGATCCATTTTATTCTGCCCGCCGCCTACACCCACGGCTGGCTGGCTTTTCTGGGTTCCGGTGAGGTGGCCGCTTTTTCATCCTTCCTGGCCCCGTTAGACCGCCTGATGGCCACCGCCACCCTTCTGCTGGAATGCGGCTCTCTCCTGCTTTTTGTTCACAAGAAACTCACCGCCCTTTTCCTGGGGGGATGGATCTTCTTCCACCTCGGCGTATTTACAATGACCGGTTTCCTGTTCTGGACCTGGATGCTGGTGGATGCCCTCCTGCTCTTCCTGTTCTTTCGCCGCGGCCATACCGCCGGGAAGGAACTCTGGCAGCCCGCCCTGGCACTATTGGCGATTCCGGTTATCGGGCTGGGCCAGTGGTGGGCCGCCCCCGCCAAACTGGCCTGGCTGGACACCCGCCTGTCCTATGCCTACCGGCTCCAGGCCACCGATTATCAGGGCAATCTTTACGATCTGCCGCCGGGGATTTTTGGTCCTTACTACGACCTGATGACCTTCTCTAATTTCCGTTTTCTGTGTCCCCGCCGGCAGTTGGTGGGTCCGTATGGGGCCACCCGCAGCGAGGACATTGCCAATGGTTTGTTTGGCAGCCGGCAGGATTCGGCGGTTTTCGGTATGGAGCCGCCTCCGGGGCGGGACAGCATGGAAAGAACCCAAAAATGCCGGCGCTTTTTTGACCTGGTCCTCCGTTTTGCCGGGCGCGAAGCCCAGGGCGGAGGTCCGACCCTGTTAAAATGGCTCCAACCCCCCAGACATTTTCTGAGCTTTTCCCGATATAGCGCTCTGCCGGCGGGGACGGCGATCAAAAACATTACCATCACCCGGGTTACCGGCTTCTTCGACGACCTGGCGTACCGGGAGATTCGCCACACCCCGATCGCCCGGCTAACCCTGGCGGACAACCTGGACGCCCCCTGAGGGTGCCCTTTTGCAGCGATCATCACGGCCAAAAACACAGGACTTTTTTATGAACACCCTTTTTCTGACCACCGACGACATCCGGCGCATTACCCGCCATGTCGGGCTTAACCAGCTTCTCGATGAGCTGATTGTGCGCCTGGAGAAAGCCATTGGGGCCTTCGATCCCGAAGTAACCATCGTTCCGGAACGGGACGGTTTCGACTATCACCATCCCTTTCCCGGGTTACTGGAGTGGATGCCGGTGATGCAATTGGGCGAAAAAGCGGTGATAAAAGTGGTAGGGTATCATCCGCGCAGCCCGGTAATTAACGGTATGCCGACCATCCTGTCCACCGTTAGCGCCTACGACACCGCCACCGGCCACCTGATGGCCCTGGCCGATGCCACCTTTATTACCGCCCTGCGCACCGGGGCCGCTTCCGCCCTGGCCAGCAAACACCTGGCCCACCCGGATTCCGCCAGCCTGGGCATCATCGGGTGCGGAGCCCAGGCGGTTACCCAATTGCACGCCATTTCCCGGGTATTTAAGGTTAAGGAAGTTCTGGTATTCGATACCAGTGAGGTGGCCATGAACAGCCTTCAGGAGCGGGTGGCGCCGCTGGGACTGCGGGTGTCCCCTACCCCGTTGGAAAGCCTGATCGCCCGGGCCGATATTCTGTGTACCGTTACCTCGGTGGATCCGGGCGCCGGGCCGGTTTTTCCCGATCTCAACCTGAAACCGTGGCTGCACATCAATGCGGCCGGGGCGGATTTTCCGGGAAAGGTAGAGGTTCCCCTCACCGTTTTGCACCGCGCTTTCGTATGCCCGGATTTTCCGGGACAGGCCCTTAAGGAAGGTGAATGCCAGCGACTGGCCCCGGAGGAAATCGGCGCTCCGTTGGAAGAAGTGATCAAATCGCCGGGGGATTTTCGGGAATTTCGCGAAAAAACCACCGTTTTCGATTCCACCGGATGGGCGCTGGAGGACATGGTGACCCTGGATCTGTTGATCGAATGCGCCAATGACCTGGGCATCGGAACCCCGCTTAATATTGAAAGCCTCTCCGAGGACCCCAAAAATCCCTACGGGTTCCTCGGGGATCTGGGCAGCGAAACCCCGGCCGGGACCGGAAAAGTCCGGGAAACCGCCCGGGTGTAGCCTTTTTTGCCCCGGCAATTTGGCCGGGAGCTATCAATCATGTTTAGCATGGACCCCGGCCCAACGGCATACCGGGGTGACGGTCAGGTGATCGCAGCGGGCCTCAGCCCAAACACAGTCTACCTGGCCATCAAGACCAAAATTTCAGCAAAAGGAACGACCTTGGACTTCGAGTGGAATGAACAGCAAAACGCTTTTTACGAGAAAGTGGTGGCTTTTGCCCGCACCGAATTATCCGACGATGTGGTGCAGCGCGACAGCCAACAGGTTTTCAACCGGGATTTGTGGCGCAAGTGCGCGGACTTCGGGCTGCTGGGGCTGTCCATTCCCGAGGCCTACGGCGGCAGCGAAAAAGAGGTAATGACCATTTTGCGGGCCATGGAAGGGTTGGGCTACGGCTGCCCGGACAACGGACTCACCTTCGCCATCAACGCCCATATCTGGACCTCGCAGCTGCCGATTTTTCAGTTCGGCAGCGAAGCCCAGCGTCAAAAATACCTGCCGGCCATGTGCCGGGGCGAGCTGATCGGGGCGGACGCCTTTACCGAACCGGAAGCAGGCTCGGACGTCTTCAGCCTGCAAACACATGCCAAAAAAGTGGACGGTGGTTACCTGCTCAACGGCCGCAAAAGTTACATCACCTTCGGCCCGGTCGCGGACGTGGTGGTGCTGTTTGCCAATACCGCCCCGGAAAAAGGCAAATGGGGCATCACCGCTTTTTTGATTGAAAAAGATTTTCCCGGATTCACCCGCACCCCGCTGCGCGACAAAATGGGGATGCGCACCGTTCCCATGGGGGATCTGATTCTGGAAGACTGCTTTGTGCCGGAAGAAAACCGCCTCGGCAGAGAAGGTGCGGGCATCAGCATTTCCCAGAGCGCCCTGGAATGGGAGCGCTGTTTTATCCTGGCCAGCCAGCTGGGAGCCATGCAGCGCCAGCTGGACGGTGCGGTTCAGTACGCCCGGGAACGCCGCCAGTTCAACCAGCCGATCGGCAAGTTTCAGTCGGTCTCCAACCGCATTGCGGACATGAAGGTTCGCCTGGAAACCGCCCGGCTGATGCTCTACAAGGTGGGCTGGCTGAAGAGCCAAAACCGCTCCGCCATGATGGAAGCGGCCATTCTGAAGTTATTTCTCAGCGAGGCCTTTGTGGAATCCAGCCTGGACGCCATCCGCATCAACGGGGGTCGCGGCTACGTCAGCGAATTCGGGGTGGAGCGCCAGCTGCGGGACGCCATGGGTGGGGTGATCTACGGGGGCACCTCGGACATTCAACGCAACATCATTTCCCGCTTACTGGGGTTATAAGATGATCTACCTGCTGCATCAGGCTATCGAAGAACACGCCCGGATTCGTCCCAACCAGGACGCCTTCCGCCACAATGGAAAGGGCATCAGTTACCGGGAGCTGGATATCCGCGCCAACCGCCTGGCCAACAAACTGCGGGCTTTGGGGGTGGGTACCGGCGATCGGGTGGGCATTTACATGAACAAATGTCTGGAAATGCCGGTGGCGGTTTTCGGGATTATGAAGGCCGGGGCCGCTTACGTTCCCCTGGATCCTTCCGCTCCCACCGATCGCCTGGCCTTTATTCTGGCGCATTGCGGGATCGATGTCCTGATTTCCCATAAAAACAAAACCCCGCGCCTTGCCGAACTGGCGGCGGGGCGCACGCTTAAGGGCATTATCGGGGTGCACCAGGCGGAGATTGCCGCACCCACTTTTTCCTGGGCGCAGGTCGAGGAGATCAGCGCGGCCCACCCGGATGTTTCCCTCATGGAAGACGACCTGGCTTACATCATGTATACCTCCGGCTCTACCGGGGTGCCCAAGGGAATTATGCACACCCACGCCAGCGGTTTGAGCTACGCGCGGGGCGCGGCCGATTTGTACGGGCTGAATCCCGGGGATCGCCTGGGGAACCATTCTCCCCTCCATTTCGATATGTCCACCCTGGAATTTTTCAGCGGGCCGCTGGTGGGGGCCACCACGGTGCTGATTCCCCGGGAATACGCCAAGCTGCCGGCCAGCATGGCGGGACTCATCGAAAAGGAGCGCCTGACCATCTGGTATTCGGTGCCCTTCGCTTTAATCCAGCTACTGCTGCGCGGGGCCATCGAAAACCGGGACCTGAGCTCCCTGCGCTGGATTCTTTACGGAGGCGAATCCTTCCCCATCAAATATTTGCGGGATCTGATGAATCGCCTTCCCGGGGCGCGCTACGGCAACGTTTACGGACCGGCGGAGGTGAATCAGTGCACTTTTTACCTGCTGCCCACTCCCCTGCCGCGGGACATGGTCAACGTGCCGCTGGGCAGCATGTGGGACAACGCCACCGGGCGGATTCTCGATGAAAACGACCGGGAGGTGCCCCCTGGCGAGGCCGGGGAGCTGGTGGTGCGCACCCCGACCATGATGCAGGGCTACTGGAATCGCCCCGACCTCAACGAAAAGGCCTTTTTCCGGGATTCCCCCTTTCCCGGCTACACCCGGGCCTACTACCGCACCGGGGACCTGGTTTTGCGGGGCGAGGACGGCCTGATGTATTTTGTGGGGCGCAAGGATCGCCAGATCAAAACGCGGGGATACCGGGTGGAACTGGACGAAATCGAAGCGGCCCTGGCCACCTGTCCGGAGGTTCTGGAAGCAGCGGCCTTTTCCGGGGAAATATTTGAGGGCAGCGCCAGCGTCGAGGCGGCGGTTACCCTCAAAGAAGGGCAGCAGGCCGATGCCAATGGCCTGATCGCCGTTCTGAAAGAAAAATTGCCCTGGTATGCGGTGCCCCGGCAGGTTCACCTGCTGGACAGTTTTCCGCGCACCGCCACCGGCAAAATCGACCGCCGGGCCCTGGAGGCCTTGCGTAATATGCAGTAGATGTCCGGTTTGCCGGAC
>JAGRBF010000262.1:0-1151 GCA_020434205.1 Calditrichota bacterium | reverse complement strand
GTAATCGGAGACCAACATGACCTTTGAAGATCAGCTGAAGCAGTTTATCAGTCAGGACTTGCTTAACGGACGGGTGGAGGTGGACAGCGAAGACAGCCTTCTGGAGGACGATATGGTGGATTCCCTGGGCATGCTTCGCCTGGTGATGCACATCGAAGAAAAACTGGGCATCAAAATTCCCCACGAAGACCTGATTATCGAAAACTTTCACACCGTGGGGGTGATCGTCAATTACCTGGACGAACGCGGGGTCCTGACAAAAAGCTGACCAACACAACCTGCCTAAATCCGTTTGGGCAAGCCGGTCGTATTTACGGCGAATTCAACATCAATCAAAAGAATGACCATGAAAGCACATCCCAACCAGCCCCATCCGCCGCTGCCGCAGGGACGCTCCCTGCTGGCCCAGTTGCTGATTGCCCTGTATTTTTTCGGCAGTCTCAACTACGGGCTGGTTACCCTCACCCATGAGCTTTCGCACCTGGCCGGCCAGACCCTCCAGCGTTACGCCGATGACGGCCAGAATGACCAACGGCATTTCCATCCGGAGGGAGACGATCTCAGTAATCATAGTCACGGTGCGATGATGGCCCTGGCCCATAAATTGGCGGATGGCAATTCGGAGAAAGGCGCGCAAAACCGCACCATCGTCAAATTGGAAGTGCTCTTTTTGCACCTGAGCACCCAACCGCCTGTCGCCGACCGGCCCCCGGCGGAACATCGCTTGCAGACTATTTATTTTCAAAATCTTAAACCTGTTCAAACCGAACCTTTCCTGCCGCCTCCCCAGGCCCGGTCCGCATCCCGGAATCTGGCCTGACGGAACTCTTAACTTTAGCATGAAAGGTTTTTACCATTATGAATACATTATCTGTTTTTGCCCGGTTGGCCGGGTTGCTGGCAGGCTTGTTGTTTGCCAGCGGCACCCTCCTGGCCCAGGAAACCGGCATTCTGACCGGCACCGTTACCAGCGCCGAAAGCGGCGAAGAACTTCACGACGTGGACGTGCTGATCGAAGGGACGGTGCTGGGCACCGCCACCCGTTTGAACGGGACTTATGAGATCTCCAATATTCAGCCGGGCACCTATCCGGTAACCTTCGTATTTCTGGGATTCCAACCGCATCAGGAAGCGGTGAGCATTGCCGCCGG
>JAGRBF010000261.1:22682-26047 GCA_020434205.1 Calditrichota bacterium | reverse complement strand
GATCGGGCGTTGCCGGGAGGAAGGTTTCTCCCGGATTATCCGCGGCGTAAACCCGCAGTTGGGTTTTTCCGGCAAACAGGCGGGTGGAAAGAACCCGGAAGGAATCCATGTAATCCGGCAGCTGATCCCTTTCGATGGTCCGGGTCCAGATTCTGCCAGCCAGCTGCCGGATCAACGCTTTCGGTTCGCCGGTGAGGACCAGCTTGCCCCGGGCCAGAATGGCCATCCGGGGGCACAAATCCCGAACATCATCGACGATATGGGTGGAGAGGATAACCACCACATTCTCTCCGATCTCGCTGAGCAGGTTGTGGAAGCGGTTGCGCTCTTCCGGGTCCAAACCAGCGGTAGGTTCGTCTACAATAATGAGTCCGGGGTTGCCGAGAAGGGCCTGGGCAATCCCGAAGCGCTGCTTCATGCCGCCCGAAAAGGTATGCACCGATTTTTTGCGGACATCCAGAAGATTGGTGCGTTCCAGAAGGTGATTTACCTGTTCCCGCCGCGCTTTTTTATCCGTGATTCCTTTGAGCACTGCCAAATGATCGAGGAGGTGTTGGGCGGAAATCCTGGGGTAAACCCCGAATTCCTGGGGCAGGTAACCCAGGCGCTGCCGTAGCGGTTGCGGGCTATCCAGGACGTTGATGTCGTCAAAGGTAACGCGGCCCTCATCGGCGTCCAGGAGAGTGGCGAGAATGCGCATCAGGGTGGATTTTCCGGCCCCGTTGGGTCCGAGCAGCCCGAACATCCCGCGATCGATGTTCAGGGAAATGCCATCGAGGGCGCGGGTGCCGTTTGCATAAGTTTTGCTGAGATTGTCGATGTGGAGCATGGAGCAACCGCCGGGTTGGTCAAGGTGACACAGGGTTTGGGTTGACCAACATTACGGGCAAAACGGGGCGTTGTTGCGGGGAATGCTCCTGTCCCCGAAGTTCAACTTCGGGGACAGGGTTAACAGGATTTCTAAACCTGGCAACCGGGCTACAGTTTGGTGCCGGTCCAGTTAACCGGATCGCCGAGAATCTTCAGATCGAAAAAGATGGTCATGCCGTAGCGGGTTCCCCCCTCATCAATCTGAAAGGTCACGTTGCCGTCCGTGACCAGGGTGTTGTTGGCGTCGCGAACCTGATTGGCCAGGACCATTTTGGCCCGCCCGTTTTCCCCGGCCTGCAATTCCCAGGTCTGGGTCAGGGTGTTGCCCTGTCCGTCCGAATAAACCCCAACCTGGCCGGAATCACCGATTTTGGCGGAGACGGGCATGGCGGTGCTGGTGGTGGGGGTCAGAATGCCGGTGGTCAGTTGATCCTGAATGCCCAGCAACTGGCGATTGTCGCCATCGGTCGAATAAAAGTAGGCGGTACTGGTGAGGAAACTGCCCCCCAGATTGTCCGCCCATTCGTCCCGGATGGTAACCGGCGCGGTCTGCTGCCCGCCAAAAGTAACCGGACTTTGGGTTAACTCCAGATGGGTGCCGGTGAATTGGGTGCCGGACTGGCTGGAGCCGACCAGGCTGTATTCCTCGCGAAAACCGGTCGAAAAATAGCCGTTGGGAAAAAGCTGATAGCTGGGTTCCTCAGTGGGGCCGGTGCTATCCTCACTGCAATTCAACAATAAAAAAATGGACATCGTCAAAGCGATAAAAACGGCAAAACGTTTCATGGGACCTCCGCAAAAAATAAAATGAAATGGGCTGCCACTTTCCCGGACGCAATTATCCCGGCGAGGGATTCATTCGGAAAATGGTTCAATGGATTTAATTGGCAAGGGGGGGTAATTCTGGAAGCCTCACCACGAATGATAAGGCCGGAAATGGCAAAAAGGAAAATTTTTTTTGAATTTTGATTATTTCCCGAAATTCAATGTGCTGAATTGGCATCAGGCATTATATTCAGGGGCTTTTGTCCTCCGCCCCTCATAGGGCGGCTGGGAAGGCAGTGTTGTCCGCTGGGTTTTTTGAATCATTAAGGGAAAGCAAATAAAATGAATAAGACCGTTCGTTTGGTTTTGGTTGTCATCGCGGTGAGCATTTCCGCACTTTTCGCACAAGGAGAGGAAAAAATGGCCAACAATAATCCCGGCAGCGAGGCTCCCCAACGCCCGATTTTCTGCGTGCTTTTCCATTCCCCGGGCCCCAATTGGAAGGAGGGGATTCCCTTTCAGGAGCAGCCGGGGGTAATGGACCATGTGATGTACATGAAAAAGCAACTGGATGACGGCGTGCTGCTGATGGGTGGACCTTTGCTGGACAACTCCGGCGGCATGATGGTTTGTCGCAGTGCCGATCTGGAAGCCGCCCGTAAAATGGCGGAGGCCGATCCCGCGGTGGTGGCGGGCTTGCTTAAGGTCGAGGTTAAGCAGTGGATGATTCCCATGACCTCGGTGGATTTCGCCCCGGCCGGGCAATAATTCGGACGTTCCGGGAACTGGCCGCGAAAGCACGAAATCGCGAATACCGGTCCTGAACTCTCCTAACCCCGGACTGGATCCGGGGCCCGGAATGCAGTTTGAGGGTAGCTTACCGGAGGCTGTAGATCACAATGCTGAAGGCGCTGCTTTCCCATTCCTTGCGTTCCAGGGTAACCGCAATTCCGGGAAGCAGTTTGCCGGCATCCCAGCGCAGGCGGGCATTGGTGGTTTCGTCGGCGGGTTGCGATGCCAGGTCGCAGCGTTCCAGCGCTTTTTCCAGACCTTCGATGGGCCGGGCGAAATCCACCCGGGCTTCCACGATCTGGCCGCTTGCCTCATCCACCCACAGGGAAATACCGTGCTGCACGGTCTCGGTGGTTTCGGTGGCGACTTCCAGAACAATCGTTTCGTGACTCCCCAATCCCACTTCGTCAAAAAAGATCTCGTAGCGCCCCTTCTCTTTGCCGCGCAGCTCTCCCGCCTGGGCAAAAAAGGTGGTGAAATGGGAAACCGGGCGGAATTGGCCGCTTTCGTTCAGGTAAAAATTGTGGCTGTAAATATTGACGTAGTCGTAGCCGATGGAGGGTCCCCAGATGTAGCCGGATTCGTAGAATTTGGATTCGAACTCAAACCAGTTCCCCACCCGCTTTTTGACCGTCACCTCCTCACCGCGATACATCTTGCCCAGAATCTCCCCGGCCGGGGTTTCCCGGATATTTTCTTCCCTGGGGAGGATTTTATGAACCGAACCGGCACCTTCGAAAGCGCCCGGGGTCCGGTCTGCCATCACCGGGGATTGGGCGGCCGGTTTGGCGGTCTGGGGGGTGCAGCCGCTCAGGGCGTAGATCAGAATGGCGGTGAAAAGCAACAGCAAAAATTTCATAAGCAAGGGTCCTTTTATCAGTTTGGGCCGGAATTTAGGGCGGGATGCCGGGCGAACCAACCGGAATATTCGGCAGGGA
>JAGRBF010000261.1:0-22558 GCA_020434205.1 Calditrichota bacterium | reverse complement strand
GCTGCGGTAGAGGGCGATCCCCAGAAAAAGGAAGGTCACTGTCGCGGAGGCGACCATGCTGCCCAGGACCCGTCCGGGGCCGGGGTTGAGGCGCGGAAAAAAACAGCCCAGCATTGGCAGGAGCATGGGCGGGATAAAAATATTGCCCAGCACCAGCCACAGGTTGACCACCGAGGGGACCAGCAGAGCCAGGATCACCGAAAAAGCGGAGCTAATCAGCAGACCCCGGCGCACCAGGGTGCGGGTTTGGCGGGCACTGCCCCATCCGCTGCTCATCAGATCGTGCCCGATGGTGGTGCCGGAAATCAGCAGAAAACTGTCGGTGGTGGACATAATGACCGCCAGCAGGGCGGTGAGGAACAGCCCGGAAAAAAACGGCGGCAGCTCCTGATGCCCCAGCGCGGGAAAGGCGTTAAGCGGCTCAATGCCGCCTTCGCCGAAAATAGCCCGGGCGTACAGGCCGGTCGCGGTGGTCATCATATCAAAAAAAAACCAGAAGGATACGGACAGCACAATTCCTTTGCGGGCGGTCCGCGGGGAGGCGGCCGCGGCGCAGCGCTGCTGGAATCCGGGGTCGACAAATGTCCACAGGGCAATAAAAAACCAGATCAGGATCATCTCCGGGGGATTGCCGCCATGCCAGGTGAGGTGCATCTCCGGTAAATGGGCGGCCAGGAAGGAGAGACCGCCGTAACGTCCGATCAGGACCACCAGCAGCAGGACAAAGCCCCCGAACATCAGGACGAATTGCAGCAGATCGGTGCGCACCACCGACCGGAATCCCCCGGTATGCACATAGAGCAGGGAAACAAAAGTGGCCGCCAGCAGGCACATCCACATAGGCCACCCGCTGAACAGGCTGATCAGCATGGCGGTCATCAGCAGATAGGGAGCGGGTAGGGTCATCATAAAGGTGAACATCGCGCTCAGGATACCCGCTTTTTTGCCGTAATGCCGGTAGAAATAATCGGGAATGGACAGGCCCGGGTCGGCCTGAATGCGCGGGGCCAGCAGCCAGGCGAAAATGACGGCGAACAGGTAATAGGGCAGGCCGAAAACGATCCAGGTCGACATCCCGTACAGGAAGGTGTATTCCCCCACCGCCAGAATCCCGCCGTACCAGGTGGTTACCAGGGTGGCGATAAAGGCGGTAAGGGTGAGGCCCCGGCCCCCCAGCACAAAACTTTCCGCGCTGCCGTCGTCCCCGTTTTTGCGCAATCCCAGCAGAAGCAGGATTCCCAGATAAAGGGCAATGGGGAGAATTTCCAGGGGATGAAGGGTCATGCCGGGCTGCTCTCCCGGGATTCCGGCGGGAACAGAAAAACCAGCAGCAAGCCGCTTTTCAGAGAAATACTGACCTCGCCATCTTCGATCACATTGCTCAATCCTTCCCGGATCCCCGGCGCCAGGGTCTCCCCCTTAAGGGGATAGCGCAGCCCGCGGGTGTGCACCCCGACCGCTTCCCCCAGGGGCGCCAGGGACAGCAACTGGCCCGGCTCTCCCCGGAATTCCCAGGAACCGCGCACCGGGAAGATCCTGGCCCTGCCGTGGCGGATGTCCAGATGGATTTTGCGATCGAAACGCGCCACAACGGAGAGATTGGTAAGGGTGTGGTCCAGGCGGCCCCCGGCAATGCCCAAAACGGTCAGATGGGTGATCCCGCGCTCTTCAGCGGCGATCAGGGCCTTTTCGAAATCGTTCATGTCCTGATCGGGACGATGCAGCCATTCGATCCCGGGATGGCTGTCCCGCTCCGCCGGGGCGATGGAGTCAAAGTCCCCTACCACCACATCGGGGATAAAACCCAGGTGCATGGCGTGATGAAAGCCGCCGTCGGCAGCCAGGATGGTGGAAATGCCGCGCCGATCCAGATCTTCCAGAGCTTCCGGGGCAATTTCCCCATTGAGGAACAGCAGCCCGTGCCGGGTGGTTGCGGGAATGTCCATCACAGATTTAACCTGAAGTTGAAAAAGAAATGGCGTTCGGCCGCCGGAAAAAAATCCTGCCCTTCCCCGTAGGCAATATAAAGGTTGTCCAGCACATTCATCACGTGAAGCTGAAGCTGGAGGTCCAGCGGCAGAAAAGCCTTCAGGTTAATCCCCAGGGTGGCGTTTACCACGGTATAGGGTTCCACGGTCAGGGTTTCATCCTCAAAATTATCGGTGTATTGTTTTCCCACGTGTTTGATGATGAGGGCCCCGTTCAGCCGGGATCCGTTGTAACTGACCCCCGCATTGGCCAGAAAACCCGGAAACCCGGCAATGGTGTTGCCATCCAGGGAAGCGGGCTGGTTGTTGTCGTCGAAAGTCCGGTAGGAGACCAGCTCATTGCGGCTGACGGTGGCGTTGCCGAACAGTCGCCAGGCCGGCAAAGGCCGGACACTGCCGCTGATTTCCAGGCCGGAATGGCGGGTTTTGGCGGCGTTTCCGGTGATGGGCTGTCCGAAACGGTCCAACTGCCCGCTTTTGATGATCTCGTCCTGGAAGTCCATGAAATACAGGTTGAGATTTCCCTCCAGAATATCGTTGGATGCCTGGAAACCCAATTCGTAATCGACCAGCTTTTCCGGTTTTACCAGGGGATCGGAAAAGTCGTAACTACCGTCCCCATTTTGCCGGAACTGAGGAACAATGGCCCCCCAATCCGCCGGGGTGCTGGCTTCCGCCGCATCGTAAAAATTTTTGAGGCGGGGTTCCCGGCTGGTTTGGGCCACGCTGGCGAAAACGGAAATGCCCTCCCGGAAGCGGTAGGTGGCCCCGAATCGGGGATTGAGAAAGTTGTAGGTGAGGTCAAACTCATTGCCCAGAAAGGCCTCGTCAAAAAGGCGGTTTTTCTGATAAACGTACTGGAGGGAGGTACTGAGGGTCAGATCCCGGGTGCGCTTGTAAATGATCTGGAAGAAGGGGGAAACCACCTCTTTGCCGCCCTTGTATTCGTAGTAGCGGCGTTCGGCGATATAGTTGCGCCCCGAATACCCGCTTCCCGGCAGGGCCATGGGAAGGTCCTCGCTGCCGTCCTGAATGCGCCCCCAGTGCAGGGAGCGATGAACCCGGATCTCGCTGCCGGCGGTAAGTCTGCCCCAGGGGGCTTTCCAGGTGAGGTTGGGCAGCCAGCCGCCCTGGCGGTTGTCCACGTAAGCGCGGATCAGCACATCGCTGAAATAGGCCTCCCCGGGATCTCCGCCGACGTCGAAACCGAAATCGGGGGTGAGGCGGTAGTACGAGGCCGGGGCCCAGTTACCCTGATAGTCGAAGAAGCCGGAGCCGCGAATTCCGAACAAGGTATTGTTGAGGGTGAGGTTGGGGGTTATCTGGAAGGTGTTGAGCAGTTCCAGATGCGGTTGGCTGAAGTTTTCGATCTCCCGCGGATCGCTGATGTAGTTGGTGCGCCGTGTGTCGCGGTTTTGGGCAATCTCTTTGGGCAGACCGTAATAGGCCAGTTCGTCTTCGATGGGACCGCCGAACAGGTGCAGGCGGGTGGTGGAGCGTTCGCCGAAATGGGCGGCGCCCAGAAAAAACCCCTTGAAATCCAGAGCCGCGGATTCCCGATAGCCGTTGGTGCGAATGCGGGAAATTCGTCCGGCCAGCACATAACGCTCGGCCAGCAGGCCGGTATTATAGGAAAGGCTGGTGCGGTTGCTTTTGTAGCTGCCCAGGCCGCCGTAAAGGGTGGCGCTTCTTTCCGGATGGAAATTGCGGGTGATGATGTTGATCGAGCCGCCGATGGCCGGGGGGCCGTAAAAAGCGCTGCCCGCCCCGCGCTGCACCTGGATGTCCTCCACATCGCCCAGCAGGTCGGGGAAATCTACCCAGTAGACGTTGTGGTCCTCGGGATCATTCTGGGGAACCCCGTTGATCATCACCGAAACGCGGCGCTGGTCGAATCCGCGAATGGAGAGGTAGTTGTAGCCAAGCCCGCTGCCGCCCTCGGAGTATGAGGTAAGGGAGGGCAGGTCGCTGAGCAGAACCGGAATGTCCTGGGCGTAATAGCGTTGCTCCAGATCCTCCCGGGTGAGGGTGCTGAAAGCCACCGGCGATTCTCCCTCCACCGCCCGGGTGGTTACGATCAGCATTTCCCGCCCTTCCAGGGTAACGGGGTGTAACTCGAAACGGCGATTGGGGTTGCGCTTTTCGCTGAGGTCGATGCGGTATTCGGCGCTTCGGAAGCCCAGATAGGAAATGCGGATGGTGTACGTCCGCTCCGTGGAGAGGTTCTCCAGCAGAAAATGCCCTCTGTCATCGCTTACCGTGCCCATTTTTTCGCTCAGCACTTCGATGTTGGCGCCGGCCAGCGGCTTGCCGGTAGAGGCGTCCAGAATCAGGCCGGTGAGGTTGTGTTGGGCCTGCAGCGCGAGGCTTAACAGGAGGGTAAAAAGCAGGACGAAACGATACATGACAAGGCTCCCGGCTACAAAAAAGCCGTTTTCCGGGAAGGAAGACGGCTCGGTAATCCGAAAAGCCTGAGGCGGTAAGGAAACCGTCTCCCTTCGCTGGTATGATCCAGTTCAGGTTCCAAGGGTATAATCTCAGCCCCGATTGGCGGGACACCCCTGACGAAATTTTTTAAATATACCGTTTGGGAAGGGGAATGACAACGGCAATAAAACTTGATCCTATGATCCCTGGAAAAAAACGTTAACGATCTTCGCCTCTTCGCCTCTTCGCCTCTTCGCCTCTTCGCCTCTTCGCCTCTTCGTCTCTTCGCACCTACGGCTTCATCACCCGGACCTTATAGGTTATACAAGAGGCGTTGTTGGACGGTTTACTCTGCTTCATTTCCGCTTCGCCGGCATAGCCGGGATAGATGTCGCAGGCCCGGAAGTCCGGCATGCCCCGCAGGCAATACAGCTGGCGGAAGCGCCGCGTCTCCCGCTCGCGTTTGTCCTCCACGTCCACCAGGGTGCCGAAGGGGCACTGGTGGCAGCCCTCCGGCTGGATGGGCATCTGGGTGGCGGTTTCCCGGGCCACCAGGGCGCGGGATTCATCCCAGAAAGGGGCCTCCCCGCGTTCGGGGATCTCGATGCGCCGCAGACGGGTCATCACCAGCCGCCCCTGGTCCAGGTCCAGGGTGGCCCGGGCGATAATCTTGTCCCCCGCGCCTAACTGCAGATCCCGATAGGTTTTGGTGGAAACCCGAATGTAAACCGGGTCTTCGATCAGGGTATTGCCGATAAACAGGGTGCGGAAAAGCAGCAAAAAGCCGGAAAAGGAGATCCCTTCCCCCTTGCCGTAGATATGCTTTTGGAAAAGGGGCTTAACCCCGTCCAGCCGGCCTTCGATGTCCCATTCCTTGTGGCGATGCTCTCCCAGCCAATCCTCGAATTCCCGCAATTCCCGCACAAAATCCTGATACTGCTCTTCGCTAACCTGCAGGGTAGGATGGTTGTGGATTTTTTCCTCATAAAAATGGCGGCACCCCATGCAGGTTTTTTTCATCTTTTTGTAGCCGCGGTAGCAGGGTTTGCCCTGTTTGAAGAGTTTGCAATGCCACTTGAAATAGAAGCAGCCATTGGGATAGCAGCCTTTGCGATTCAGAATATGGTGCACCGACATGCGACTTTCGAATCCGCGATGAGCTTCGTGAACACATTTGAAAATGTGGAGCTGCTTGTAGGCATTGCGCATGGGAGATCCGTGGGGGAAAAATGAAGGGGCCGGCGGAAAATCCGCGGACCGCAGACGGGGTTAAAACGGAATTGTGCGAAACGTCCAAAGCGGGGAACCAGGCCCCGCCGGGCCGGCTATTCCTCGGCGACCCCGTTTTTGTGGGCAACTTCTCCCAGGCCGTCCTGGAGTTTCTGTCCCAGTTCGATCAGGTAGGCGCCCAGATCGCTGCGGCGGGTTTGGGCGTTGTTGAGGGTGTCCAGGTGGGCGCGAATATCGGCTTCGACGGACTGAAGCTTTTTGTCCAGCGAATCGTTGGCCGAATTGGCCTCTTTGCGCAGGTCGGCCAGGGCGGTGTTTGCTTCATCGCGAAAGCGGGTGAGCATATTCTCCAGGTCCTTGCCCATTTTTTCCATCTCTTTGCGGAAGTCGGCCATTTGTTTCTCAAAAGTCTTGAACTGCTCGCTGTATTCGGCCATTTGCTGGCCAAAAATGATGTCGCGAATCTGATCGATATTGCCCTGATTCATTGCCGGACTCCTGAAATTTTGGATTTGGGGCTTTTGCCGTGGAGATTCCTTCCCTGAACCCCTAAAAAAGTGAAATTAAGGCCGGGATGCAACGGGAAACTACTAAAAAGTCACAGATTTATGATATGGATTTGAAGTTATCGCCAGCGGCTCACGGCTCTATCCCACCGTCAGGTCGCGTCGGGCGGAGATAACCGAAATGGTAAACCCGGCCAGCACGTCGATCAAGGACATCACGCAAAGAATCAGAAATGCGGAATCTGCCACGTAGGGAAAAAAGAGGAATTCGAAGAGGTAGGCCAGAAAGACCATCATGGAAAAAACGTGCTCGATGATGGAGGTATCCGAGGCGCTGGTCGCTTTCACCAATTCGATGTAGAGAACGATCAGCCCGATAATGATGAGGGCATCCTGGCCGGTCAGAAACCAGATCTCTCCGGATGGAAGGGTGAAATTGGCGAGCGCGTAGTTCAGCAGGTCAATATCGGGGCGGTTAACCCGGGTAAAGGCAAAAAGGGCATTGTAGAAAATCAGGAGAATGGCAAACAGAGGGACGGTGGTGATCACTCTCATGGATGGCGCCTTCGACGATTAAATCGCTTGATCCGGTCATGCGGGTTTACATCTAATATCTTGTATTTTAGGAAAATATAAAAATGTTTCCTAAGTATTTTCAGCAATCTTGCCATCCCCCATAAAAATGGGGTTTAAAAACGCCCGCTCCTGGCCTATATTGCCCAGATATGATAAACGTGGCCATAGTTGAAGACGACAGCGATATCCGGCAGGTCCTTTGCGATTTTCTGAATGCCGAAGAGGGGTTCTCCTGCCAGACCGCGGTGGAATCGGTGGAGCAGTTCCTGGAGGAGCTGGATCCCGATAATCTGCCCACCGTGGTGTTCATGGATATCGGCCTGCCCGGGATGTCCGGTATAGACGGGATTCGCCTGGTCAAACAACGTCACCCTTCCGTGGAAATTGTGATGCTGACCGTTTATCACGATTCCCAGAAGATCTTCAATTCCCTGTGCGCCGGGGCCTCCGGATACCTGCTTAAAAATACCCCGCTGGAGGAAATCCGCACCGGATTGGAATCCCTGATGTCCGGCGGCGCGCCCATGTCTCCCCAGATTGCCCGCAAGGTTATTACCCACTTTTCCGGGAATCAGCCCCGCAAAACCACCCCGCTCACCCCCAAGGAGCAGGAAATTGTGGTGGGATTGGTGGACGGTCTGAGTTACAAGATGATCGCCGACCGCATGAACATTTCCGTGGAAACGGTGCGCTTTCACATCAAAAATATTTACCAGAAACTGCACGTGCATTCCAAGGCGGAAGTGATCAGCAAGTCCCTGCGCGGGGAAATCTGAGCCACTCTTTTAAGACCCGTGGACCGGTCGACCCAAGGACCGCATGAGAACAGGCGATACTAAGATCTTTAGAACCTTGGAACCTTGGGTCTAAAGAAACAACAAAGTCCCTCCTCTCCATTCGCTCCTCGCTCCTCGCTCCTCGCTCCTCGCTTCTCGCTCCTCGCTTCTCGCTTTCTGCTCTTCGCCATTCGGCGCAGCCGAATAACCATCCAACCATCCTGCATCCAACCATTTCCCTGCAATGTGTATCAAAATTGCACACTTTGCAGGCAATCTGCGATGGGCGTGCTTTGGAATCGGTTCCTTACTTGAAAAATAAATTGTTTATAAATAATTGTTTGTAAAGACCTTGTACTGTGTCTCAGGCAGGGCGTTTGCCGTGTGGCACGGCATTTGTCTTATATAAAATCAAGCATCTGAATTAAGCGAGCAGGTGTTCAAAGTCAGTAAGGATTGACGCCAGAGAACAGGGAGTTCTGAGAATTATGGTCTGGTACGGCATTGTTGCAACCCTTTCAGCATTGGCATTTATGTGCCTTTCCCAGCAGGAAAGAGCTTCGGCCCTTTCCCGGGGAGACGCCCGCCGCTTGCATCTCGGTGATGGTGTGAATGCCGGGGGGGAAATCCGGGTGATGTGCCAATGCGCGCTCCCGGTTACCGAGCGGCTGTGCAATTTTTTTACACGACAGGGTGTTACGGTGGTTGCGGTAATGGATGATTGGTTCATTGCCAAGGGCAGCCCCGAAAATATCGAAGCCCTGCGCACCTCCAATCTGGTAGCAGCCGTATCCAGCACAGTCAGTATCCCCAACCGCGGGTAGCGGTACTTATACTTCGGCCCTTAAACCTACAGATCCTCACATCCTCCATAGTGACCCATGTGCCCGCATGGGTCACTTTTTTTGTACCCACCCGGCACTTCTTCTGGCGCAATTCCGGCAGATTTTGCGCGCCTGCGCAGGTTGCGCACCCCGGCAAAGCGCAGAAGCAGGGCGGATTTGGATTTTTTCTGTGTGATTTTCAACACAGGATAAATGCCGCCTGAAATCGTTTTATTGGTAAGCGATTTGAAGACGGGCCAGTTCCCGCCTCAACCGTTTTGCGGTTCCTGCGAACCTCAAAACCCCCTACCTGTTTTAACCAAAACTGCGTCAGGGCGTGTTGACCGATCATCGGAAATTTCGAAATTTGAGCCTCCCGGCGTTTCTGCTTGCTGCTTTTGGGGGCCGGGGTCCCCGGAGCGCTTTTAGAATCCCCGAATTGCCCCGGATCCCGCTCAATCTTCCGAGTCTCAACACCCCAGGAGGCCGATCTTTTGCAGAGATTTGGCCATTGGCACAAATATTGTTCATTTTTTTGGCGTGAGAACCGGCAATTCCGGGTAATTTTCGGGGATTGCGGATTTTTATCGAAAGTAAAGAACTCCCCCAGCGGGAAATCGTTATAGAAGCACGGCGATCTTCGGACGCGCAAAATTGAAGCTGGATGTATATGAAAGAATTGTTTTTTGGAGTCCCAATGGAAGAAGAGCTTCTTCACAATGTTTTTCCTACCTTGCCGGTCAAAAATCTGAGCAGATCTTTGGACTGGTATGTTAAAGTGCTACAGTTTGAACACCTCAGAACCATGCCAGAGCACAAAGAGCCCATTTGGTCTCATCTGCGCTGGTCGGATCATGCCGAAATTCTTCTGGTTGCCCAGGGCGCCAAGGAAGATTTTGAAGACGTGGATGCCAGTGATGTCGATCTGACCTTTTATGTCGAGCCGGGAATGCTGGACAAATTGGCCGCCCACATCAAATCCTGCGGCGAAAGCCTGATCAGCGGGCCTCAGAAGCGCCCCTGGAACGCCCGGGAATTGATGATCGCCGATCCCGATGGCTATCGCCTGACCTTTTCCGAGGTGCTGAAGGAAACCGCACCCTAACCCCCCATTCTTGTGTAGTGCCGCCGTCACAGGCCCGGACCTTGTCCCGGCCTATTTTGCCAATGAGCAAGGCAGGGTTTGTAATCCCACCCGCGTTCCCCCCATCACCGGGCCCACCCGGCCTTGCCGCTCATCTATCGCTTCCTGAAAAGGCCCCGGCCATCTGGTTTGGGGCCTTTTCACATTTGGCGCAAACGGGTTCGAAAACCCCATTTTTATGGGGGAGCGCCCGCACATACGCCGCCCGCTTTTATGGATAAGCTGCTGTTGAATTTCAAAAGCGCTTTCTGATCAGAGCAAAAAATCACGCCATTTTTGATACGGAGGAAATTATGAAAACCAGATCGTTCTTTTACGGGATGCTTTTGCTGGCCCTTTCCGGCTCCCAGCTGGCCGCCCAGAATTTCGAATCGTTTGTGCAGCGTTTTTCCGGAAGCAATGCCCCCGGCTACGTAGAGCCCCTGGTAACCGCGGTGGGAATGGGACTCAACAGCGGGATGTTCGGAAAGGTGGATATTCCCGCAAGCGGATTGAGCCTGCAACTGCGCGCCAACGCCATGGGAATTTTCCTCTCCGAGGGGAAAAAAAGTTTTACCGGTAGCACCGATGGCGGTTTTAATCCGGCCCAGGAGGTGGAAACCCCTACCGTGGTCGGGGCCAGTCGCGGCACGTCCGTCTCGGGAACCGGCGGCACCGAATACACCTTTCCGGGCGGGTTTGACATAGACCGGGTGGGGTTGATCGTGCCCTCCCTTACGGTGGGCAATCTGCTTGGAACTCAGGCCACCCTCCGCTATGTGAAGGTCGAGATCAACGAAGAAATCGGCAGCGTTTCCCTGTTCGGATTGGGGCTGCGCCACAGCATCGATCAGTATCTTGCCAATCCGGCAGTTAACCTGAGCGCCGGTTTCGGGTTTCAAACCTTCGAAATTGGCGACGTGGTGAGCACCAAACAGTTTGTCCTTCACGGCGAAGCCGGAAAATCCTTCGGCATCCTGGATCTGTTCGGCGGGCTGGCCTACGAAAGCACCTCGGCGGATCTGGAATACAAGTATTCCGGGGACAACGGCGAGGAGAAGGTGGCCGTCAGCGTCGATGGGGACAACACCTTTCGCTTTTTGGTCGGGGCCGGGCTGGACCTGGGATTTATCGGCGCCACGGTGGATTACCATATCGGAAACCTCAATATCCTGAATTTCGGGGTCCGCATCGGGCAGTAACCCGTGCATCAAAAAAATGAAAAGGAGCCAAATCATGAAAAAGATTTTTGCCATAGCAGTTCTGGTGCTGATCTCCCTGTTCAGCGCCTGTACAACCGAAGAACGTATAATTTTCTTTCCGGTGCCCACCGGTTTCGAGGCCATTTTTAACATCAACAGCAGCAACAGCACCCAATTCGATGAAATGGTGGTTCTGGACGGAGACAGTCTGGCCGCCCGCTTTGCCGAGCAGCTTGCTGACGGGGATTTTTCCCTGGATGATATCGAAGATCTCGACATCGAATCCATTACCTACACCCTGATCGCCACCACGGATCCGGCCAGCGTGGTAAATGCCGCCCTGGAGATCAGCTATGGCGGCAGTGCCAGGGTACCGGTTTATTCGATTCAAAACACCGTTACCGGCGATGTCCTGGACATCGAGCAGCAACCGACCCTGAGCGCCCCGGCCATCAACCTTTTGACCCAGGCCCTCAAAGATATGTTGATTTTCAATTCCGTCGGGGATATTGTATTATATACCCGCGGGGATATCGATCGCAGCAACGTTGCGCTTACCCTGAGAGTCAATCTGGTTGCCACCCCTCTGGTCTCCTCTACGCTGGAAATTGTTCAGCCATTCTGATCCGTTCTTATCGCTTATCCGTTTATGGAGGTTAGTTAGATGATGCGTAATTTTAATTTGTTGTTTTTGACGGTTTTGGCGGCGTCTTTTGCCGCGTTGAATGCCCAGGATGGGCGGTTTTACACCATGGAAGACGAGCAGTACTTCAAACCGATGATCGCCAATATCCGCACCCCGGTTAATCACATTCGCATGTACCGGGACGAACCGGTTCCCTTCGTCAACTCCGAACGGGAGGGCAAACACACCTTCTGGGATGTGGCTTTTGGCGGCTACTTCCCGCTGGTGGGGGTGCGCTTCGGTGCGGTCGGCGATAACCCCATGCGCCGTTCCGGATTGGCGCTCTACGTGTCCGGCTCCGCGCATGTACTTCAGGACTTTGACGCGTATTCTTCGGATATCATCAACACCGATTATCGCATCGGCGGGGGGGCGGTTATGCGCTTTCCCGCATCCCTGAATTTTTTATCCCTGCGCTATCGTTATTTCCACGAGAGCTCTCACGTGGGCGACGAGTTTACCCTCGGGGCTTCGGGGGATGATGAGTTCCGGCGCTATAACGTCAGCTACGAGGCCAACGAGGTTTATCTGGCCGGGGATCATTACGCCAATGAAAATGAGGGCTTTCTGACCCTCAGCTATGTCCGTTTATACGGTGGCTTTCGCGCTTTGACGAAGGAACCTCTTTTCGAGGACTTTTCCGATCCGGGAGAAGAAGCGGCCCTTAAAACGGCCGGCAAAAACGAATCCCAGCTGGGTGGGGAAGTTTTTCTGCAGGCCTGGCGCCGTCCCTATCTGTTCATTATCCCCCAGTATTTTGTGGTCGCGGCGGATTTTTATCGCCGGGACCGCTATGCGGTGGTCGATCCGGCTTCCGTTTGGTCCACCCATGTGGTTGCCGGGGCCATTTTGGGGCGTTACTTCGACAATGGCCGCACGGTACGCTGGACGATCAATTATTACAAAGGGGTTAATCCCCATGGGCAATTCCGCTCCGGGGAAATCGAATACGTCGGTCTGGATGTCGCCATCGGATTCTAATTGAATTTGCCATTGCTTCACAAACAGTTCCCGAAGGTCTTTCGGGAACTGTTTAAATCCTTCCTTGCACACCTCCCCTCAATAACTCAAATTCCCATACCCTTTTTACGCCGGACGCCCGGTTTGGGGATGGGCATTCGACCCGGTTGTTATGCCGAAGCGACGGCCTCGCCGGACAGGAACCCGAAGTTTGGCGGTCGTTCCCCGGGTCCCCGGAAACACGCCTTCTCAATCATGAAATCCGATACGGGGTATTTTTATGAAACTGCGCTTAAAAATCGTCTCCGGATTTTTGGTGATGGCCATAATGTTGATTCTGGCCGGTATCTGGTCCATTTATGAATTGAATAATATTGGGGTTACCGCCCAAAACCTGATTAAGGAAAACTACCAGAGTATTCACGCCGCCAACACCATGCTGAACGCCCTGGAGGGGGAGGACAACGGAATTCTGTTCCTGTTGCTGGGCCGGTGGGAAGAAGGACGTCGTCTGCTGAGTTCCTCGGACAGTCTGTTCCTGTCCGGCTTTGATGTGGCCAAAAACAACCTCACCATTCCCGGCGAGGCCGCCGTGGTGGACTCCATCCGCACCCGCTATGCCGCCTTAAAAGCTATTTGGGAAAAGCCCATTGTAGAAACCTACAAGGAACGTAATATCGACTGGTATTTCATCGAGGTGCACCGCGCTTTTCAGGACGCCAAGTCCGCGGTACAGGCCCTGCAGATTTTAAATAACGACACCATGTACCAAACCGCCACGGTTATGGAGAACCGCGCCAACCGGGCCATAATGCCCGGCATAATCGCCATGACCGCCGCGGTAGTGCTTTCGCTGCTGTTCAACTTTTTTATCAACCATTACGTGGTAAACCCCATTCTGCGCCTTAACCGCGGTATTCGCAATCACCTGGATGACCACAAACCCCTGGAAATTGAGGTCGAGACCCACGATGAAATTCGCGAGCTTTCCAACCTGATCCTGACCTTAAGCGCCCGATCTGCCCGGCGGGATTAAGAGGACGGTTATGCGATATCATATTCTCTACCGCTACATGGGCTTTATCCTGCTCCTCAATGCCCTGGGGCTGTTGGTTTCCGCCCTGGTTTCCATGGTGTACCAGGACGAGGCCCTGACCCTCTTGCTCTACAGCGCTATGGTCGCCGGTATTTTTGGCATTTTCCCCATGATTTTTGTGCCCTCTCCCAAGCAGATTTCCAATAACGAGGGATTGATTATTCTGGTGGGGAGCTGGTTGCTGTCCTGCCTGCTGGGGATGTTGCCCTATTTGCTGTGGGGCGGTGAATTCACCTTTACCAATGCCTGGTTCGAAAGCGTCTCCGGTTTTACCACCACCGGATCGACCATCCTCAGCGATATCGAGTCCCTTCCGCGCGGCCTGCTTTTCTGGCGCGCCCTGACCCACTGGCTGGGCGGGATGGGTATCATCGTGCTGGCCCTGTCCATAATGCCGGCCATGGGCGCGGGGATGAAGGTACTCTACCAGAGCGAGATGTCTACCCTGGCCCTGGATGATTTTCAAAACCGCACCAAAAGCAGCGTACGCATTCTCGCCAAGGTTTATGTGGGGCTTACCGGCCTGGAGGTGGCGGCCCTGATGTTTTGCGGGATGGACTGGTTTGATGCGCTTACCCATTCTTTTGCGACCATCGCCACCGGCGGCTTTTCCACCCGCAACCTGAGCATTGCCTCCTTCGACAGCGTGCTGATCGAGGTGGTGATCATGTTTTTCATGATTGTCTCGGGGGTGCATTTTGCGATGCTTTTTGCCGCCATTTCCGGACAGGCAAAAAACCTGTGGCGCTCCCCTTTTTTCCGGTATTACCTCACCGCCCTGGCGATCGGGATCCTGCTGTCTGCGGTGGATCTGAATATCCACAAATATTCGGGCTTTTGGGAGGCGCTGCGCTTCGGTTCCTTCCAACTGCTTTCGGTGGGAACCTCCACCGGATTTGCCTCGGCGGACAGTGCGATTTGGTCCCCTTTTACCCAATTATTGCTGATCTTTTTTTCCCTTCAATGCGCCTGCGCCGGTTCCACCTCAGGCGGCATCAAAGCCAACCGCATTGTGATCATGGGCAAGGCTTTTATTCGCCAGATGAAGCAACTTCAGCATCCGCACGCCGTTATTCCCTTTACCATTGGGCGGCGGACCATCGATCGGGATGTCTTTGAAAACAGCGTCCTGTATGTCGTCTTGTATATAACCGTCGTATTTATCGCCACCTTGCTGCTGGTGGCTACCGGCACCGGCTTTCTGGAGGCTTTTACCGGATCGGTGGCCACCATGGGCAATGTGGGTCCGGGGCTGGGCAGCATCGGTTCCCTGGGAAACTTTGACGGCATTACCACCGCCGGCAAGTGGATTCTTTCCCTGACCATGCTGTTAGGACGCCTGGAGATCTATGCCCTGGTGATGTTTTTCATCCCCAAACATTGGAAAACCTACGCCAGTTTTTAAAGCACCCCGGGAAGAATTTCCCCTCCCGGTTGCCTAACCCGACGGATGCGCATGTCCCTCGCTTCAATGAATATGGATTTCCCGGACGGCAGGGTGGTTCAGCAGTTCGAATTTCCACTGCGTTCCCGCGGCGATATTCCCCGCTTCTGGTTTTACCTGATCCTGGGTCCATCCCTGCTGACCGTCCTCCTGGCGGCAGCCTGCGGCCTCCCCCTTTTCCCGGAAAAACTCACTTTCGCCGAACAAAGCGCCATTGCCCTGGCCCATTTCCTGACCCTGGGGGTTTTCACCCTGCTCCTGTGGGTGCCCACCTGGCTGGCGGTCAAAAACTGGCCGGCGGCAGTGGAAAGCACCCTGGTGGTGCTGCGCAATTTTTTGGTGGTTGGGCTGGTCCTGTTTTTTATCCCCCATAAGTTGATCCTCGGTTTTTTATCGGGGCCGGGTGCCATCAACAATCCCAACCTGAAATACGCGGTGCTGTGGGGGATCGTCGCCTTTGCCTACCTGGGCCTCAGTATTTACAAGCAGCAGCGCTCTGCCTACAGCGATATCCGCTCCGCCAAAAATCCCCTTGATCGCGGTACCGGCGAACGTTATGTGTGGTTCGATTCGCTGACCTTCTTCCTGCTGCTGGTGGGTATTATTCTGGTCGAATTGTGGTTTTTTGCCCAGTTGGGGGAACCGGGCTGGCAGTGGCAGCCGGAGCAAATTTTTATGAAAGCGGCTTTCGTGGGGCGCTTCCAGGCCAAAATCCAGCTTATCGGGAACCCGGAACTGGTTTTCGGGATGAGTCTGCTGGCCTGGTGGGGCAGCAGTGTGCTGACCGCCCTGCCTTATTTTTTGTGGGCCAGTCTGGGCAACCGCCTGATGGCCAATGTGCTGATTCCGGTGACCTTCCACGAGCGGGACGTCCAGGGGGTTATCCAGAAATCGTATCGCTACCTGTGGCATTTTGCCCTGGCCATGCTCTTTCGTTATCCCTTTATGCTGGTGGGCGGCCTGTTCCTGACCCTCATTTTTCTGGCAATCCCCATCGTTTTTATTTCGGCCGGGCAGTATGAATTGCTGGACAAGGTGACAGCCGCCGACCAGATGATTCTGGCCCTCGGGGTTTTTATGGCCTGGTTTAGCCCGCTTTCCCTGGCGGTCAGCTATCCGGACGAGACCTTTGGAGAGTATTTCAACCAGCGCCTGCGCAATCACCTCCTGATGGTTCAGGGCCATATCGTGGTTGTGGGATTTGGGAACCTGGGCAAACGGGTCCTGGACCGGGAAGTGGGGCAACTTTTTAACGATAAAACCCAGCGTTCGCGCCGCTTCGAGGAAGTGGTGACCCCGGACCTTCGCCTGGAATGGCTCTGTAATCAGGTGGTGGTGGTGGAACGCGATCCGGGAGATATTATTTATTCGGGCAGCAATAATCTCCTGGGCGATTACGGGGTGGTTACCACCCTGCGCCGCCGCTACCGGACCCGCGATCCCCAGAACAATCCCCTGCGCGCCGAAAAGCGGGTGCTGGTTCCGGTGGTGGTCGGGGATGCTGGGGATCCCTTCATTCGCTCGCGGGTTAATCTGGAGCGGGCTCGTCTGGTGATCAGCATGGTTACCGACGGCAAAACCGTGCAGACCATCTTCGACCGTGCGGTGCTCTCCCGGGTAAGCGCCATCATCAGCGTCAGCCGCAGCGACCAGGTGGTTAACCTGACCGCCCGGGCCCGCCACCGGCGCATCGTTCTGCATTATCCTAAACACAATCAGGGCAATACCCTGGGATACCGGCTCTGGGCGGCCATGCTGAAGGTGAGTGCCCTGCAGGCCCTTTCCCCGGCCGAGGTGCCGCGGGTGATGGTGCTGGGGCTCAGCAAATCCACCCATTACATGCTGGAAACCCTCTACACCCTGCTGCCGCGGGGCGGTAAGGGGCGGGGTGCTTTGTTGGAAGATACCCTGGCCCTGATTCTGCCCGCCGGCGAAGTGGGGGACGGACACCCCCGCTTGCTGCCCAATCCCGGGGATGTGCTATTTGATCAGCTTTGGCCGACCCTCCTCAACAGCGGCGGGCGGGCCAGCGGCGGGAGGGTCCGGGAGCCCAACCACGGGGCGATCCATCTGAGAACCCGCATTGTGAATGACGGGGATGTGCTGGCCCTGGAAAATTGTCTCCGGGAGCATCAGCCCGGGGTTCTGGTGGTTAACCACGATGTGGAAGAACGGGGCCAGGTTCTGCTGCTGCGCTGTATCCAGGCCCTGGAACGCATCAAAGCCGAAGACCCGCAGGGGTTCCGTTTGCCGCTGCTCCTGCTGGCCAATGTTCGCGGGGCCCGGGAGGGGAAAAACGTTTTTACCGACAGCTCCCGTTATTACGACGCCCTGTGCAAGATGTATAAAGAACCCCTGGCGATGGACATCAGCTATCCTGCCCACGCCCGTTTCGATTATTATACCCGGGAGATGATCGGGGAAACCATCAGCGATTCCTATGCCGATGCCGAGGAGGTGATCGCCGGGGCCCGCCGGGCTTTTTCCCTGAACACCCGCCACGGCAGCGCGGAAGAAAAGGCCCGCCAGTTTGTCGAGATCAGCAGTTGCCTGCCCAATCACCCCGCCGCTCTGGCCAATTACCTCTCCCGCCTCTCCGGGGTGGAATTTTCCCTGCCCGCTTTTGAGGTTTTACAGGAGCGCTGGGGGGAAAGTGGCTTTCCGGAAGTGCCCCTGGCCCTGCCCACATTTCAATACCTGCGCCACATCAAACTCGGGGATGAGGCCGGCAACGGATTTGCTCTAACCGGCTATGCCGCCCTGGTCCCGGTAACGGGCGACTCCTCGGTTTTTAATCCGGACCTGGCTACCGGCACCCAGGTGAGCAGGGTGTTTGCCAACGATGGGCGCAGCTACGCGGAAAAGGAGCCCGATCCGGACGAGACCCGCGGCAACGACCCGGGCCGGGATATTGCCCGGGTGATCAACAACTTGCCGGACCCCGCCCCACCGGGAGTTCCGGAGGTGATCGACCGCTTAACCAACCGCGCTCCGGGCACGCCCAATAGCGTAAGCGACTTCCAGCGGGTCGCTTACGATCCCGCCGGGGAGGGGCGCTACGCCTGTCCGGGGATGAACCTGTGCCGGATAGCCGCCTATCAAAACGCCATTGCCGCCAATAACAACCTGCGCCTGGCCCGTCAGGAGACCTTTGCCGGGGATCCCTCGGACAAACTTTGGCACGCCCGTAATTATTTCTGTTGCAGCGGCCGGGAAAATCTGGCCACGGAGCCGGATAAACCCCATTCCGCCAGTCACTTTGCGCGGATTTCCTGCTGCTCCAGCGGACACAACCGTCCCGGCCAGTTGGCGGTGGTCCTCAATGCCCTGCTAATGCGCTCCAATCCCCGTTTTCGCGAAAAGGCGGGATCCGGCGAAGAATGGCGAATCAACATCGATTATTTCAAGGACATGACCTGCCAGAACAACTATTTCCGGGTCAACCGTCTCTTCGGGGTGTTCGACCGGCGCGACATCAGCGCCATTACCGCTTTGCAGCAAAACCTCATGCCCCTGCACATGATCCGCATCCTGCCGATTGGCAATCACCACAGTGCCCGCAGTTGGTACGCCTACGCCCGGATGTTATATCACTTTTTGGCGGAAATTTGCCCCAACGATCAATTTGAGTTCAGCTGGCTTTGCCAGCACCGCAACAAACATATCGGGCTCGAAGATATTCCGGATTTCGAGGCGGAAGATCCGGCCCGCCGGCCGGTGGTTTTTATGATCCGGCGCCTCCCGCCGGAGGATGCGGTTAAGCTCAAGGATGCCTGCCGCTTATGCGGTCGCCAGGAGCGCCGCAGCGATTGTCATAAATTACGGGTTTGGGTATAAAGAGTGCGGGTTGCCGGTCGATAATAATTTCGACCTGTTGATGCACAAACCCGGACTGAAAAATGAAGTTCTCCACTGCCCTTTTCCTACTCCTTTTGCTCTCCGGCCTTGGCCTGGCCCAACCTTCCGTTCAAATCCATGGCTACCTCACCCAGGGATATGCCCGTGCTACGGATTACCCGATTTTCGGGATCCCCGTTTCGGGAACCGCGGATTATCGCAACCTGGCTCTGCAATTCCGGGCGACCATGAATCCCAATACCGCGCTGGTGGTGCAATTAAGCCACAAGCGCCTCGGAAGAAGCCCGGTTATGTCCCTGGAAGAAAGTGTGGAGCTGGACTGGGGATTTTTCGAATACCGTTTCGCCGGGAATTTTGTCCTTAAGGGCGGGTTAATCCAACTGCCTTTCGGGATTTTCAATGAGATTCGCGACGTGGGGGTGCTGCTGCCCTTTTACCAGGTGCCCTATATGCCGTATGGGGAGAGTAACTACACCAGCGAGACGGTCAGCGGCGCCTCTATCGGCTATGCCGGGGAATTAGGCGATAGTTGGGGTATTTCGCTGGACCTTTATGCCGGGGAATGGACCTGGACGGAGTGGTTTATTATCCGGACCCCACTTAACCCGAGCGAACCCACCGTTATTGTCGAGGAGCCGCATATCCGCAAAGCATTCGGCACCCAATTGTGGTTGGAAACACCGGTGAGCGGTTTGCGCTTTGGGGCAGGGGGATACGGGGGAGAGATCAGCGGCGGGCTCAGCTTTGGGGTGCTGGGGAAAAGTGATATTTACGTGGGCAATGTTTCCGTGGACGGGGACTTCGAGCGATTTTTTGCCCGTTCGGAGTATTCCTACTATTACATCGAACCGGCGGCCATTCGGGCCAAGGCCCTCTATTTTCAGGGAGGCTACCGTTTTCTGGATCGCTTTACCCTGGTGGGGCAGGCCGGTCGGTACAACATCAACAGCATTCCCCTGGCGGGCATTTCCCTGGGAAGCTCCGAGCTGGACTTTTTTAAGGAAGTTGCCCTGGGCTTTAACCTGGCCCTGCGCCACAACCTGGTCCTGAAGCTGGAAAACCACTGGACCAGGGGCTTTATCACCGAAACCGCTTCGGAAACACCCGGTGTTTATTTGGAATCCCGCAAAACCAACTACGCCATTATCAGCGTGTCGACCAGTTTTTAGGTAAATGATGAACACCTTAAGGTTCCTGGTTCTGCTGCTGGTGCTGCCACCGGCAATGCTCCGGCCTCAACCCGTCCTTCAGATCCACGGCTATCTCAGCCAGGCTTATGCCCAGTCTTCCGATTACCCGATTTTCGGGATTCCCGTCTCCGGCACTACCGATTATCGCAACCTGGCCCTGCAGTTCCGGGCAAATGCCAATGACAAAACCTCTCTGATTTTTCAGTTCAGCCACAAACGCCTTGGGAAAAGTCCCATCATGTTACTCGAAGAGGATGTGGAACTGGATTGGGGTTTTTTTGAATACCGTTTTTCAGAAAATGGCTACCTGCGGGCCGGATTGCTGCAACTGCCCTTCGGCATTTACAACGAAATTCGCGATGTGGGGGTGCTGTTGCCGTTTTATCAGGTTCCCAATACCCCTTATGGCGAGGGCAATTATACCAGCGAGACGGTTAACGGTCTCTCCGCGGGGTATACCGCCCATTTGGGAGAAAATTGGGCGCTGTCCGGCGATGTGTACGGCGGAGAATGGACCTGGACGGAGTGGTTTATGGTGCGACTTCCCATTAGCCCCAACACCGTAAGCGTTCTGGTTGCCGAGCCGGGAATCAAAAAGGCGCTTGGTGGGCAGGTCTGGTTGGAAACCCCGATATCCGAAGTGCGTTTCGGCGCTGGCGGATTTTACGGCGAGGTGAGCGGGGGGATTAGTTTTGGAATTATCGGCGCCAGCACCATTCGCTCGGCCAATTTTTCGGTCGACTGCGATTTCGAGAAGTATCTCCTGCGCTCCGAGGCGACGTTCTTCTCCATAGGTTCCGGGCTGAGGGCCAATTCACAATATTTACAGGTGGGCTACCGCCCTCTGGACTGGCTGCGGTTTGTTAGCCAGTTGGGACGAAACAGGGCCCGAAATATTCCTTTGATCGGCGATATCGGCCGAACTCTGGACTCTCCGGATTTAACCTTCTTTGAGGAAGTCGCGGTGAGTCTCAATCTCCTGCTGCGCGCAGATTTCGTGGTGAAACTTGAAAACCACTGGACCAGCGGGTTTCTGACCGAAGCCGCCCCTGCAAACCTCGGCGTCTATCTGGAAACCCGCAAAACCAACTATGCCATTATCAGCGTGTCGACCAGTTTTTAGCAGGTCTTACATTCCCCCTTTTCCGCTTTTTGTTCGGAGAATCTAAATACCGGCGGCCGTTAAGTCACCCTGAATTGGGCCGATAATTCGGTTAAATGCCTTTGTATAGCGACGGATACCGAGATGAAAATACCCCTGCTGCTTGTCGCCATCTGTTTATGGGCCGGAAATTTCCTGCTGGCCCAACCCAACCTCCAGATCCACGGCTATCTCAGCCAGGCTTATGCCCAGGCCTCCGATTACCCGATTTTCGGGATTCCCGTTTCCGGCACCACCGATTACCGCAATCTGGCCCTGCAGTTCCGGGTGAATACCAACAAAAAAACCTCCCTGATCTTTCAGCTTAGCCACAAGCGCCTCGGCAAAAGCCCCATTATGGTGCTCGAAGAGGATGTGGAACTGGATTGGGGGTTTTTTGAATACCGTTTTTCAGAAAACGGCTACCTGCGGGCCGGATTGCTGCAACTGCCCTTTGGCATTTATAATGAAATCCGGGATGTTGGCATTCTGCTCCCCTTTTACCAGGTTCCCTATACCCCCTATGGCGAAGGAAATTACACCAGCGAAACGATCAACGGAGTATCGGTCGGTTATGAGCAGCAGTTGGGGGATAGCTGGCGTTTATCCGGGGATATTTATCTCGGGGAATGGATGATGCAGGAGTGGTTTATTCTGAGGTCTCCCTTAAATCCGGGGGAAACCATCCCGGTGATCGGAGAACCCCGTATCAGTCATGGCTTCGGGGCCCAATTGTGGCTGGAAACCCCGGTTAATGGTTTGCGACTCGGTAGCGGCGGATATTTTGGCCAGATCAGCGGCGGGGTGGTTTTCCAGGCCCTTGGCAAAAATGACCTGAAGGCCAGAGGCCTTTCCATCGACGGGGATTTTGAAAAATTTTTGGCCCGGCTGGAAGTCGCCTATCTTAATCTTACCCCGGTCTCAACCGGCGCATGGGCGGTCAATTCGCAGGTGGGTTGGCATCTTCTGGAAAAACTATCCCTGATGTCCGAATACTGCTCCTACCGGGTCAACAATATTCCCCTGACCACCCAGCAAATTGTGGATGAGAGCCAACTGAAGTTCTTTGAAGAAGTTGCGGTAGGCATAAATTTCCGCATGTTGCACAACTTCGTATTTAAGCTGGAGCATCATTGGACGGATAGTTATATCACCGAAATTCCCTCGGATATTCCGGGAACCTACCTGCAAGCCCGCAAAACCCGCTATGCCATCTTCAGCGTTTCCATGGCATTCTAAAACCTGCCATTATTGTTGGTTATCACTGCCCTCACGCGCCAAGACCCTTTTTCGATGATAAACCGCGAAAGCACGAAAACGCAAAAAATTTATGTGTTTTCCCTTTGCCGGGCACAGTAATCCCGGGTGCACAGCGACAACCTACTATTCTGTCAAGCATGTTTCGTCTGGTTGTGATCTCTTGACCGTCGCCCCGGTCTCGGCCTAAAACCTACCAGGATGACTGGGCCGGGGTCCATACCCAACGTCCCGATAGATCCCGGCCTAAAGATTGCCGGGATGACAAATAAAAC
>JAGRBF010000260.1 GCA_020434205.1 Calditrichota bacterium | reverse complement strand
AAGACTGCATAGTTCATGAGTATCCGTGACTGGAGTTCAGATGTGTGTTCTTCGTTTCTAGATATATGCTCTCCGTTCGCTGTTCGCTGTTCGCTGTTCGCTGTTCGCTGTTCGCTGTTCGCTGTTCGCTGTTCGCTGTTCGTTATTCCCCCCAGCGAATGCCACCCAGGCGGAAGCCCAGGATAAAACTTTGGTTGAGTTCGCTGCTGGCATTGCCGTTATCCAGCCATTCGCCGTAGGTCACCGAAAAAAAGCGAAAATCGAGGCCCAGGCCGACCGTATAACGGGTTCTTTCGCTATTGGTGAATTCGGGATTATAGATCATCCCGTAGCGAACGGAAAGAAAGTAAAAAACGGTAAGCTGGCTGCCCAGGTGATAGGAGGCTTTTTGAAAGGGGGAATCGGACCAGCCGCTGACAAGCGCTCCCAGGGCACTGTCCCCGGGTTTTACCAGAGGTTTCAACATGTCGCTGTACAGGGTCAGATTGCTATGGGGCCACTGCAGGAAGCGGTAGGCCAGGCCGAAGCGCATCCGCTGCGGCAGGGGAACGTCTTCCCCGCTACCCGGATCTTCCACTGCCGGTCCGGTATTAAGGAGACTCACCCCCAAACTGATGCCGCCACGAGGGGCAAAACGCTTCAAATTTTGCACCGAGGGCCTTGAGGTGCCGCCAAATCGGAAGGTGAGCCAGGGAAAAATGTGTTTGGCGCTTAGTCCCAGGTTTACGGCAAAGGTATTGGCGGCATCATTGTAGAAAGAGTTGCGCAGGTAGTTGAATTGAGCCGCTCCCTGTAATTTTTGCCCCCACCTCTTGCCATAGGCGACTCCCAGGGCCATTTCGTAGGCAGTGCGCGTGCTGATCACCCCACCGTCCGAGCCCTCCAGACTGTAATTTCCGTAGTTATAGCGCTGCATATAGATCCCGAAAACCGAGGTTTTGTCGAGTTCCCAGGCCCCGCCCAGCGCGTAATACCCCACCGTTCCGTCTGCATTGCTGCCCAGGTCCCGCTTATTCTGAAAAATATCCCAATGGCGAATATCCAGGAGATGGGCGGGATTGGTCATTATTCCCGGGAGACCGGAATGTCCGGCGGTTCCCGCTTCGCCAGCCCCGGTAGCTTGCGGGTCGATTTGCTGGGTGAGGAAAAACATGACCGGATTGGCAAATTCCTGAGCCGAGACCGCGCCGGAAAAGCCTCCCAGAAAAATTCCCGCACAGAAAATCAGAGTCAGGCGGCGAAAAGGGAGCGGATTTATCATTGTAATCCTGTCGTTAATCCAGTAGATTTGCGGGTGCAATTTGGATAGTCCGCATTTATCTGGCCCGTAAATTAAAACAACCATGGCAAAAATAAAAACCATTTACGCCTGCCAGCAATGTGGCAGTCAGTCCCCGAAATGGCTGGGCCGCTGTCCGGACTGCGGGGCGTGGAACAGCCTGGTCGAAGAGCAGGCCCCCACCAGCGGACCGCCCTCCGCCGCCCTGCGGACCAGCACCAACGCGCCGGTGCCGCTAAATGAGATTTCTCCCAACGAAGCCGGGGAGCGTATTGTTACCGGGATTTCCGAGCTGGACCGGGTTTTGGGCTCCGGCATTTTCCGCGGATCGGCAATTTTGCTGGCCGGCGAACCCGGCATCGGGAAATCCACCCTCTCTCTGCAAATGGCCATCGCCCTTCAGGAATCCGATCAAAAGGTATTGTACGTCAGCGGCGAGGAAAGCCTGACCCAAATCCGCAACCGCGCTCAGCGCCTGGCCCCGGAAGGCTCCGAGCTGCTGGTGCTTTCGGAGACCAATCTGGAGAATATCGCCTACCGGATTTCCACCGAAAGCCCGGCAGTGGTGATAATCGATTCCATCCAGGCCATTTACAATCCCGCCTTATCCGGCGCCCCGGGCAATGTCGCCCAGGTGCGCGAATGCGCCACCCGCCTTTTTCAACTGACCAAGGAAAACCAGATCAGCCTGTTGCTGATCGGCCACGTCACCAAGGAAGGAAGTGTGGCAGGGCCGAAAATTCTGGAACATTTGGTGGATGTTGTCGTCAATTTTGAGGGCAATATCGAGCAGCATCGCATCCTGCGCACCGTTAAAAACCGCTTCGGCGCGGCCAATGAACTGGGCATTTTCGAGATGTTCAGCGACGGCCTTCGCGAGGTCAAGGATCCTTCCGGGGTGTTTATAGACCGCGAACGGCGCCCGGCGGTGGGCAGTGCGGTGGTATGCAGCTACGAGGGGACCCGCCCCTTGCTGATCGAGGTTCAGGCCCTGGTGGGGCGCTCCAACTACGGCACCCCTCAACGCATCGTCAGCGGTTTCAACCAACGGCGCCTGTCCCTGATTCTGGCCATTATGGAAAAATACTGCCGCCTCAGCTTCGGGGTCCACGACGTTTTTGTCAAAGTGGCCGGGGGGCTTCACCTCGACGATCCGGGGATCGATATGGGAGTGGCCGCCGCGCTTTATTCTTCTTTTTTGGAAAAACCCATGCTCCCGGATGCTGTTTACCTCGGGGAATTGGGCCTGGGGGGGGAGGTCCGGGCAATCTCGTTTTCGGAAAAACGGCTGATGGAATCTCAGCGCCTGGGCTTCAAACGGGTCTTTTTGCCGGAGGGCAATGCGCCGGAAGCGGAAACCGCCGCCCGCTTGACCATCGGACTCACCCAAATCGGCAAAATCGACGAGCTCCTCTATCCCCCGTCGGAATAAACGGGCGGGCAACAACGGAAGTGACCATCCCTGAATGAAAAAAGATCCTGGATCCTATATCGTTATTTTCTCCCTGTGGCTGCTGATGTTCTCCGCCAGCAGCCAGTTGCAGATCATCTCTCCCATTCTCTCGGAAATCGGCAAATCGCTGAACATCAATCCCCAATATCTCGGCACCTTGATTACCGCTTATGCCGCCATGCTCTCCACTTTTGCCCTGGTGATGGGCCCGGTTTCCGATAAAATCGGGCGCCGCCGGATTCTCCTGATCGGGGCAGGCATGATGTCTGTTTCCCTGCTGCTGCACCAGATTGCCTACGATTATTATTCCCTGCTTTTTTTCCGCGCCCTGGCCGGCGCCGCGGG
>JAGRBF010000259.1 GCA_020434205.1 Calditrichota bacterium | reverse complement strand
GCCCGGAATAACAACCTGACACAGATGGGGGATCTATGGCGGCGCGCTTGCTGGTGGTGGATGATGAACCGGATTTGGAATTGCTGATCAAACAAAAATTTCGCCGCCAGATTCGCGAGGGCAAATACGAGTTCCTTTTCGCCGGCAACGGTCAGGAGGCCTTGGCGGTTTTGGAAAAGGAAGATGAAATCGGGGTGGTCCTCACCGATATCAACATGCCGATTATGGACGGCCTGACCCTCATCAAAGAAATTGCCGAGCGTTTTCCCCGCAAAAAATGCGTGATCATCTCCGCCTACGGGGACATGCCCAATATCCGCACCGCCCTTAACCGCGGGGCTTTCGACTTCGTCACCAAACCCATCGATTTCAACGATCTGGAAACCACTCTGGAAAAGACCCTCAGCTACGCCCTGGAATCCCGCAAAGCTCATGAGGATCACAATCAACTGGTCGCCCTGCGCCAGGAGCTGGATGTGGCCCGGCGCATTCAGAAATCCTTTTTGCCGGACAGCAATCAGATTTTAAAGGACCTCTCCCGCGCCGCGGTGGTCGGCAAAATGGTGACCGCCAAAGAGGTCGGAGGAGATCTCTACGACTTTTTTTATGTAGATGAGGACCATTTGGGGCTGGTTTTGGGGGACGTTTCGGGCAAGGGGGTTCCGGCGGCCATGCTGATGGCGGTTACCAAAATTCTCCTGAAGTCCGTGGCGCTGGGGGAAAAAGGACCGGATGGCTGCCTGCGCCGGGTCAATCCGGTGCTGCGCCAGGAAACGGTCGACAATATGTTCGTCACCTTATTTTTCGGGATCCTGGACCTGCGCAGCGGGTTGCTCAGCTACTGCAACGCGGGACACGATCCCGGCCTGATCGTTCGCCGCAACGGGACCGTGGAAATCATGGAAAACGCCGCGGGGATTCCCCTCGCTTTTGTTCCCAATTTCCCCTATCAAACCCAGACCCTGCAGTTGGAAACGGGTGACGCCATTTTTCTGTATACGGACGGGATCAGCGAGTCGCAAAACGACCGGGAGGAAGAGTTTGGGCTGGCCGGGATGCGCGCTACCCTGGAGAACCTGAGTGAAGGGGAACTGGGAGAGAAGGTGGAAGCCCTGCATCAGGCGGCGGTGCGCTTTGCGCAAGGCCATCCCCAGGCGGATGATATGACCCTCCTGGCCGTGCAGTACCTGGGCGATTAGCGATTTCTCCCCCTCGCTATCTACCGTAGCGCCGGCTCATCAGCAAGGTGAAAACCAGTCCGGCCACCACCACCGCCCCCAGATACAGGGCCCAAACCAGGGCATCTTCTTCCGGAAAGGCGACAATCGGCTGAACGGCGGTGGTCAACTCGCTGGTGCCCAGGATAATGCCGGTCCAGGCGTAGGTCCCCAGAACAGTGGCCGCCCCGCAGAGGTAACTCGCCGCATTGATAGTCGCTTTCGCGCCGTTTTCGGAAATCCAACCCGGCCACTCCCCGGCTTTTTCATAGTTGTGCAGACCCGCCCAGAGAATCCAGGAAAAGGCGATTACAATTTCGGATACTTTATGGGCAAAAATGGGGCTCAGCAAAAAGGCGCCCCACCCGTCCCGGGGTACGTATTTGCCAATGGTGGCCCAGATGTCCGTGCCGAGAAAAACACTGGCGACCAGCACGATAATTACCAGCATAATCATGGCCTGATTGGCCTTCTGAAGGGTCATTTTTGCCTCATTTCGATACGAAGGGATTTGCTTTTTCAAAAAAACGCCAGGGATTTTCGGTGCCGACTTTTATCCCGATACGGGGACTGCTACCGATCGTTTCCGCCGCCAGGGTGGGTCCATCCAGAATATAAAGATCCTCGCCCTGCAGGGATGTTTCGTTCAGGCTTTTGTCGATCGCCATGGCCTGGCAGAGTTTCCCCGGACCATTGGTCAGGTTGGTGGGGCGGGGGCTGCCGCGCCGGGCGGACATGGTTTCGATTCCCGCCAAAGGCTCCAGGGCGCGAATCAGCACCGCCGCCGGGAATCCCTCCCGCTCCGTCACGGCATTCAGACAATAATACATGCCGTAAATGAAATAAACATAGGCTTTTCCGGGAGGGCCAAACATGGGCCGGGTGCGCGGTGTGAGTCCCCGCGCCGCATGGCAGGCGGGATCATCCTCGCCAATGTAGGCTTCCGTTTCCACAATGCGGCCGCTCAGCAATTCCCCCTCAAAACGGCGGACCAGGATTTTGCCCAGCAATTCCCGGACGACGATCAGGGTGTCGCGCTGGTAAAAATGCCGGGGAAGGCGATTCTCCCGAATGTTCGGAATACCGTCCCCTCGCGCGTGGCTATTCACTGATCGCTTTCCGGACCTCAGCCAGCGCCGCCGCCAGATCGATCTCCTCAACCGTCTCATAACGCCCGGCCACGGACATCAGCACCGCATCCTGAATGCGCCCTTTGCGCAAAGCCTCGGCGTAGGGAGTCTGGTGAAAGGTGACCATGCTGTATTTGGATAAAAACTGCCCCGGAAAAGCGCTTTCCAAACGAAGCTCCAGTTGCCGCTTGCGCA
>JAGRBF010000258.1:5297-7860 GCA_020434205.1 Calditrichota bacterium | reverse complement strand
CCGGCTCGTTGGAGTCGATCCAGCGGTAGCCGAAGGCATCCGGGCCACCGGCGCCTTCCACGGCAGGGGTGCCGCGACGCGGGTCCGCATCGCCTTTCTCCAATTCCAGTCCGTAATAGTGGCTGGGATAACGTTTGCGGATAACGGTGCGGGCCCCATCGCCCAGGATATCCTCATCGGCAATGGAAAATTCCAGGGGACTGGCGCCGTTGTTGGCAATGGTCAGCACAGTGGAATCGATTTGCCCGGGGGCCAGGGTAACCGCGAGGGAATCGCCGGACAGGGCAATTACCGGGGCCTCGGTAACGGTGAGGGATACCGCAACGGTATCTTCGGCATTGGCCGGATCGTTGCCGCTGATGATCAGATTGGTGGAATAGGTTCCCGGGCTAACCGCGCCGGCATCCAGGTCCACGGTAATGGTGGTGCTTTCCAGAGAGGCAACGGCGCCGCTTTGCGGGGTAACGCTGATCCAGTCCGCGGCCGGGTCCTCGGCAATGGTGAAGGTCAGGGTGCTGGGGCGGCCGTTGAGGTTGCTGATGGTAAATTCGGCACTGCCCTGGGCGCCGTGCAGCAGGGTCTCGGAAATGCTGCTTGCCGAAACGCTCATTTCCGGCGAAGCGCTGGGAGCTCCCAGGAAAACGTCGTCGATCAGCCACAAGTCAAAGTCTCCACCGGAGGTTCCCAGACTGGAGAAGCGCACCTGGAATCCCGGATGGAAAAAGGTGGCGCCGCTGCCGGCATTTTCGTTGTCCAGAGCGACGGTAACCTGCACAAAAGGCACCTGCGGGGTACCCGGGTAGGCGCGCACCCGCACCCAGCGTCCCTGATCGTTGAGCAGGTCGACCCGCAGACTGTCGCCGGTTTCCGGGTCGTTACCGGTTCCGGCGGGCTGGTACCAGTAGACCAGAACCAGGCCATTGCCCGCTTCGTTGGACAAATCCACCGGGAGGAGGTCTACCTGGTCTCCGCCGTTGGGATCCCCGTTGAGAGTGAGGGCGTTGGGCGCCGAAGGGGGATTAACTCCGCTGCCGGTTACCGCGGCATTGCCGTTGATCCAGAAAGAGGGATTGGGATCGCCGGCGGTCGGGAAATCGTCAAAAAAGGGCAGAGCCAGCGGGGAATAGGACAAATTGCTGGCGGCGCTTTCGTTGGCGGGGCTCTCGTTGTCCACCGCGGTTACGTAATACTGGTTGGTTCCGGAGGCCGGGGTGAACGCGTTGGAATCGCTGCTGCCGGTATCCGAGGAAGTGCGGGTGAAGGTGGCGATCAGGCTGCCGTTTTCATACAGGCGAATGGCGGCAAAATCGTCCATAGGGGTGCCGTCGACATTTACGGAGGGGTTGGTCCAGTTGGCCACCAGATCGCCGCTACCCGGATCGGTGATCACCAGGCTCATCGGCGCCGCAGGGGTTACCGCACCACCGGCCGTCCAGGAGGTTTCCACCGCCTGGCTAAGACTATCGTTAACGTCCTTCACCAAAAGGCTGTAAGTATAGGACTGGCCGTCGCTCAGCCCGCCATCGGTATAAGTACCGGTTCCCCCGGACACACTGGCCACCGGGGTGCCGTCGCGGGAAATCTCTACCGTAAAATCGGAAGACGGGAGGGGATCGCCGTTCACATAAGTGGTGGGGTCGGTCCAGTTGAGGGCGATTTCCCCGGGGGACTGATAATCGCTGTAAGCGCTGAGGCCGGTAACCGCGTTGGGATCGAGGGGATCGGCATCCAGGGCGCCCTGAAAATAAACCACGTAAAGTCCGTCGGAGATATCGGAGATCAGCACCTTGCCGCTGGCGAAGTACGGGTAGGCGCCCCAATCGTCGGCGGTGTCGTAATAGCCGGTTTCGAAAACGTTGGCGGGATCGCTGACGTCGTAGATGCGCAAACCATCGCTGTAGTGGGAAACGTAGGAATAATCGCCTTTGATGTGGGCATTGTGGGCCAGACCATCCGGGGCCAGAACTTCGCTGAGCAGACTGGGATTGGTGGGATCGCTGATGTCCCAGTATTTGATGGTCTTGCCGGTGGTCTCCTCGGTGGTCATCATGTATAGATTGTCCGCGGTGGGCCAGACGTTGTGCACATAGCCGGCGGCGGGAATGGTCAATTCATTGATGAGGGTGGGAGAAGCGGGATTGCTGACGTCGTAGATGCCGATGCTGGGCTGGGTTCCCTGGGCCACCAGCAGCAGTCCGTCCTGGGCGAACATATCGTGACAGTCCGGGGCAAAGTTGGTCAGTTCTACCGGGTTAAGGGGGTCTGCCAGGCTGATCACCCGCACCGCACTTCCGAAGTTGTTGTCCTCGGCGCCGTAGAGAATCCCGGCTTCCACATCGATCCAGATATTGTGAGGGCCGGAGGTAAACCCGGTATAGGTTGCCACCACCGGGGCGGAATTGGGCAGATCGGAAAGGTCGATGATCTGCATGGTGGTGCTGGCTTCGGTTACCGCATAGGCATAGTGGCCGTAGGTCTTATAATCCTTCCAGATGCTGTTGGGGCTGGGGATAAAAGCCACCTCGAAGATATTATCGTTTTCGGCATCGGAGATGTCCACAAT
>JAGRBF010000258.1:2205-5249 GCA_020434205.1 Calditrichota bacterium | reverse complement strand
ACATATCCCCAGACGTCTGAATATCCGGTGGTGGGGTATTGATTCAAGTGGCTCAGAAGCGGCACGTTGGGTGTGCCCTGAGCGAGCACCCCGCTTGCCAATGTCCAACAAAGCAAAAAACCGACCCAAAAAAAACGTTGCAAACCCGCCATAAGTATCATCCATCGCAAAAAAGGTGAGAATTTGTTTCAGTGCGCTCCGCTTCCCCTCCGACGCAGAGCCCTTCTGAGGAGTTAATCAACTACAAATACCGGTTTGGCAGACCAGGCCCTATACCCGGGAAACCCGGGATGAGAGACTTCAAAAATGGGGCAGAATCTCAACCCACCGATGGCTGGTAGGACAATCCCGGATACATCAGATTGATAACCGCAAAAAAAACAGGCTTAAACACCTTGGCGAAAACCAGCCAGGCTGCCATAAAACCCAGGACCGAAAACAGGGGCGTTTGCAGGATTTGCATCAGTTTGCGAGCGGTATCCTCACTGATGAAAAAGTAGAGAACCGTGCTCCCGTCCATGGGCGGCAGAGGCAGAAGGTTAAAGACAAACAACAACAAATTCAAAGAAAAGGTGATGCTGAGAAAAACCGCCAGAGAATTGTAGGGCCCGGGCTGAGCGGCCCAGACCATCTTGGACATGATCATCGTTTTGGGCTCCACCAGCACCCCGGTGTGGATCCCCCAATGGATGCCGCCCCAGGCAGCCAGCACCAGCAGCAGATTGGCCAGAGGCCCGGCCAGGGCCATCATGGCGGCGCGTTTGGGGTAACGCATGGCCCACAGCGGATTAAAAGGCGCGCTGGCCCAGCCCATCATCCAGGCCCCCCGGCTGATCAGGAAGGAGAGAATGGGAACCAGGATCGTGCCCGCCCATTCCCGGCGCATGTGGGGCAGCGGGTCCAGGGTTACCTGACCCTCGTGATAGGCGGTGGAATCCCCCAGCAGGTAGGCTGCCAGGGCATGGGCGCTTTCGTGAAGCGTGGTGGAGAACAGGAAAATGGCGTACCACATAATTCCGTGCAGCAACATTTCCATGGGCGGCGGTTCCTCATTCTTGAAGCATATTTCTCAGACGGCAAACGGCCTCGAATAGTTAGCATCCACCGGCCGGTAAGTCAAGTACTTTGGGGGCGAAACGGATTTTACCCACAAAAGGCAAATCACATTGAAAAGGAATTGGCAATATTGTATATTTTATGGCTTTAAATGACTAAAAAAGGGCCACTGCATGTTCAATCAAAGCTTGGATAAGTTAATTCAGCGCAAAAATTCGCTGGTTTGTGTGGGGCTGGACTCCGATATCCACAAAATCCCCAAAAGCCTTCTCTCCGAGATGGATCCCCTCTACACCTTCAACAAAGCGATCATCGAAGCGACCAGCGATTTTGCGGTGGCCTACAAGCTGAACATCGCCTTTTACGAATCGCTGGGAATCGCCGGCTGGGAGCTGCTGGAACGCACCCTGGCCATTATGCCCCGCGGGGTTCTGCTGATTGCCGACGCCAAACGCGCCGACATCGAAAACACCGCCCGCAAATACGCGGAAACCTTTTTCACCACCTACGCTTTCGACGCCATGACCATCATTCCCTACATGGGTATGGACTCGGTAACCCCCTTTCTCGAATACGAAGACAAGGGCGTTTTTCTGGTAACCCTCTCCTCCAATGCAGGCTCCACCGATTTTCAGTTTCTGAAATCCGACGGCATTCCCCTCTACCAAAGCGTGGCGCAAAAGGCGGTGGAGTGGAATTTTCTCTACGGCAATTGCGGCCTGGTGGTCGGGGGCACCCACACCACCGAAATCCGCGAAATTCGCGACACGGCGCCGGATCTCCCCTTTCTGATTCCCGGCATCGGAGCCCAGGGCGGGAATCTGGAAAAGGTGATCGAATACGCGACCGACCCGCAGGGACGCGCCGCCCTCATCAACTCCAGCAGAACGGTCATCTACGCCTCCCCGGAACGCGACTTTGCCGAGGCCGCGCACAGCCGGGCCAAACAACTGCGGGACCAGATCAATGTCCTGATTACCGTGCACAAAAATCCCGGTCTGCTGGGGCAGAACTAGTGGCTCGGTGGATTGCCCCTGCGGCGCGTGGCTCTGCGCCAGCGGTGCCGTGGCTGGGTAGTATGGTGGTTGAGTGGTTTGGTTTTTAACCACCAATCCACCGAACCACCTATCCACAATCCGGCGCAGCCGAATAACCATGTAACCATGTATCAATCAACAATCAACAATCATCATGCGATATTGTATTCTGGCCAGCGGCAGTAAAGGCAACAGCATTTTCGTCGAATCCGGACACGCCCGCTATCTCGTCGACGTGGGGCTTTCCGCACGCAAAATCGAGGAGAGGCTGGCCACGCGCAATATTGATCCCGCTACCATCAGCGGAATTGTGCTGACCCACGCCCATGGCGACCATGTGAAGGGGGTGGGCGTTTTTGCCCATCGCCACAAGTTGCCCATCTGGGGCCATCCCGATACCCTGGACGAGATTACCCCGTATCTGAAGCCCGGCCCCAACGTCAAACCCTGGACCGGAAATTTCCGCACCGAGGACCTTTCCTGGACCCCTTTCGAAGTCCCCCACGACAGCGAACCGACCCACGGCTACCTGATCAGCGACGGGCGCAGCACCCTGGCGATCTGCACCGATCTGGGGCATTATACCGAGCGCATCCGGGAGCATTTGCTGCAGGCCAACGCCATCCTTCTGGAGAGCAACCACGATCCGGAAATGTTGATGAGCGGTCCCTATCCCTGGCACCTCAAGGACCGGATCTCCGGGCGGCGCGGCCACCTCTCCAATTACGACGCCGGCGAATTGCTGAGATCCATCCTCAACACCCGCCTGCGCCGGGTAACCCTGGGGCATCTCAGCGACCAGAACAACACCCGGGATAAAGCCCTCAATACCGTTCTGGAGCACGTGGGCCCCCGGGGCGAGGCGTTTATCGGGGTCATTGAGCAGCAAACCGTCTCGGAGATGTATGTTTTGTGACGGAGGCAAGCAGCGAGCAGCGAATAGCGAGCAGC
>JAGRBF010000258.1:0-2134 GCA_020434205.1 Calditrichota bacterium | reverse complement strand
TCAACAATCATCAATCATCAATCAATGCTGACAGAATTTTTTCTCCTGATAATCGGTTTAACCATGCTGTGGGTGGGAGCGGAGCTCCTGGTCCGCTACGTCAGCGCCCTGGCGCGCTCGGTGGGGGTCAGCCATTTGGTACTGGGATTAACCGTGGTTTCCCTGGGCACCTCCCTGCCGGAACTGGTGGTGAGTGTGCTGGCGGTCCTGCAGGGCGACGACGGCATTTCCATCGGCAACATCATCGGCTCCAACGTGGCCAACATCGCCCTGATCCTGGGAGTGGGCGCCCTGATCGTTCCCCTGGGGATTCGCATGGACTGGATTCGCCGGGAAGTGCCTTACATGATTCTGGTGACCGGGACTTTTTACTTCTTCAGCTGGACCGGCGGCACCATCAGCCGCCTGGAAGGCATGATCCTGCTGGGCATGCTGCTTTTTTTCCTGCTTTACCTGGGGCGCGATACCCTGCAGGACATGGACGAATTCAAGGAAATGGCCAAATCCGAAGAGGTTTATCTGCCGCGCAAAACCCGCCTGGCTTATCTGGGGCTCACCGTCCTGGGCATCGCCATTCTGCTGGTGGGGTCCAAACTTTCGGTGGATTCCGGAACCGATCTGGCCGTTTACCTGGGGGTCAACGATTCCATCATCGGCCTTACCTTAATCGCCCTGGGCACCTCCCTGCCGGAACTGGCCACCACCGTGGTGAGCGCCATGCGAGGGGAAGTGGATCTGGCGGTGGGCAACGTGGTGGGCAGCAATATTTTCAACCTGGCCCTCATCGGCGGCCTTACCTCTCTCATCCATCCCCTGCACATCGCCGGGGAAGCCAACATGCTCTCCGTAGAGCTTCCCTTCCTGATGGGCCTCAGCATCCTGCTCTGGCCCCTGATGCGCAACAACCTGGACATCCGCCGCTACGAGGGCATCATCCTGCTGACCATCTACGGCGGCTTCCTGTGGATGACCATTCATTAACCATCCAACCATCCAACTTTCATATTGTTTTGCCGGTTTTTTCCCGTACATTGTTATACAACAGCAGTTTAGCCAACCAGGTTAAATCTTACTCACAAAAGGAGTCCGTATGAAAATGACGTCACGTTTTGCCTTGGTCTTAGCTCTTGCCATGCTGTTCAGCGGGGTTGCCTTCGGCCAATTGGGCATTAAAAAAGGGATTAAGGGCGGGTTGAATATCGCCACGGTTAGCCTTGAACAAGATGGCGGGATCGATATTAGCAGCCGCACCGCTTTTGCCGCCGGCCTCTTTCTGGAAATCGACCCCCCGGTATTCCCGCTCTCCCTGGAAGTGGACGCCCTTTTTTCCCAAAAAGGCTATAAATCCACTTATGAAACCGTGTTAGGAACAACTCAGGAACTAACGGCGAATCTAAACTATCTGGATATCCCGGTTTTGGCGAAATTCAGCATTCCCATTGCCCCCACCGCATCTTATCACGTAGTTGCCGGCCCCCAGATGTCCTTTAAACTCGGTGAGAAATTTGAATCTGACGGCAATGAAATAGAATCAGATGAAGACGACTTCAAAGGCAACGAATTTTCACTGGTATTTGGGCTTGGCGTAGAGATGAATGCCCTGATCAGTTCGGTGGCTATCGATATTCGCTACGCCCTCGGCCTGTCCGACATTTCCGAATCGTATACGATCGGCACTGAGGAGTTTGACACTTCCGATAAAAACCGGGTAATCCAGGTTCTGGTCGGCATCGGCTTCTAAAGCCATTTTTAAATTTTTCCTAACCAAAAAAGGCGGAGTTTACTCCGCCTTTTTTGGTTTTTTCACTTTCCAGGCCAAATCATTTAACCTGTATCCCGGGTCAGGCCCCCGAGATGAAACTCGGCGCCTTTGCCTCTTGGCGGTCCTTCCTCTACCGCGTCAACAGCATACGCCGGGTTTCCCGGAAGTCCCCGGCAGTCAGGTGGTAAAAATAAACCCCGCTCGGCAAATTGCCCGCCTGCCAATCCATCGAATAACGGCCCGGCGCCAGGGCTTCGTTCACCAGCGTTTCCACCCGCTGCCCGAGGCTGTTGTAAATGTCCAGACGCACCGCTGCCGCTTGGGCGATGGAAAAGTCGATATGGGTGCCGGGATTAAAGGGATTGGGATAGT
>JAGRBF010000257.1 GCA_020434205.1 Calditrichota bacterium | reverse complement strand
AAAGCGCCTTTAGAGACCCAAAAATCCCCCAAAATTCACGCAATTTTCTAATGATCAACACGCCCTGACAGACTGTCAATTGTAATGTGGCTCCTTCGTCATCCCGCCCCGGCCTAAGACCTACCGGGGTGACGGTTAAGAGGTCGCAAATCGTCTAAGCACACTTGACGCCCTACCGGCAGTGATCCAAAAAGGACCGGCTGTTCGGTGCCGTGAAATCAAAAAAAAGGCTGCCCGAAAAGGCAGCCCAAAGATAGACGGAAGGGTGGGAAAATCCTAATTCTCTTCCAGGAGACTGCGCAGCATCCAGGCATTTTTTTCGTGAAGCTGCATGCGCTGGGTCAGCAGATCCGCGGTGGATTCGTCATGAGCGCCTTCCGCCACCGGAAAAATACCGCGGGCGGTGCGAACCACCGTTTCCTGCCCGATAACCAGCTGGCGGATCATTTCCTTGGCGTTGGGAATCCCGGTTTCGTCCTCAATCTCGGTGAGTCCCTGGAATTGTTTGAAAGAACCCGGCGCATGGGCACCCAGGGCGCGGATGCGCTCGGCAATCTCGTCGATGGCCGTGGCCAGTTCGGTGTATTGCTCTTCGAACATGACGTGCAGGGTCTGGAACATGGGACCGGTGACGTTCCAGTGGAAGTTATGGGTTTTCAGGTAAAGGGCGTAGGAATCCGCCAGCAGTTTGGAAAGCCCGTCGGCAATGGTGAGTCTTTCTTTTTTGGCAATGCCAATGTCTATTTTCATGATATCCTCGCAAACGTTTGTGGAACGATAATCGACCGAATGGCGCGGTAGTGTGCGCCCTAATAATTGGATGTGTCCCGCCACCCAGTGATACGGACTTTTTCATTTTTTGCCGCCGGGCGCACCCCGAAAAATAAGCCCTTGGATAGTTCCCACGCTTCACCTAACTTTCAGCGAAGTTTCGCTAAACGCGTAAGGGTGAAATGAATTCGACCGAACTTTCCGGAAATAATCTGCGCTTTCTGCTGGGGATAAAACTCCGCCAAAGTCGCCAGAAAAAGGGCTTCTCGCTTCGGCAATTGGCCCACAAAACCAACCTCTCCATCTCCTATCTCAGCGAAATCGAAAAGGGTAAAAAATACCCCAAGCTGGAAAAGCTGCTCACCCTCTCCCGGGCTCTGGGCCTCAGCTTCGACGAACTGGTGGCCAGCCACACCGACCAACAGCTGGATCCCCTTTCCGCCATCCTCACCTCCCCGGTTATCCAGGAATTTCCCTTTCGGATGTACGGGGTTTCCCCGGAGGAAATGCTCTCGCTGATCGCCAACGACCTGGATAAAGGCAGCGCCCTTATCCGCACTTTTCTGGAGATCGGACAGGATTACGATATGCGGGTGGAACACCTGCTGTTTGCCGCCCTGCGTGCTTACCAGCAGATGCATCAGAATTATTTTGAGGACCTGGAAGAGGCTGCCAAACGATTTGTGATGGAGCAGGGGTGGTTTACCGATACCGCTCCCAAACTCAAACAGATCCGGGATTTTCTACTGAGCAAAAAGTTTGAAATCCGCGAGGAAGACCTGACCCGTTTTCCCGATCTGGAAGGGGTGCGCGGTTTTGTCGTTCCCGGCAAAAAGCGCAAAATCCTGCTGGAAAAATCCCTCTCCGATATTCAAAAGGCTTTCGTGCTGCTTCGCATTGCCGGGGCGGAGGTGCTGGACCTCCCCCAACTGCCGCCCACCGCCAGCTGGGCCAGCGTGGCCTCCTTCGAACAATTGCTGGGCAATTTTAAGGCCTCCTACTTTGCCGGGGCGGTCCTGATGCCCCGCGACAAGTTTGTGGCCCGCCTGCGCGGCTTTTTCCGCTCCTTGCGCTGGGATGGCCAACAATTCCTGACCCTCATCGACGAAAGCGGGGTTACCCCGGAAATGTTTCTCTACCGCATGAGCGAGCTGTTGCCGCGCTTCCTCAAGCTGCCCAACCTGGTGTTTATGCGCTTCTACCGGCGCTCCGAAACGGACCGCATTCACCTGTCCAAGTTCTTCAACCTCACCCCGTTTTACGTGCCGGTCGGGTTGGGGAGTCGGGAACACTACTGCCGCCGTTGGGGGGCGATAAAGCTGCTGCGGGAACTGGATCCCCGGGATAGCCAACCCCACACCGCGGTTTACCAGTCTCATTTTGTGCACCGGGATATCAGCTTGTTCAGCATCGCCCTGGCGGGGAATACCCCCGGACGACCGGGACACCAGACGGCCGGGGCGGTCAGTTTTGTTATGGATGATGCCTTTCGCCGCCAGGTCTCCTTTTGGGACGATCCCCAGGTGCGGCGGGAATCCGTGCATCTGACCTGCGAGCGCTGTCCGCTGCCCCTGGCCGAATGCGCAGAGCGCGTTGCGCCACCGGTTTTGTACGAAGCGGAGCAGGGGCAGATCCGCCGGGAAAACGCCCTTCGCGAGGCGATCCGGCATTTTTCGGACTAAAGGACCAAATGGGATCCGAAGATCTCAAGATCCTAAGATCCTAAGATGCTTAGGCGGTTGATCTTAGGATCCAAGGATCTTCGAGTCTTCAAATTATCGCCTCCCGTGGTTGAAAATTTTATCAACAAAATGAATCCGCCTTAACCCAAGGAGTATACCATGGCTAATACCGGCAAAGGTTTGCGGCGCGCGGTCTTTGTGGACGGTGCGCGGATCCCCTTTCTCAAATCCGGGACGGGCTACAAGGACCTCACCTCCTACGATCTGGCCCGCCTGGCCCTGACCGCCCTGCTGAACAAAACCCAACTGCCCGGGAACGAGGTGGACTGGGTGATTCTGGGGAATGTGGTGGCCAACATCAACACCAGCAATGTGGCCCGGGAAGCGGCCCTGGCCGCCGGAATTCCCCATCGGGTTCCCGCGGTAAGCCTGGCCCTGGCGTGCATCTCCGCCAACAAGGCTATCACCAACGGGGTAGACCTGATCCGCTCCGGGGAAGCCGATGTGGTGATTGCCGGCGGCACCGAAAGCCTCACCGATATTCCCATTCGCTTTCGCAAACGTTTCCGCCAGAAACTCATCGAATCCCAGCGTTATCGCAAGCCCCTGGATTACCTGGGATTCTTCAAGGGACTGAAGGCCAGCGATTTTCTCCCGGAAATTCCCGCCATCGCCGAATTTTCCACCGGCCGCACCATGGGGCAGGACTGCGACCGTATGGCCGCCCGGCTGGGGGTAACCCGCGAAGAGCAGGACGTTTTTGCCGCCCGCTCCCATCAACTGGCCGCCAGAGCGACCGCCGAGGGCTTTCTGGCGCAGGAAATCTGGCCAACCGCGGTGCCGCCCCGTTTTGACCTGATCAGCGCGGACAACGGTTTTCGCGCCGATTCCACCGCCGAATCCCTGGCCAACCTGCGCCCCGCCTTCATCAAACCGTATGGAACCCTGACGGCCGGCAATTCCTCCTTCCTCACCGACGGGGCCGGTGCGGTGCTGCTGATGTCCGAAGAAAAGGCCGCTGCCCTGGGCTACGCGCCGAAGGCGGCTATCCGCAGCTACGCCTACACCGCCCAGGATCCGGAGGAAGAACTGCTGCTGGGACCGGCCTATTCGACCCCCAAAGTCCTGGCAAAGGCGGGCTTGAGTCTCGCCGATATCGGGGTCTTTGAAATGCACGAAGCCTTTGCCGCCCAGGTGGTGGCCAACCTCAAATGCCTGGATTCCGATACCTTCGGCCGCGAAAAGCTGGGCCTTCCCGGGAAGGTGGGGGAGATCCCGCCGGATCGCCTCAATGCCTGGGGCGGCTCCCTGTCCCTGGGCCATCCATTCGGCGCGACCGGAGCCCGTCTGGTTACCACCACCGTTAACCGGATGATCCACGAGGACCGGGAATTCGGGCTGACCACCTCCTGCGCCGCCGGCGCCCATGGCAGCGCCATTATTTTGGAACGCCTGGCTTGAAGGAAGAAGATCCGAAGACGGGAAGAAGATCCGAAGACGGGAAGATTTGATCTTTAGATCCTAAGCGGAAAACTAATAAGGATCAGCGGATCAAAGGATCAAAGGATCAAAGGATCTAAGGATCAAAGGATCTTTCATTCTTCCTTTCGCTGAAAAAACAATCTCTGGAGAAAAAAATGGCTTACCTGAAGCTGGAAATCGATGGCGATGTGGCCCTGATCTGGCTGGATCGCCCGGGTGAAAAGATGAACACCCTTACCACCGGACTGGGAGAGGAATTCCAGCCCCTGCTGGCGCAACTGGAAAAGGATAGCCGGGTTCGCGCCATTGTTTTGATTAGCGCCAAGGAGGACAATTTTGTCGCCGGCGCGGATATCGAGATGCTGCAGCAGAGCAGCGAGCCCGGCTCGCTGGCCCGCCTCTCCCGCACCGGACAAAGCCTGATGGATCGCCTGGCCGATTTTCCCAAACCGGTGGTGGCGGCTATCAACGGGGCGGCGCTGGGTGGGGGGCTGGAGCTGGCCATGTCCTGCCATTACCGGATCGTGACCGAAAATAAAAAAACGGTGCTGGGCCTTCCGGAGGTCAAACTGGGGCTCAATCCCGGTTCCGGGGGCACCCAGAATGCCCCGGCCCTGGTGGGGATCCGCCGCGCCCTGGACATGATGCTGACCGGAAAGAATATCTATCCCTTTCCCGCCAAAAAAATGGGCCTGGTCGATATGGTCGTTCATCCCTATGCCCTGAAAACCGCTGCTGTGCAGGCCGCCCGCAAAATGGCCGACGGCAAACTGAGCCGCAAGTTCAAAAAACCCTTGCTCGGGCGTATCCTGGAAGATACCCCCCTGCGCAGCATCATTTTCAGCCAGGCCCGCAAGATGACCCAAAAACAAACCCTGGGCAACTATCCCGCCCCCTTCGGAATCCTCGATTGTGTGGCGGAAGGTGCTTCCCGGGGCCGCGCCGCAGGCCTGGCGCGCGAAGCGGAAAGCTTCGAGGAACTGGGCCGCACCCCGCAATCCCGGGAATTGATCAACCTCTTTTTCGCCATTACCGGGCAGAAACGCAATCCCGGCCGGGATGAGGTGCGCGAGGTCGGCAAAGTCGGGGTTTTGGGAGCGGGATTGATGGGAGCCGGTATCGCCCAGGTCTCCGCGGACAAAGGCTACCCGGTGGTGATGAAGGATATTTCCCGGGAAGCACTGGCGCACGGGGAAAAAAACATCTGGGATGCTTATAAAACCCGGGTTCGCAAACGGGTCATCTCCCCCTTCGAACGGGACCAGGTGGTCAGCCGGGTGGCGGCCACCACCGATTACCAGGGGCTGCGGCGCTGCGATCTGGTGATCGAGGCGGTTTTCGAGGATCTGGACCTGAAACGCAGGGTGCTGGCCGATTGCGAGGCGGTGCTGCCCGAGAAGGCCATTTTTGCCAGCAATACCTCTTCTCTGCCTATCTCCGATATCGCCGCCGGCGCCCAACGGCCCGGACAGGTTATCGGGATGCACTATTTTTCGCCGGTGCCCAAAATGCCCCTTCTGGAGATCATCGTTACCGGGCAAACCGAAAACTGGGTTTCCGCCACCGCCTTTGAGGTGGGGGTGCGGCAGGGTAAAACGGTGATTGTGGTGAAGGACGGTCCCGGATTTTACACCACCCGCATCCTGGCGCCCATGCTCAACGAAGCCCTTTTCCTGCTGGAAGAAGGCGGGGAGATCCGCCATATCGACCGGGTGATGAAACAATTCGGTTTTCCGGTCGGTCCCATCACCCTTATCGATGAGGTGGGGATCGACGTGGGCGCTCATGTCGCCGGGGTTATGAGCCCCCTCTTTACCGCCCGGGGCGAAAAGCCCACCGAGGTGATGAAAAAGCTGACCGAAGAAGGCTACAAGGGGCGAAAAAACCGCATGGGTTTTTACCATTACGACGAGCAGGCGGCCCGCGGGTGGCGGGGATTCGTCAAGAAGAAAAAAGAAGTTAACCAGAATATTTACAAATTCTTCGGCGGCCCGAACCGCAAGCAGCTCGATCCGGTGGAAATCCACGACCGTCTGACCTTGATTATGGTGAATGAAGCGGCCCGCTGCCTGGAGGAGGGCATCCTTTCTTCCCCGGTAGACGGGGATCTGGGCGCGGTGATGGGGCTGGGATTTCCGCCCTTTCTGGGAGGACCCTTCCGCTATCTGGACAGCCTGGGCGGGGAGGCCGTTCTGGCCAAATTCGGCGACCTGGCCCGCAATTTCGGGCAGCGTTTTCAGCCCGCGGAGATCATCGTTTCGCACGCCCGGGCCCAAAAAAGCTTTTACTGATGTCCCCTATATTCTCATTTCAAAAAAATTGCGATGCATCAATTTGAGGAAGGAAATGCGCTTTACCTTTTAATCTCGTTCCGGGGCTGCTATCAAGGGACCCCAACCGGCAGATTCCCCAAACAGAAGTTTTGTGAGCACACCAACCCCGGTGCACAAGGCTATCACCGCAGCTTTTCCTGTTTGGGCGGGCCATTTCTCTGCTGTTGGGCAAGTGTATGGATACCGGACGACTGGCCAAAATTCTGAATGGCGAAGACGGTCCTCAGGAGACGTGATTAATGCAATCCCCCTTTTTTACTGAACATCATGAAAAATTTCGCAAGTCCATCCGCCAGTTTCTTTCGGTGGAGGTGGAGCCCTTTGTCGACGAGTGGGAGGAGAACCACGAGTTCCCGCGGGAACTGTGGCGCAAAATGGGCGACCGCGAACTGTTAGGCCTGCTGATCCCGGAAAGTTACGGTGGCATCGGCAGCGATTTTTTCTATGCCGTGGTGCTGATGGAAGAACTGGTTAACACCAGCCTCAACGGATTGGCCGGGGCGGTATCCGCCCACCAGATGCAGGCCCTCTACCTGCTTTATACCGCGGGAAGCCGGGCCCTCAAGGAGGACTTTCTGATTCCCGGTATTCGCGGGGACAAAATCGGGGCCCTGGCCGTTGCGGAACCCCATAGCGGCAGCGATCTCCATGCCATCGAAACCCGCGCCGAGCGCCAGGGCAACTACTATCGCATCACCGGGGCCAAAACCTTCGTAACCAACGGTATGCGCGGGGATTTTCTGATCGTCGCCGCCAAAACCGTCAGCCGGGAAGGGCGCGACGGAATTACCCTGATCCTGGTGGAAACCAACGCCAAAGGGGTGGAGCGTTCCCGCATCGAAAAAGAGGGGTGGAATTGCACCGACGCCGCCGAAATCACCTTCGACAATGTGCGGGTACCGGTAACCCACCGTATTGGTCAGGACAATAAGGGCCTGCAGAACCTGGTCGAAGTGAACCAGTTAGAGCGCATCATCTCCGCGGTGATGGCCGCTGCCGGGGCCAAATATTGCCTGAAGTCCACCATTCGCTATCTGCAGCGCCGCGAAGAAAGCGGTCGTGCCTTAGCCAACCGCCAATCGATGCGCCACCAGCTTTCCGATCTGGCTGCGGACGTTCAGTCCGCCGAACAACTGGCCTATTTTGCCGCCTGGCTGCAGGATCTCGGAGAACCGGCCATTACCCAGGCCACCCTGGCCAAACTTAAGGCCACCGAATGTTTTCGCCGCACCGCGGATGCCTGCCTGCAAATTTTCGGCGCCAACGGCTTTACCGGCGCCTACGATATTCTGCGCATGTTCCGGGATTCCCGTCTGGCTACGGTGGTGAACGGGCATTCCGAGTTGCTGCGCGAGCAGATTGGTCAGCTGATTATCGACTCGGTTTCCGATGTGGATGCCGAAAACCTGCCCGATCCCACCCCGGCCTCAGAAAACCTTCCCGAAGAGGACGCGGATTTCGCCGCCCCGGAGGCGGAGATCCTGCCCGAAACAGATGCGGCATTGCCGGATGAACCGGAAGAAATGCCGGCGGAAGAAATGCCGGCGGAAGAACAGCTCCCCGAGGAGCTTCCGGAATTATTACAGGAAAGCGGGGATTCGGAAGGTCCGGAAATGGCGGAAGAAGATCCGCAAATTCCCCAAGACCCGGAAATTCCGGAGGACGCGGAACAGCCGGAGGAAGATCCGGTGCTTCCCGAATCCAATGGGGTGCACGACAGCAGTGGGGATTCTGCCGGGCATCCGTCATTTTGGGAGTCCCCCGGCCGCAACGGCAGCGACCACGGCGAAAGGCACCGCAATGCCGCGCCGGAAAGTCCGGATTCCAAAGCGGTGGTTAAGGTGATTATCGAAAAGGAAACGGAAGAGCAACCGGAAATCGCCGGGCCGGAATTGAACGTCCCTCAAACGGTGGTCACCATTCTTCCCGAACAACCCGCCGAGGAGGGAGCGGTGCCGGAAGCCAATGCTCCGACGCCGGAAGAACCTTCCGAAATCGAGGATGAGGAAGATGTCGACCAAACGGAAATGCTGCCCGATGGGCCGGCGGAAGCGCCAAAGGATGCCAGCGAAGAAAATTCTTTCATCTCCAGCGGGGCCCGCGACGAAACCATGCAGATCAAGGTGGATATCGACGAGCTGATCCGCGCCACGGAAAGCATTGATGAGATTTCCGGCATTGTGGAAATGGATGATCCGGACGACGAACCGTCCCGCCCGGCTCCGGCCAGGGACAACGCCCGTAATGACATCAAGATTTCCAGCCGCATTCCCGACGGCTTGCTGGATGATCTGGAGCCGGATTTATTCCAGGTCGGGAAAAGCGGGGGAGACAGCCTTTCCCTGGAGAGCCGCTTTGACGAGGCCATAGACAACGGTCATTATCCCGAGTCCAGTGCGGAACCCGCTCCCCAGGCTGCCAAAGGGGCAGAAGGGATCTCTCACCGCAACGGCGAGGACAAAAGCCACCATCACAAAGATGAGAATCTGGACGGTTTCCTGGAGGTCATCCCCCACAGTTATCGTCCCACCCAGGTTCTGGAGATCTTTCAGGGGTTGCCCACCCGGTTTCGTCCCGAGCAGGCCGGTAATTACAGCACGGTCTTCCATTTTCGGATTCGCGGCAGCGAAGGGGGCGAATATACCGTCAACATTAAAAACGGCCAGTGCCGGGTGGCCAAAGGCCTGATCGGCGAACCGCTGTGCGTGGTGGAAACCAGCTCTAAAACCTATATGGACATCGAACTGGGCTATACCAACCCTCAGGTGGCCTTTATGATGGGCAAGGTGCGCGTTTCCAGCGTTCCGGAAATGATGCAATTTGCCAAGGTTTTCGGCAAACTCCCCAATTTTGAGAAAACCACCTGATTTGGACCAGAGGACTGATGGACCAGTGGACTGATGGACCAGAGGACTGATGGACCGATGGACCAGAGGACTGATGGACTGATGGACTAGATCTCTTGGTCTTCAAGTCTTTTAGTCCTTTAGTCCTTTTGTCTTATTGTCCCCAGGTCCCCAAGTCTTCTTCCTTTAATTACTGTGTGATTTTTGCACGCTTTTTCTCCTACCGGGCTTATCAAATTCCCCTAAAACCATCCGATTTTCAGGAGTTTTCCCTGATTATTCCTCATTTTTACCTGTTGGCACACCATTTGAAGCTTCATCAGGGCTTAGACCCTGCTGAAATGGCCGTTTGTGGTGGCCGGCGGGTCCTGCTCAATCGGGCATGTTGGTTTGCATTACGGCACATGTTTAATCATTGAAATGGAGAACTCTCATGCAGCGCGATCGATTTTTCACCCTCCTGTTGTTGATGGCCATCCTGATGGCGATGAGTAGCGGGAGCTATGCCCAGCTGAAAACCCGCGGCATTGCCTTCGGTATCGGCGGGGGAGCCCCCCTGGGCAATATGGAAGAAGGCCTGGACAGTCAGACCGGCGGCCCCATGGTGGCCGGATTTTTTCGCCATCCCATTATCGGACCCCTGGAAGGGCAAATTACCGGAACCGGGCTTGGCAAGATGAAGGGCAATGATGATTACTACGAAACCCAGATCATTACCGCGGATTACCGCCTTTTGCTCAGGCTGATCAATACCAACCCGTTCAGCCTCTATGCCTTTGGCGGCGGTGGCGGACTGTATTACGATGTTACCAATACCCCGGTGGGGCGCCAGGACGCTACCCTGGACAACCAGACCTGGGTGGCCTATGCGCCGGTGGGCGGGGGTTTCCAGATCGCCTTATCCCGGGCTATCTCCCTGGACATCAGCGGGGCCTATAATTTCGCCTTCAGCGACAATCTGGAACTGATCTCCGAAGCCAAGGACGATGGATTCGTCACCGGAATGGCCGGTCTGGTGTTTACCCGCAAGGGCGGCAATATCGACAGCGATGGCGATGGCCTCACCAATTCCGAAGAAAAGCAGTTGGGAACCGATCCCAAAAACGCCGACAGCGACGGGGACGGCCTCACCGACGGGGAAGAATTCCGCCAGCACCGCACCAACCCCCTCAAAGCCGATAGCGATGATGACGGGATTCCCGATGCCGCGGAAATCCGCGATCACGGCACCAATCCCCTCAAGGTGGACAGCGACGAGGACGGGTTGACCGACAGCGAAGAAATCGACCAGTACGGCACCAATCCCCTCAAAAAAGATAGCGACGGGGATCGCATCAGCGACAAGGACGAGATCAATATCTCCAAAACCGATCCCAATAACCCGGATATGGATGACGACGGCATCGATGACGGTCAGGAAGTGGTGACCTATAAAACCGATCCCAACAATCCGGATACGGACGGGGACGGCCTTACCGATAAGGATGAGGTGGTGACCCACAAGACCAACCCGCTGGAATCCGATTCCGATCAGGGCACCGTCAGCGATGGCGACGAGGTGGCCCGCGGCACCAATCCGCTCAACGCCGCGGACGATATCATCCTCGATGTGGAAGAAGTGGGCGCCAAGATCATTCTGGACGGCATCACCTTTGCCTCCGGCAAGGCGGACATCACCCCTAATTCGGAATTTATCCTGAACAAAGCTTACAATACGCTGGAAGCTTATCCGGACATGCAGGTGGAAATTCAGGGTTATACCGACAACGTGGGTAGCCGGGCGGTTAACCTGCGCCTTTCCCAGCGCCGCGCCGATGCGGTTCGCCTGTGGCTGGTGCGCAAGGGTATCGATCCGGGTCGCATTGTGTCCCGCGGCTACGGTCCGGATAATCCGATCGACAGCAACAGCAACAAAGACGGTCGGGCCCGCAATCGCCGCATCGAGTTTGTGCGGATCAAATAAAGCCATTGAACCGCAGGGGCGTTAAGGCGCCGGCGATTTAAAATGAAAAAGGGGATCTTGCCAGCAAGATCCCCTTTTTTTATCGCTCCGGCGTAGGTCGTAGGTTGGGTTAGCGCAGCGTAACCCAACAGGATCTTAACCCCTGGTTGTCGGGTTGAACCGCGCAACCCGACCTACAACTGCAAATTTGTCGTTCCGGCGTAGGTCGTAGGTTGGGTTAGCGCAGCGTAACCCAACAGGACCCTCTATTCAAGCGATTTTCCCCGCTCGTTAAGGTAGTTCTTCAGGTCACATTCCCTTGCCGTCAGGAGACCCAATACCACCGATTCCGCATTGTCGACGGCCCCCTCCCGGTTGGTATGGGAATGGTCTCCCGGGAAATACATCAACTTAACTTTTTCCGGCCCCAGAGCCTCGTATTTTTGGGCGGTAATCTCATTCAAATCAATAAATAACGCCTCTTCCTGTTCAGCCGCTTCCCTGGCCCATTTCCCGTAACTGGCATGGGCGCGGATCACCTTGTCCTCTTCCCACATATTGCGGGGAACCATGGACAGAATGATGGGGGTGGCCCCTTTCTCGCGGGCCTCATTGATGTATTGGCGCAGGTACCAGCCGTAGGTATGCACGGTTTCGGATTTGAGAAAGAAGGTGCTGTCGTGCACCACAAAGAGGGTGTCCGGGCCATTGCCCCGTATCGAACCGTAAGCGCGGCTAACCACCGGGGCGCCGTCGTTATGGCCAAACTGAATCAAAACGTAGTCGCCCTCATTCACGTTCTCAAGAATTTTATTCCAGCGGTCATGGTAGCGAAAGGTGCGGGTGTTGCGCCCTCCCAGGGCGTGATTGTGAATAGAAATCCGGGAGGTATCAAAATATTGGGAAATCATATCTCCCCATCCCCACAGACTGTCGGCGCCTTTGCCGCTGCCGTTTTTGACGGTGGAATCGCCGATCAGGTAAAGGGCCGGTTTGGGATTCTCTTCGCTAAAGGCCAGGAAAGCGATCAAAGCGGTCAGGGTGAGCATCGTCAGCCTGGAAATATTCTTCATAACGGCGGTTCCCGGGGTTGAGGGTCAGGTTTATTTTGCAGCTATTTGGTGCGATACCGCTGGTGGTACCCCCATGCGGCGATACCACCGATCAGGGAAAAGAAGGCCAACATCCAGAAGACATGCTGATGGCCGGCGGCGCCCGGGGATTGGTCCAACAGGTAACCCATGGCCGGTCCCGCAAAAATATCCGGGGTATAGCCTGCGATAGAAATGAGGCCCACTGCCGTACCGGTCAGCACAATGGGGATTTGCCCCCGCTCCATCACCGCAAAGTAGAGGGAGCGCGCCGCATAAACCCCGATGGCCACGATCAGAATGGATACAAAAAACAACACGGTCAGCGATTCGGCAACGACCCCGGTGGCAAACAAAAAGGCCCCGAAAAAGGTGAGGGCAAAACTAAGCACCAGCCAGAGGGTAATTTGCGACCGGTCCGCCAGCAGGCCAACCAGGATGCCGATTACCGGGCGGATGTACAACAAAAACGTGCCGACTTTGGCCGATTGCACCTGATCATAGCGCATCACGTCCTGGGCATAAAGAGAAAAAACGTCGGTGATTTTGTAGCCGACGTAGGCACAGAGAATGATGACCATCAGCAACCAGACGGCGGGCAAACGCAGCACGTCCTTGATTTGATCTAGCGATATCTTCCGGAGGATAAGCTCTTTTTCCGACGAGCCGCCCGTTTTCAAAAAGAACCACACTGCCAGGCCGACCAGAACGACGATGCCGGAGGTCAGCAGAATGACGTATTTGAAGGCTTCCCGGCGTTCCGCAAGGGACGCTTCGGCAATCTCCGAACTGATGAACAAGGCAAAAATCAGCACCCCCATGGTGCCGAACAGGGCGCCCACCAGGCCACGTCCGCCGTCCAGAAAGCCGAAGGCCTTACCTTGCGAGGTGGATCCGCCCCACACCCTTGTGGCCTTGATCATCGGGGCCCAGAACAAAAAAATGGTGGTAAAACCCCAGTACCCGTACAGAATCTTCAACGTCGTGTAATCGGGAAAAGTGGCGTAAACCAGGCCGCCCAGAGCCGTCATCCAAAGGGCCACGGCTATCAATTTTCTCGGCGGATACTTATCGGCCAGGGGACCTCCGAAGAAATAGGAGATCAGGGCTACCACCCCATAGATGGAAAAGCACAATCCCAGTTCCACATTACTGAGACCGAAGGCATCCAGCACGGTAGGCCGGAACACCCGCGAAAGGACGAATGGCAGAATAAAAACGGATTCACCGGAGAGGATAATCAGCAGGAGGGAATACCATGGTGCCTTTTGTTCTGTCATGGAAAGGGCCGTTTCCGGGGTGGTGTCTACTTGCGTTTATGGAGAATTTTAACAGCGCGGCTATAGATAATTTCCGCCAGGTTCCAGTCGTAGCCGCTGAAATTGGTGGTATTGTTGAACTGAACCACCACCGCGTCGATATCCGGGTGGTATTTGGCGAAACTCTGATAGCCCGGAATTAAGCCAGTATGTTCGAAAACGTAGATGGAGGCGTAGATGTCCCGTTCCCCATCTTCAAACACCGAGCCGTCGTTCAGGGCGCGCAAAAAGATGCCCACATCTTCCGCCGTGGCGACCATCGAGCCGTAATCCGCCGTTTTGATATCCTCTTCGATGCCCACGTAATAACCGCTCATCAGGCTGTCCAAATTAACCTCGCCCCGAGAGCCGAAAGTGTGATCCAGATTGAGGGGGGCCAGGATTTTTTCTTTGATGAATTGGAATTTGGGGTGTCCGGTAACCTTTTCGATAAGCAGGGAAAGCAGCATGTAGTTGGTGTTGGAATACTGGTAATCCGTACCGGGCTCAAAGTTGGCCGGTAAATCCAGGACCCGCTCGAAGGCTTCTTCACTGCTTTTGGGCGGGTCTGTCCAGAAATTGGGGGTGTCGGTTAGATTGGGAATACCGCTGCGGTGCTGCACCATCATTCGCAGGGTAATTTTTTCCGCATATTCAATTCGCCCCACCAATTCCGGGAAATAGTCTGCCAGGGTTTTGTCCAGGGACAATCGTCCCTCGTGCACCAGTTTGGTGATAGAAACCGCATCATAAAGTTTGCCGATGCTGGCGATTTTGAACAAGGCATGCGGGTTAGCGGGAATTTTTTGCTGCCGGTTATGCCAGCCGGCCGCGTAAAATTCCGGCGTTTTGCCTGCCTGATCCACATAAAGGATAATGCCGTCGAAACCCAGCTCAATTGCTTCGTTGAGTTGTTCCTGGAGGGTATCCGGCAAGGGCATTATCCAGGCTTTAACCAAAATCCAGGGGACGAAAAAGAGGGAAACGATAGTACCGACCAACAAGATAATTCTGAGGATAACTTTGGAAGGTTTTGTGGCCATGGAGTCCTGTTAGTTGTGGACTGCGGTTAAGACGGGAAGCGAATTAAACAAGCACCGCAAGCTAACCAAAAACCGGCGTTTAACCAAATAAACTTGTGGATAATTGCCTCCCGCTTTTCGCCCGAAATCGCCGTTACCCGGCCGGCTTGTAATAAAAAATTACCGCACCGCCGCCAAAAGTTTTGGTCTTAATGAGTTTAAGGAGTGTTCGGTTGTTCAGATCTTCAAATAAGGGCAGGCCACTTCCCGCAATTACCGGGTAAACACAAAGCTGGAATTCGTCTATCAAATTGAGCTGAAGCAACTGGATAATCAGGCTTCGGCTGCCAACCAAAACGGCTTTGCCCGATTGTTGTTTAAGGTCCCGGACTTTTTGCGACAGCGGTTGGTCGGACATTTCCGCACTTGCCCATTCCGTATTCTTCAGCTGGTGTGAAAAAACAATTTTGGGAATTTTATCTATGGCCAGGGCAAAATTGTCCATTGCTTTTTCTCCCGAGGGATTTTGGACAAAGGGTTGCCAGTATTTCATGAGTTGATAGGTTTTGCTGCCATACAGAATTGTTCCCGCCGCGTTGAGCAGGTCGGTATAATGCTGATGTATTTCAGGATCCGGCAGTCCCGCGGTGTGGTCGCAAACCCCGTCCAGGGTCATATTGAAGGCGGCAATTATTTTTTTTATTTTTTTTTCTTTCGCTTTATCTCTTTTTAATTACTGATGTTAGGGCGTGTTGACAATCATCTAAATTGTCGAATTTTGGGCCTTTTGGGGCCTCTCGCTGCTTTTT
>JAGRBF010000256.1 GCA_020434205.1 Calditrichota bacterium | reverse complement strand
TTTTTGGCATTGGCGTAGGCGTGTTTAACCACATTGGCGCAGGCTTCGTCGACGGCCAGTTCGATCTCGTAAATATCGTCCCCCGAAAACCCCATATTCTCCGCGATGCCGGAAACAAAGCGGCGGATAATGTCGAGGTTCGCGGAATCCGCGGGAAGTTTCAGCCGATAGAGTTCGCCGTTTTTGCGAGCCGTACGGGTTTTTTTGTCGGTCATGAAAAATCCTTCATTTACAGGGAGAATTTCCCGATGGCTTCATCAGCACTTTCATAAAATTCGTACAGACTGGGAAATCCGAGGAGATCAAATACCTTGTATACCCGCTGGCTAACTTGCGAAATTTTAATGTCGCCGCTATTCTGGCGAATTTCTTCGATGAACCCCATAAATACGCCCAGGCCCGCCGAGCTGATGTACTGGAGTCTGTCCAGGTTTACCACAATTTTAAAACGGGATTCCTGCATCAACTTTTTGAGGGCACCCTCAAATTCAGGAGCAGTGTGAGCATCGAGGTATCCGGTAAGTTGCAGCACCGATACTTCGGCGTTGTCTTGCCGTGCAACTTCGAAGTTGGCCATTCAGTCCTCCTTAGGTCTCAATTGTTCCTACGGGTGTTTTTTCCGGAGGTTGTCTTTTGAGCTAAAAATCCGCCCAAAGGTATGTGTCGTTTGTAAATGTCTCAAAATATACGATTTTCAAGGCTTAAGAAAAGCCCGTTTTTCAATAAAAAGAAGAAGATCGGGTAATATTGCCTCCGGGGAGCACCGCGAGAGCCCGGGATTTTTTCCCGGCCTTACTGAATCAACAGCCGGTAGGGGGTGCCGACATAGCGCTCTCCGCGGCTGTTGCGGGAGGTGCTGATAAAGCGGCGGTCGCCGTCATACAGGGAAATCAGGCTGTTGCCGCCATCCAGAATCAGGATGCTGCCATCCTCCGCGTTAACCACAATCTGGCTGATATCCACAAAACTTTCCGGGAGCAGGCCCACCTCACCCCCGTTGGTGCCCAGATCCATCACCCGGTCTACCTCCCCGGGAATATAGCGGGCCGCCAGGTAACGATCCTGCCGCGGGTCGTAAGCGATCCGGTAATAGGTAACGGCAAAGGTCAGGCTGCTTTCCGCGCTGCCGGTGGAATCGATCCGGGTAAGGCGGCTTTGCTGGGAGTTGTCGACGGCGCTGAGCAAATAGGAGCGGCTTCCCACGGAAAAAAAATCGAGGCTGCGGGTCTCCGCCGGCAGGGCATAATCCCGGCGCTGTCCGGGCGCGGAGAGGGGGATCTGGTAAAGTGCCCGGTTTTCGGCGAGGATTAACTGCCGGCCGCTGCCGCTCAGGATCATCCCCAGGTATTCGCCGTCGGGGATAAGCATCTCGCCTCGCTTCTGGCCGTTGTCGTAGGTCAGGAGGCGGTCGTCGTTTTCCCGGTCGTCCAGAACATAAACCCGTTGGGTTCCCGGGATGGCCACCATGCCGATTGGCCGGGAGAACATTTCCCCGGGAATAACGTTTTCCTCCCCGCTGCTTTTGGTAAGGCGGGAAATGCTGTTGATAAATGAGCCGTAGCCCAACCAGATAAAGGGGTTATCCGGGGTCGAAGCCCAGGAGCGGGGGCTGTAGGCCAGATCGTAACGGGCCTTGAGGTTACGCAGATCGTAGGAAAGGTCATAAACGGCAAAGTCGCTGCGGGAAAGAACCCAGTAGCGGTGGGTCCCCAGGTA